>VGWI01000035.1 GCA_016873655.1 Lentisphaerota bacterium
TCGCGTAAAGGCGTCGGCGCTCGCCGTCCACTTCAACCCAGGTCTCAGCCGGCGGCGGATGCCCGGCCTTGTCCGTGCCAGCGGTCTGGCGGGCCTTGCGTGCGCCCGCGGTGGTCTTCGTCTTGGTCTTCGGTCTCGCTCGTTTCGTCTTCATGGTCTTCGTTCTCCTATCAGAACGCCCAGGGGCGGCGGGATAGGCCACACGCCCCCAGGACTTCCGCCGATAGCTAGTCGGCGGCAATCATCATTTTCAACTCTGCTTTGACTTCCTTCCAGTTCTTTCCGTTCAACTTCTCAACGACCGCCCGGACGCGCTCCGCCTCGATCATTCGCGCCGGAGGCAGGGCGGCGGGGTCCGCCGGAGGCAGGGCCAGCGTTGTGCCGTTGCCGATCTTCGCGGCAAGCTCGCTGGCCAGGTCCGCGCCAAGGTGCTGATAGTGTTCGAGCATGGCGTCGGTTGCGTGTCCCGTGATGCTCTTTATCATCGCGGCAGGCATGCCGGCGGCGGTCGCGGCCGTGACAAACAGGTGCCGGAACGAATGCGCCCCGTACAATACAACCCCTCGCCCACGTTCCGCTCTGGTCTCGGTTGTCTGGATTCCGGCACGCTCGAAGGCGGCCGATATGCGTTTCGACACGGCGGAAGCGTCGCGTTTGTAGTCTTCCGCCAGCGCCGGGAAGACTAACCGGCGGGCATCAAGCGCTTCACCTTCCTGCCGTCGGTTCAAGACTTCCAAGGACGCGGGCCACAGCGGAATGTGAACGATCTTGCCTTGCCGTCTGGCGGTCTTCATGGGTGCCACAGTCAGAACGCGGCGGGCGAAGTCCACAGCGCCCCATTTCAGCAGGGCCGCATCGGCCAGCCGCAACCCCGTCCACGCCAGCAGGACAAACAGGTCGCGCAAGTCCGAATCTTTTGCCACGGCGCACAGCAGGGCATCGTATTGCGCTCGTGTCAGGTCGCGCTTGCGGGTCGCCAAGGCGTTCAACTTGCGCGGCATGATCTTATCCCAGGGATTCGATGCAAGGCGGCATTCATCGGCCAGGACTCGCCATAGCATGCGGAGAAGGTTGCGGTGCTGATTGAACGTGCTGGCGCTCACCTTGGCGGCGGCCAGGTCGCGCGCGTAGTCGGCAACCATTCCCGGCGTGACTTCGTGAAGGTGCTGCACGTCTGCATGTTCACGGGACAGCCAGCCCGCAAAACGATTCCATTCGGCTTCATACTGGCGCAAGGTCGCGTCGCCCGAATCCGGCCGGGCCGGTGAAGCCATGAAGCAATCCCATACGCGGGCCAGAATCGGCGGCGGATTCCGTTCTTCCTCGATCTTGGCAAGCTCCGCCTTCGCGCCCTCGATACGCGCCTTTACCGTCTCCAAGGTCCGCGCTTCATCCTCGACCAGAAACGGCCGCATGATCTCGGCAAGGCGGGTCGTGGCCTCGCGTTTGTCGGTCTTGCCGGTGGACTTCGTGAACAGCTTGCCGGAAACCTTCCATGCCGCGTGATAGGTCTTGCCCCGCTTCACCAGCCAGCCTTTGCGCGTCTTCATCCTCGCCCCCTTCCGCCGCTTGTTGTCCGTTACTGGCGCAACAATCGCGCAACCGGGGCGGGGTGTCAACTGCAAAAGGATAGCAGCCTGCACAAACGTATTGGCCTACGGCCTTTGTATGCTGATTTGTAATCAGCAGGTCGTCGGTTCGACCCCGACAGCTGGCTCCATCCATCGGCAGCAACTTCTTGCTCTCCCCGCGACCTCTGCGTAGTCTCCGCGGGAATGAAGAATACGCGGAGACAGATCCCCCTGTCGGTTGAATGGATACCCGACGAGGCCGGCAGCGCCGTCCCCGGGCGCGTCCGTATACTGGACCAGACACTGCTGCCGCTCGAGACCCGCTACATCGAGACCACCGACACGGACGTCATGTGGGAAGCGATACGTTCGCTGAGGGTCCGCGGCGCGCCCGCGATCGGGATCGCCGCTGCGATGGGCGTGGCGGCAGCGGCTCAGGCCGCCGCCCATGAGGGTGTCGCATCGGTTCTCGCAGCCGCGGAACGGGCGGCCGACAGGCTCTCGACGTCCCGCCCCACCGCGGTCAATCTCTTCTGGGCGATCGAACGGATGCGAATGTCGGCGCGCGCGGCCTGCGACGGCGGATGCGACGGGAAGACATTGGCCGGACTGCTCGTGGCCGAAGCATGCGCGATGCGTGATAAAGACGCCGCAATGTGCCGGGCGATCGGCAGGCACGGAGTGGCTCTCCTTAAGGATGGCGACTGCGTGCTCACGCACTGCAATGCCGGCGGGCTGGCCACTTCCGAGTTCGGCACGGCCCTTGCCCCTGTTTACGAAGCTGCGGCGCTGGGCATGCGGATCAGTGTGTTTGCCGACGAAACACGTCCGCTGCTTCAGGGCGCGCGACTCACGGCGTGGGAACTGCGACAGGCCGGCATAGACGTCACGCTTATCTGCGACAACACCGCGGCGCAGGTAATGAAAGAGGGGCGCATCAACGCGGTGATGGTCGGCGCGGACCGCATAGCGGCGAACGGCGACGCGGCGAACAAGGTCGGAACCTACGGCGTGGCCGTGCTGGCGAAGCACCACAAAATCCCCTTCTATGTGCTGGCGCCATCCTCCACTTTTGACGCGAAATGCGCTACAGGGGCGGATATACCGATCGAGGAGCGCGCGGCTGAGGAAGTGACCGAGGGCTTTGGCCGTAGAACGGCTCCGCCGGGAGTCAAGGTGTATTCGCCGGCTTTTGACGTGACCCCGGCGGAACTGATTGCGGGGATAATCTGCGAGAAGGGCGTCCTGCGCGTTCCTTACAGGCTGGCCGGGAACGTCACCAGCGATTGACCGGTTGGCCGTTGAGGGTCTTCAGGGTGGGAATGGCTCTCAGCATCTTCATGCCTGCTTCTTCGTCGTCCCTGTCCGTCCACAGGTGTTTCAGGGGCAGGCGCCGTACAACGCCCTTTTCCTTGGATCGTATTCCGCGGATGTCGAGAGACTCGATATTGAGCCCTATCAGCGGATAGAGAATCCTCACGTCGGTGCCGTTCAGATTCAGGCTGCGCAGGGTTTGCAGTCCGGAGAGGGGTTCCAGGTCCCGGATATCCGTCCCGGAAACATTCAGCGAAACCAGTGGTGACTGCGAAAGCGGTGAAAGATCATTCACCCGTGTCCCCGAAAGGTTGAGGGAGCGAAGCGGCATGCCGGCCAGGACTGAAACATTTCCTATGACGGTGCCCGCCACATCAAGCTCCTCGAGTCGTGTTCCTGAGATTCCTCCAAGATCGCCGACGTTTGTCCTGGCGAGAATCAGCCTGCGGAGCGGCATTCCTGACAACAGCGCCGTGTCTCTGAACTGAGTGTCGGAGAGGTCCAGCGTCTCCAGCGGCATACCCCTGATCTGGCTGAAATCGAACACCCGCGTGCCGGACAGGTTGAGATGATGCAGAGGCATCTCCTTGAGGGGAACCAGTGTTCTGACTGAGGTGCGCCCCGCATCCAGCGATTCCAGCGGCATCCTCCAGATCGGCGACAGGTCCGATATCTCCGTTCCGTACGCATCCAGCACCCTGAGTCGCATCCCGCGCAGTGGAGTGAGGCTCTTCACCGGATTGAACCTAATATTCAGACGCTCCAACGGCATGCCTGCCAGGGGACCCAGGTCACTCACCCCGGTGGACCTGATGTTGAGACTTCTCAACTGAGCGCCGCGGAGAGGGGTCAGGTCCTTGACGGACGTGAGCGCAATATTGAGGGAATTCATGGAGACGCGGCGCAGCGGGGATATGTCCTGAAGGATGCACACCGGATCCAGGCTTAGATTGTCATTCGGATCCGCTCCGCTGCATATGACGGACGCCACACTCCCCGCATCGGCGATCGGAGAGATGTCTGACAGAAACGGCGAAACGATCCTTATTTCCCGGATTGACCCGTCACTCCCCGGGGTGATGACCAGCTCGGCCGGAGTCACTGTCTTGTTCCTGTCCAGTATGGCAGCCCGAAGCGCCTGCGGATCGACCGGTGACCCTGGTGCATCCGTGTGTTCGCTTGTGGCGCCTGCCTCGACCGGCGCCGCGCCGAGTTCCGCCATGAGGGCCGACCTCAGCGGATCCGGCAGTTTGTCGAAGAAAGCCTTTGCGTGTTCTTTCGATGCGGATCGAAGAGCCATCAGCCCCTTCTCCAGGGACACGCCCGGTCTGCTGTCATCGCCCATGCGTGCGAGGTGTTCACGCAGGGACAGATCGCGAAGCGAGAAGGTAATGCCTATGCCCGCCGCACCCCCGGCGGCTGACTGGGTGGCCTTGATTACGCCGTCTTCAACCGCGTTGACCGTCAGCGTTCTTGGTCCGGCGTTCAGGTAGACCGTCCCAGTCCGGCCGCACTGGGCTTTGAAGGAATCAAGTATTCTCGCGTCCGTATCGGCAGCTTCCGAAACAATCTCCCTGACGGCGGCCATGCCGCTTGAGGGGGCGGCAAGAACGGGGTCTGTCAGTTGCGCTGAAAGGAATCTCAAGCCCGCCACGGATCCATCGGAAAGAAGCAGCTTCGCTAGGCCCGTCATGCACTCGTCTATCCGCGCGGCGGGATCAGGCACCGGTTTCGGTTTGGATGGCGGACTCGCCGCCGAGGACGCTTCCTCGATCTGCCGCGCCCTCAACTGGCGGGCGGCATCCGCCCTGGCGGCCCAGGTCTCGCTCGCGAGGGGGCCGGAGTATCCTTCGTAGACCGCCGCGGCCTCGTCAAATGTCCGTTCCAGGATATGCGGCGATGCGAGTACTTCCAGTTGCCGAATGACATCGTCAGCGCTCTTCCGGCGCTCCAACTTCAGGCGTCGCATTTCCGCCTCCGCTTCAAGGGCGTACCTGGTGCCGACAGCCTGCGAAGCCACGACCGTGAGTTTGCTCAGGGATTCGTCGTAGTTGCCGCGATTGGCTTTCAGCCAGAGAGAGGTCTTTTCCCACAACATGGCGGCCTCGGCTTCAGCTCGATCCTGCTGCTCTGGGCGGTGCGCCGGCAACTGCCCAGTCCTCGTACCCGCAGCCGGCGCAGCCGTGGGCCGGGGTGACGTCCTCGCCGCCAGCCTGGAAGCAGCGAAGATCACGATCGCAAGCAGCGCCCCGATCCCGATCGTTACCAGAACAACAAAGGGCCTTGCGGAGGTTGACATTTCCGCCGCCGGCATCCTTGCCGGCCTTCGACGGCGCGTGCCCGGCATGCGGCGCTTAGTGCTTCTGGCTACGCTGGAGATGGTTCCCTTCGTGAGAACGTGCCTGGGGAGACGGCCTTTCCTGACAAGCGCAAGGTCGTCGCGGACTGCCTGCCAGGACGGATGACGGTCCGCCGGCTTCTTTGCCAGCATTCTCTCAATCAACGCGGACATGGCGACGGATACAGAGGGATTCGCGTCAGTCGGGTCCTCATCCTGGCCGCTGACCTGGAGCTGCAGCAGGTCGTCCTCGCTGCGCCCGTGAAAGAGATGACGTCCTGAAACCAGGTGGTAGAGAGTCGCTCCGAGCGAGTATATGTCAGCCCTGAAGTCGAGAGAAGGCTCGCCCATGGCCTGCTCGGGGGAAATGTAGGCAGGAGTGCCTGTCACCTCGTCGCTTGCTTCCGCCTCCACGGCACCGATTCGCGCGAGTCCTAGATCCCCGACCTTCACCGCACCGTCAGCGTCAATGAAGATGTTGTCAGGCTTGATGTCGCAGTGGACGATGCGTTCCTTGTCCCACGCATACTGCAGTGCGTCGGTAACGCATTCAGCCACCAGCAGCGCGTCAGACTCCGAAAGTTGCCCCTTTCGCCGGAGCCATTCGCCCACGGTGTAACCGGCCACGTACTCCATGACGATATAGACAGTCCCCTGATGCACCCCCGCGTCGTAGACCTGGACTATGCCGTTGTGCTTGAGCTTCGCGGCGGAAAGCGCCTCGGCGCGGAACCTGTCCATTACCGAGGGGTCCTGAGCCGGGTGGACTGAATATGTCTTGATGGCGACGGTCCGGTCGAGAGACACCTGTCGGGCTTTCCAGACGGTTGAAGAGCCGCCCTCGCCCAGGCGTTCAATGAGTTCAAATCCGTCAATCTGCAAGTCAGGCATTGGCTATCTCCGCCCGTCCCCGCCGCAGGAACCGCACTCGGTCTTGCCGTCGCCGGCACAGTATGAGCACGGCACTCCGCCGGATACGCCCTGCCCCTTGCACCGTGAGCAATCAATCACCCCCTGCCCTCCGCAACGGTCGCACGAGGGAGGAAAACCGCGGCCATCGCACTTCGAGCAGAGAACGCTTCCCTGCCCCGAGCACGCGGAACATGAGATTGTCCCCCGCCCCCCGCACACGTCACATGGCTTGGTCTGGGTCAGCTTCGTCCTGGAGATGCCGGTCTCGGAAACCGACCGAACCTTGCCTCTATCGCACTTGGAATTCGAGCACGGGACCAGCCCCCTGCCGGAACAGCGGCGGCACTGCGTTCTTCCGATCCCGGCGCAATCCGCGCATGCATCAGCGGTTGCGCGTTTGAGCGCGGCGCGCTGGGTGGCGCTCAGGCGGTTTTCTATCGTTCTGGGCAGCCACGCGTTTCCGACGGAAGTGAAGAGCCTGCTCTGCTGCTTCAGCATGTACCTGCTCCACGCCTGACCGATCTGGTACTTCCGCTCGTTGATCGCGCCGAAGTGGATCATGAACCCGCGCCCGGAACATGTCTGGCACGGCAGCGACGACGCGACGAGCCTCGTGGTGTCGCGCCGGGTGGTGCCGCCGCTCAACACCGCGCGGCCGGTTCCGTTGCAGTCCGCGCATACCGCCCTGACTCCGCCTCCGCGTTCGCCGCAGCGACCTATGAGCTCGGTCAGGCGCGCGGTGCGCCCTTCGTCCCGCGATGGGTCCGCGAGCAGTTGCAGCGCCATGGCGTTGCGAAAGAAGTAGTAAGCCGCATCGCCGTCGCCGTCCCGGCCAACGCTCATGCCCTCCTCGATTTCCAGATCCACGATCTTCCCGTCGATGAACTGAAGTTTGCCGTCGGGTGTAAGCGTGCAGCCCTCAACGGAATCCCGCACGGGCTCCGGCGCAGGCGGCAGCGGGGTCGAAGCGTTGCAGTGTGAGCACTGAACCGCGGCGGCGCCAAGTTCATGACCGCACCGCGGGCACACTCTTATGGCGGCAAAGGCCGGCAATGCCGCAATGATGACACCGGCCAGGAACAGGCATCCGCGGCTGAAAAAAGAGTCAATTCGATGCAAGATTCCCCCTCCATCCTGCGTTAACACAGCGGGACAGGCAAACGGCAGGGGCGCTGACTGTCCTCTGCGTGTCGCCCTGCATGCCGGCTGGCAACAGGTGCTACAACGCGGCGCGGCGCGCTCATGGTGTTGCCGATCAGCCGCATGAGCTGCCATGTTACCTGTTTACACAGTGCAGTCAAGGTGCTAGCCTGCGATGTGATGAAGATGGCGCAAACACTTAGCGCTTTGCGACTTGTGTCAAGCAAGTGCCCGGCCGGATCAAGAAGCGGCCAGGCCGCCATCGAGTACGTTGTCGGCGCGGTTGTTCTGGTCGGCGCAGTTGCCATTCTTGCGGTCTTTCTGTATACATATCGGGAGCACGGTGTCCGGGTGCTTGATCTTGTGGCGTCCGAGTACCCGTAACGAACGCTTTGGGCGGTGACGAGGCGGGGCATAAACAGCACGGAGGTCGGAGGATGAAACGGATGCGCAACAGGAAGAGCGGGCAGACGATGGTGGAATACATCATCATCGTGGTGATCATCGCGATTGCCGCAATAGCAATATTCGGCGTGTTCGGTGACACGATTCGCGCGAAGCTCGGCGGCGCAGTGGCCGAACTCGGCGGCGACGACTCGGCGAAGGATGCCGCCCTTCAGACCAGCTCTCACGACTGGCTGAAGAACATGGACGCCGACGGCGGGAATTGATCCCGCGCGCCGGAGCCATGCGCTCCAACAGGACAGACTCGAGCACACACGCCCGACCAGCCGCGAAGACGGCTGGCCGGGGCGGTCAGTCTCTGCTTGAGACGACGATCTCAATGCTGGTCGTCTGCCTTCTGCTCGCGGGCCTTATCCAGGTTTCACAGCTTCACGCGGCGAGGGAAGTCCTGCATCACGCGGCAGCCCGCGGCGCGCGGGCCAAGACGGTAGGCTTCAACTGGTCCATGGTCGAGAAAACCATCAGGGTCGGCTGCATCCCGAACGCCGGCCGATTGATCGAGCCCGATGTGCCACGCGTTGACCAGGATCTGCGCGACGCGCTGGCGAGCATGCGTCCGGGAGAGGTTTGGGATTTCGCCCTTGCAAAGCAGCCTGAGTCGGACCAGCACCGAATCGAGCGCACCCGCATCCCGGACTTTCTCGGCAGCGACAGCCTTGACGACGGCTTTGCCGTGCTGAACTACGAGGACTGGGACGCGATCTACTCCGATCACAGGGCTGCCACCACGAATATGGCGCTGATCCGAGTGCGCGTGTGGCAGGATTACCCGCTGAAGATGCCGGCCCATCGCGCATTCTACGCCGGCGACGAAGTACGGATGGAAGGCTCATCCGCAATCGAGAACCACTATGCGGCCTACCTCGATGACCAAATGCTCTGACACCAGACGCCGACGGAAGGGCCAGACGATCCTCTTCCTGCTGATGGCCCTTGTCATTCTCTTCTTCGCCGTCATCTGGAATCTGGACCTGCACAAGATATTCCAGATCCGATTCATGAGCCAGAACGCCGGCGATTCGGCGGCGTTGATGGCGGCGCGATGGCAGGGGATAACGCTGAACCTGATTGGAGACCTGAACATCATGCACGCCGTCGCGCTGGCGAACAACGACCGCGCCACCGCGTCAAGCGTGACAAACCTGCAGGCGCGCCTCTGTTTCGTCGGCCCCCTGATCGCATACTCGGCATGCCAGCAGGCGGCAAAGAACAACAAGATCTACAGAAACGAGACGTTCGACCAGATACTCAGGGAACACGCGGCAAAGGTCCGCGATGATTACACTCAGGTGTTCGACCCGCCCTATGTCGGCGCATGGGAGGAGTACGCCGACATGCTCGACGCCATAGCCGACAACGGGGTGGCGGCCGGCGCAGACAACGTGAAGTACTACACCGATCGTGTCGGCGGGCATTACCTGCTCATGCCGGCTTTCTACGACGCCATAGCCAGCAGAAACTGGTGTTGGTTTCTAAGGAACGCGTACGATCTGCTGCGCGATTACGATGCCTTCACCTACTGGGAGAACGATGATCCTCTCCCTGAACCGCAGAATGTGCAGCCTGTGAACAGCGAGATATTCGGCATGGGGCTGGTGAGGCTGACTGCTTCGGTGACGAATCTCGTACCGTTTGAGGACATCGATGCCATTGCCGACGATCGAGGACTGGATCGTCCGGCCTCCGCCGGCGGTCTGGACGCCGAGTCGGTCTGGTACTGCTACGGGCCGGCGTGGAGCCGATGGGACTCAATGTCACTGAGCGGCGACTACCCCTTCCCCGCCGCCGGCCCAGTCAAGCGCCAGTACGACTATGCCGGCGCCGATGCGGCGGTGCGCGTGGAAGCCGGCTTCGAACGCCTGACGCCCGGACCGGGCGGGACAATGGTTTCGAACGTAATAAAGTGGACGGCGGCGGCAAAACCGTTCGGCTTTCTCAACGAGCGAGACAGGCCGAACGACTACCAGCTTGTCCTGCCGGCTTTTCACGAAGTGCACCTGATACCGCTCGACGCCTCCTCTTCCGAGGAAGGCGGCGGCTATGACCTCGAGTGGAGAATCCACATAGAGGACCACCTTCCGACGTACATCCTGCAAGGCCCTGGCAGCCTGCCCTCATGCTGGTACTGCAACCAACTCCGCACGTGGGAAGTGCCGTCGTTCAGGCTGGAGGGTATTGAATGGCTTCGCCTCTACAGCAGCCGCTGCCATGTGCCTGGCGGCGGTGGGGGCGGCGGCGGGGGCGGTGGTGGCGGGGGCGGCGGCGGAAGCGGAAGCGGCGGGCGCCGGAGAGGACACTGATGACTGGCGTTGTCTACAGGCGGCCGATGCAGCCGGACGTGCGCTCGGGGCAGTCCATGGTCGAACTGCTCGTCGGGATGGTTGCAGTCCTGGCGCTTTGCGCTGGACTGCTGGAGGTGACGAGCATAGCCAGGCGGCATACCGACATCATGGTCCAGGCGAGGCAGGCCGCGGGCATCACGGCTCTGTGGGATATCGAGCCGCCTTTGCCGGCGGGCGGAGGGCCTGAGTACATCGAGGACTGGCAGACCGGGCCCGCGATCTCGAATCCAGGCGGCGGAACGAAACTCGGCGACGGAAAACGGATGACCAGGGACGATGTCTCCATCGACGGGTCCTCGGCGGAGTTCACCTCGCGCGTCGTCAGCCGCGCAGGCGGCGCGGAGGAATGGGACCTCATGGACAGGATACCGGACAACCGGACCGCGCAACTGCGCAGCAGCGTCAACCCTTCGGATGTCTTCGGCCTTGCTTACGGCGCGGCGGAAACGGACATAGACCTTACTTCGCCCGAGTACTCGCTGATCCGGAAACTTCTCTACTCCCCCTCCTCCGGCGAGATCAACTTGCGCAGCGATGTGTGGATGACTTGGACCAAGGGCATCTACTGAGTCATGCCGAACCACTCCCCGATCCCGATGTTCCGCTTCGCACTTCGAGCTGCCGTTTGCGTTGCGCTGCTGGCCGCTATTCCACGCCGGGCGGAAGCCCGCGTGTTTTTCCGGTGGGGACGCGCCGGCGAGGCCCGGCGTGCGGTTGAGTCCCTTGGCGGCACGTCGGTGTACTCCGGCGCCATGTCGATCAACGGCGCGCCGGGCGAGTTGACCGTCTTCGCGTGCCCGGCAGATATCTCCGGGCTGGCGCGGCGGATGAACGAGGCAGTGGGCTCGGGAGCGCTGGTTCCATCAGGCGCCGCCATGGCGGCCGGCGCAGCCGAGTCCGGCGGCAGACACTACCGGTTCATCGCCATCCGTCTTACAGCCAGGCACGAGAGCATTCTCTTCTGCGTCGAACAGACCCGGTCCGCATTCGAGGAATCAGGCAAACCGCCTGAGAAGCATCTCCTCACCGCCCTGCCGGCCTATCCAGGCAGCAGCCCTTCCTTTTTCGCCGAGCAAAAGGACCGCCGCACGTCCCTCTCTGTGAGCGTGACCCCCGATGCTCCCGGCGCGGTCCGGTCGTACTACGCGGACAGGCTCGAGGCGGCCGGATGGAAGCCGGCGTTCCCCGCAACCGGCGATGCCGGCGGGGCCGGCATGACGGTCTACCTGCGCGGCGAAGAAGTGTGCTGCTGCATGGCCGAAACTTCGCCCGACACCGGAGAGACCCGGATTACGCTGTTGCACAAGAGACGTTCAATGAACTAAATAGGCCCGACTGAAGGGCAACAATACCGCGGAGCCGATATGAAACAAAAGATAGTCCCCATCGTGGCAATCGTCGTCGGCGTTCTAGCCTTCCTGCTCACCTTCCAGTATCTGCGCGGAAAGCACAACGAATACGAGCAGATGCGGCGCGACTTCTACAAGAACGCCCGTCAGATTGACGTGATAGTCGCCAACGAGGACATACCGGAAGGAACGATCCTTGCGCGCAAGGATCTCAGAAAGAAGACCGTGTATGAAATGGAAACCTCTGTACGTGGCCATGTCGTGACGGCTGACGACGCGGATATGCTCATCGGCCGCAGGACCCTGTTCCGCGTCGCGAAGGGCGAAGCGATGTTCTGGTCGGACATAGAGGGAGGCGCATCGGCCGCGACCCTTGCCGTGCTCGTCAGGCCAGGGCTGCGCGCGGTTTCTTTGGCCGTCGGCGGCGCCTCGGCAGTCAGCAGCCTGGTGCAGCCGAACGACCGCGTGGACATCCTCGGCTCTTTCTTCTTTCCGTCGAAGAAAGTCGAAGGAGAAATGGAGACCGTCACCCTGACCGTTCTGCAGGATGTGAGCGTGCTGGCGACCGGCCAGGAGCTGGCAAGCCAGCGTTCGTCCAGACGCAGCCGCAACAGCAACTACAGCACGGTCACCGTCGAGGTAACACCCCGGGAGGCCGAACTCCTTGTCTTTGCCCAACAGATGAAGGGCCGCCTTACCCTTTCCCTGCGCAACCCGTCTGACGTCAGCTTCGAGAAGGATCTGCCGGAAGTTGACTTCAGCGAGCTTGAGACGAATCTGCCAGCCCTGAACCTCTTCAGACAGAAAACCATCCGTCACAAGAAGGATCTCTGATCCCGCGCGGTAATAAATGGAATTCACAATCCACCTCGAAATAAGGCGGCCGGACAGGGATCCGAAGACATTCGAGATCGAACCCGGCGTCTACACGGTCGGAAGCGATCCCGAGTGCCGGATCAGGCTTCCGCACGAAGAGGTTGACTCGCGCCATGCCATCCTGACGATCCAGCCTGATTCGGTATGGATAGAGGACCTGGGGTCGTCGGCCGGCACTTTTGTTTCGGGCAACCGCGTTCGGAACCGTGTCGCGGTCAAACCGCAGGAGGAAATCCATATAGGCCCCTTCGGTCTGGCGGTTCGCGGCATAAGCGTTCCCCCGCCGCCTGCCGCAGCTCCTGCCGCACCCCCGCCCGCACCCGCCCGCCCGGCAACGGCTGAACGGGCACCCGACGTCGGCGCCGATCCGGAACAGGACACCGAGACTCGCAAGCGCCAGGCCGTGAAGCAGGAGATACACCGTGAACTCCTGGCCAGGCTCGACATCAAGCGCCTTACGGCGGCGCGGATCGAGCGCGAGGACCTCAACAAGCGCGCAAAGGATACGATCACTGCGATAGTGCACGAGGTCTCTTCACGCCTTCCGTCCGGAATCCGCGAGGATGAACTCATTCGCGAGATATACAACGAAGCCGTCAGGCTGGGGCCGCTCGAGGACCTTCTCGAGAACGAGGAAGTAACCGAAATCATGGTGAACGGCCCGAACAGCATCTACGTTGAGCGCAAGGGCCGGATCGAGCGTACGGGGATGTCTTTCATGGATGACAGTTCCGTTCTCGCGATCATTGAGCGCATAGTTTCACCCATCGGCAGACGCATCGACGAAAGCCAGCCGTACGTGGACGCGAGACTGCCCGACGGTTCGCGCGTGAACGCCATAATCCATCCTCTGTCGCTTGTCGGCCCATGCCTCACCATCCGCAAGTTCTCCAAGACCCCTTTCTCGGACGAGGACATGATCAGGTTCGGCACGCTGACGCGCGATATGGCCGAGTTCGCGCGGATATGCGTGCTGCTCCGCAAGAACATCATCGTCTCCGGCGGGACAGGCTCGGGAAAGACGACCCTTCTCAACGTCCTGAGCGCCTACCTTCCGCCGACGGACAGGATTATCACCATCGAGGACGCGGCGGAGCTGCGCTTGAACCAGGATCACGTGGTCAGGCTCGAGGCGCGCCCCCCGAACATCGAGGGGCGCGGGGCGATAACGATCCGCGACCTCGTGCGCAACGCGCTGCGCATGCGTCCTGACCGCATAGTCGTTGGCGAGTGCCGCGGCCAGGAAGCGCTGGACATGCTGCAGGCGATGAACACCGGCCACGATGGATCGCTGACAACGGTCCATGCCAATTCGCCGCGCGACGTCATCTCGCGAATGGAAACAATGGTTCTGATGGCGGGGATGGACCTGCCCGTGCGCGCGATCCGGGAACAGATAACCTCGGCCGTAGATATCATAATCCACGAATCGCGGATGAGCGACGGATCGAGAAAGGTCGTTCGCATCACGGAGATAGTCGGACAGGAAGGCGACCAGATAACGATGCAGGACATCTTCGAGTTCACGCAGACCGGCCTCGACGCCTCGGGCCACGTGCTGGGTCGGTTCGCACCCACCGGCGCCGTCCCCACATTCGTCGAGGATCTTGCCGCGAAAGGCATGACGATCAACAGGGCCATGTTCGACCCGCGCGCCGCGAGCGCCACCGACACACGGTCGGCAATGCCGCGCGCAGGACTGAGTTGAACTGATGGAATGGATGTCCATAACCGCCATTGCGCTCCTTGCGGGGTTCTGCGTGGGGCTGCTCATCCATCTGATCCTGCGCAACGTGTATGCAAGCGCGGAGACATACTCCGGCACCTACTCGGAGCATGTCGCCCGCCAGTTTGAGGAAATATTCCAGTTCGTGCCGGCGCGGCAGATCGCGCAGGCTGGCTGGGCACTGGCCGGGATCGCGTTCGCGTTTGTGTTTTTTCTCACCGGAAGTCTCACTTCGCTGCGCGGCATAACCGTCGGACTGATGTTCGGGATAATCGCAGGATTCGGCGCTCTTCATCTTCCGCACCTGGTCCTGCGGATACTGAAGAAACGGCGGCTGCAAAAGTTCAACGAGCAGCTCGTGGACACGCTTGTCACGATGAGCAACGCGCTGAAGGCGGGCTTCAGCATCACCCAGAGTTTCGAAATCGTGGTGCGCGACGGTGAAGTCCCGATCTCTCAGGAGTTCAGTGTCTTCGTACAGGAAACCCGCATAGGCGTCGGCTTCGACGAGGCGCTGAGGAACATGGAGCGCCGCGTCGGCAGCGACGACCTGTCGCTGGTCGTAATGGCCATCGAAACAGCCCGAAAGACGGGCGGAAACCTTACCGAGGTGTTCGAGCGCATTGCGCACACAATACGCGAACGCATGCGCATTGAGGTCCGAATCCGGACCCTGACGGCCCAGGGCCGGCTGCAGGGCTTCGTCGTGGGCTCGATGCCTGTCATCATCGGCGTGGTGCTCATGATTGTTGACCCCGACCTGATGATGCCGTTCCTTTATTCCGGGGTCGGCATCGCGGTGATCGCGGCGGTTGTCCTGCTTGTGGCATCGGGAGGCATGATCATCAGGAAGATCGTGAACATAGACGTCTGATGGAACCTACCTCACTGGAACCCGTAACATACATCGTAAGCGTCCTGTGGGCGCTGTGCGCAGGCGGCCTCGCGTGGTATGCGGCCGTCATCGCGCGGCAGATGACCTATGTCACCCTGGCCGACGGCCGTCGCCAGCAACGCTCTCTGCCCATGCTCATCCGCCTCGTTCTTCCGCTCGCGCCAACTTTCGCGCCGCTGTTTGACCGGCCAGCCTTCCGGAGAACGAGGGAAAAGACAGCCGGGGAACTGGTCTCCGCGGGGTTCGACGGACTTCTTTCGGACGGCGAATTCATGGCGTTGCGGATTCTCATGCCGGGCATTTACGGCGTCTTCTGGTGTGGATTGGTCTTCATGGCAATGCGTTCGGTCCCGGATGACTCTTTCATGCGCCGGATGCAGATGCTTTTCCACCTCGCCGGCCTGCTGTGGTTTGCGGCATACCCCGGACTGTGGCTCCACAGGTCGCTGCAGGCAAGACACCGCAGCATCCAGAAGTCCTTGCCGTTCATCCTGGACCTCCTGACTTTGTCGGTTGAGGCGGGCATGGATTTCATGAGCGCTCTTCAACGCTGCGTGGAGAGACGGCAGGTTGACGCGCTGGGCGAGGAGCTAATCCGCGTCATCCGCGGAATTCAGCTCGGAAAAACGCGACGTGACGCGCTTCGGGAGATGTCGCAACGCGTGAACCTGCCCAGCCTTCGTTCGGTTGTGCACGCCCTTATCCAGGCTGATGAACTGGGCGTGAGCGTCGGGTACATACTGCGCATTCAGTCGGACCAGATCCGTCTCCGGCGCTTCGAACGCGCGGAGAAGCTGGCGAACGAGGCGCCGGTAAAGATGCTCTTCCCGCTCATGTTCTTCATCTTCCCGGCGGTGTTTCTTATACTGCTCGGCCCCGTGATCTACCGGCTCCTGAGCCAGGGCTTGTTCTAGCCGTCGGGCTCGCCAGCGATACGAGTCGAACCGGGGCCATTATTCCCATTCGATGGTCGAGGGAGGCTTCGAGCTGATATCGAACACCACGCGGTTGATTCCGCGCACTTCGTTGATGATCCTGTTCGATATGGCGCCAAGCGTATCGTATGGCACCTTGAACCAGTCCGCCGTCATTCCGTCCACGCTCTGCACCACGCGCAGCGCACAGACGTCTTCGTAGGTCCGGCAATCGCCCATGACACCGACGGTACGGACCGGCAGAAGCACCGCAAAGGACTGCCATATGTCCCTGTGATTCGGGAGCCTGGAAATCTCCTCCTGCACACGCAGGTCAGCCTCCTGCAGTATCGCCACTCGCTCGGGGGTGACTTCACCGATGATCCGCACGGCCAGCCCGGGCCCAGGAAACGGCTGGCGCTCGATAATGTAATCGGGGATATGCAGCTCGCGCCCGACGGCCCTCACCTCGTCCTTGAAGAGGTCACGCACGGGTTCGATGAGCTGGAACTTCAGGTCCTTCGGCAGACCCCCGACATTGTGATGGCTCTTTATCGTGTCGGAAGGGCCGCCGATCGGCGACGAGCTTTCGATCACATCAGGGTACAGCGTGCCCTGGGCCAGGAACTGCGCGTCTCCGAGTTTGCGCGCCTCCGCCGCGAATATCTCGATGAAGGTTGCGCCGATCACCTTTCGCTTCTGTTCCGGATCAGTCACGCCTTTGAGCTTGGACAGGAACAGGTCGCCCGCTCGCGCGACGTGAAGGTCTATCCCAAACGCTTCTCCGAACGTCTCCTCAACCTGGCGCGCCTCGTCATACCTGAGCAGCCCGTTGTCGACGAATATGCAGTGGAGCTGTTTGCCGATGGCCTTGTGAAGCAGCACGGCGACGACGGAGGAATCAACCCCGCCGCTCAGTCCGCAGACCACGTGCGAGTCCCCCACCCGTTGCCGGACGGATTCGATCGCGTCCTTCGCAAACTGGGCCATCTGCCAGTCGCCGGAACAACCGCAAATGTCGAAAACGAAATGCTTGAGGACGTCGGTACCCAGGGGCGTGTGCACGACTTCCGGATGAAACTGCAGCCCGTAGATGCGCCGTTCTGCGTCGGCCATCGCCGCATTCGGGCACGTCCCTGTGCCGGCAATCGTCCTGAAACCTGCCGGCATGGCCGTGACCTGATCGCCGTGGCTCATCCAGACGTCCATCTCAGAAGGCAGCGCGGCGAACAGGCTCGAGTGATCGGCCACAGCGATTCTGGCGCGCCCATACTCGCGCGACTTCCCCTTGCTCACCGTCCCGCCCAGCATCCTGGCGGTCATCTGCATGCCGTAGCATATACCCAGAACAGGTATCCCGAGCCGAAGCACGCCGGGGTCCGCCAGCGGCGCTCCGGCTTCGAACACGCTGCTGGGGCCGCCGGAGAGGATGATTCCCGAAGGCTTGCGGCGCGCCAGTTCGGCGGCAGGAGTGTCAAAGCGCACGAGTTCCGAGTAGACATGCTGCTCGCGAATGCGGCGCGCAATCAGTTGGCTGTACTGCGAACCGAAATCGAGGATCGCTATCCATTCGTGATCGTTCATCTTTCGCCCCCCGCGTGAAAAGGGCGAGGATAGACCGCTGGCCGCCGCCTGCACAAGCAAAACGGGCGGCAACTCGTCTCTTTGCTGGAACAAGGGGCCCGTTCCGGATAAAACACCGAAGAACAAGGCCACCGAAAACGTCTATGCGAAGAAAGAGGCAACTATCCGGCATGACATCAGGCGCGGAAGCGTCGGAACAGCAGGCCGACAAGCGCGCGAGTCGCATGGAGGCGTTGATGACAGAGCACGAGTCAGCGTTACTGCGCTACGCGGCACGGCTCGTGAACAGTTCCTCTGCCGCGCAGGACGTTGTCCAGAACGTGTTTATCAAGTGCTTCCGCGGCGGATACATGGATTCGGTAGCTCCGGGCGCCATGAAGTCTTGGCTCTTCCGCGTCACCCACAATGAAGCGGTGGACCATGTGCGGCGCGAGGCAAGGCTGACGGTGCTTCACGAAGAACACGGGGAGGAGTCCTGCCATAACCCGGCGGGCTCGGACCCGGGCGATACGGCTTCACAGGACGAACGCCGTGAAATGGTGTTCAGGGCGCTGGCTCGCCTCAACCCGCGCGAGAAGCAGGTCGTGCTCCTGCGTCTGCAGGAAGGGCTGAGTTACAGGGAAATAGCGGACGTGACCCGCAGGACAACCGGCAATGTCGGGAATATCCTCCACCACGCAGTGAAGAAACTGGCCAAAAGATTGAAGAAGGAAGTCGGGGCGGCAAACGTCTCAGGCATGACGTGAAGACAATGAACTGCCACCGCATACAGGAAATGCTTCTCGAACGGCTGGTTGGCGAGCTGCCGGAATCCGACGCGGCCGCGCTTGACGCTCACCTCGCCTCATGTCCGGTTTGCCGCGCTGCAGAGTCCGAACTCAAGCCGGCTGTGGCCATTCTCAAGGATGTATTGTCCTCAGAGACATCGGCATCACCGAGGCTGTCGGCGGAGAGGCGGTCGGAAGTCTTCCGCAGAAAGCAGCCGGTTCCACGCGCGTTCCTGCCCGACTGGCTTGCGCAACAGCACCGCTGGCTGCGCGCGGCCGCGGGAGTCGCCGTCGTGGCCGGATTCTTCACCATCCTTCTGCGGAACATGGAACAGGAACGCGCCCCGGTATCCTCTTCCATCGTAGAGACGAAAGAGCGCACGGACCCCTTGTCCGCTGCGGCTCCGTCGGCATCCGAGGATGTCTCCGCTGAACCGGCGAAGCGGGAACTGCACAGCGACACGGACGGCGACGTGGACGTCCGATCCGATCGATCCGCGACCGCGCACGGAGCGACGGCAACCCGCCCGGCAAGCGGTCATTCGGAACCTGGTCCGGCGCCAGGTGAAACATCTCTTTTGGAGCCGCGGTATGCACGGGAAGGAATGTATGCAGCCGGGCCGGGCCCGGCCGGCCCGCAGACGGGCGGGGATCTGTTGTTAGCCGCCCCCAACGAATCATCCGGATACACGGCTGCGCGGGATCGGCCGGGACTCCATCCGGAAAGAGCATCGGAGCCCGGAACACCCGCTTTCCCGGCGGCGCCTGTGCCGTCCTTCGACGGTCCGCCCGAGGATCCAGACACGGAACTTGCCGGCGGAGTCCTGCCAGCCGGCGCGAAGGACAGACGGGCGACCTTCGGCATGGGCCTGTCGACGGAGGCGCTGGCCAGGACCCCGAACAAATCGTTGCCGGCGCCTTTTGGCGACATGACCGGAAACCGCACACAGAAGGACGAGGAGGTCCATCGCGCCCGTCTGAAGGGAGATGGCTACGCCGCTGCTGATGCTATCGACCTGGGCGCGGGCAGCCACGAGACGGCTCAGAAAGTCGCGTTGCGGGAGGACACCAAGTCCATCGAGTCAGTTGAGCCTGTGTTGTCGGCCGCGGCCATGGCCGAAGCATTCGCCCCACCCTACGTCGCAGGCAAGCTGTCCGATTCCTTGCGCACGGTGACGATCACCGTGTCGCTTCAGTCAGGCGTTTCTTTCGTTCCCCGACATCTTGAACTGAAGCCCAGGGCAGGCGTAGCGGTCCGGCGCATCGCGTATCAACCGGAACCGGCGACCGGGGGCGACGACGGAGGGACGCTCCGCCGCGAGATTTGGGGAGGCACGGGAAAAGCCGCATCCGGCTCACAGCCTGCCATGCGATTTGAGCTCGTTGTGCCCGAAAATGCGCCGCCGGAAATGCCTGTGGCCGACATCGTCACCTTCCAGCCGGCGGCAACGGGCGTCTCCTACAAGAAGGATGTTGAGGCGGGAACTGAACGCGTGCTTGCGACACTGTCGATGGCCCATGTTTCGCAAGCTGTTTCCTCTCTTCGAATGGGCGATGCCGCTACCTTGAACGTTCTGGTATCCGGGGATGGAGATGTCCGTGTGCATTTGCGGCCCGCGGCGTCCGCCGAAGAGGCGCAGATACCACCGTCCGAAGGCGCGGACCGTTGAGCGGGCTTTCGCGCATGCGTCGCTGGCAAGTTGACTAACCCGCCTGTCGAGGTCATCATCCCGCCATGAACCATTCCGTCGCGGTGATCATTCCAGCTTTGAACGAGGCGGCGACGATAGGCCAGGTTGTGACCGGCGCAATCGCCGCTCTTTCAAAGACATACGATAGATGCGCCGTGTTTGTAGTGGATGACGGTTCGTCCGACCGGACTGCTGAAATCGCAGCCGGGGCCGGGGCGAGGGTCATCTTTCACAGGACAAACATGGGTGTCGGGGCAGCGTTCCGTTCAGGTCTCCACGCCGCGCTGAAATGGGGCGCAACGATCATCGTAAACATGGACGGCGACGGACAGTTCGACCCCGCGCGAATACCGGATCTCGCGGCCCCGGTCATCAACGGGGAGGCCGACGCGGCTACGGCATCGCGCTTCGCCGACGCGGCCATGATCCCGGAGATGCCGCGTGTGAAACTTGCCGGCAACATGCTGATAAGCCGCCTGATAAGCATGATAGCCGGCCGGCGCTTCCACGATGTGTCGTGCGGGTTCAGGGTCTACAATCGTGATACGGCCCTGATGCTGAATCTCTGGGGCGATTTCACCTACACTCAGGAGTCACTCCTCGACCTTGTTGTGAAAGGGCGGACAATAACCGAAGTCCCCATGCGGATCATTGGCGTGAGACCGGTCGGCGCCTCGCGTGTCGCCTCAAACCTGTGGCGCTATGGAACACGCGCTCTCCACATCATTCTTCACACCTACCTTGACTACTGGCCGATGCGTTTCTTCGGCGGGCTGTCACTCCCATTCCTCTGCATCGGCACGGCTCTGTGCGCCTTTCTTCTTGTGCACCGAGTGCGGAGCGGGATGTTCACTCCGCATATCTGGGCAGGTTTCTCCGGAGCTGCCATGCTGGCGTTCGGAGTGGTGCTGTTTGCCACCGGCTTGATAGGCACCTCGCTGAAGAGGATCCGACTCAACCAGGAAACAATCCTCTACTATCACCGCAAGCAGCAGTACATGGAGAATGTGCCGGAAGAACAGGACCACGAGACGGGCTCAGTCTGACACGGGCCTGTTCGGGGTCAGCCGGCACAGGGGAAGAAGCCGCGGTCCCGCAGCAGATCGAGGACGAGCGAGACACACTCCTCGCTGTCAGTCGAGACGGTCCGCAGAACAACGTCCGGATCAACCGGCGCTTCGTAGGGAAAGTTCACCCCGGCAAAGTGAGATATCTCTCCCGACCGCGCCTTAGAGTAGAGACCTGACTCATCCCTCGCCTCGCACCACTCTATCGGCGCGGAGACATGGCATTCCAGGAAGCGGTCGCCTCCCACGATTTCGGCCACCTGCGCCCTCAGTGCCGCCTCGGGAGAGACGAACGCGCACAGAACGATCATTCCCGCCTCGTTCGCGAGCCTGGCGGTTTCCGCAACGCGCCGCAGGTGCTCAGCCCTGCCCTCCGCCGTGAAACCGAGCTCCCTGCTGAGGCCGAGCCGCATGTTTTCCCCGTCCAGCACGAGGCAGACCGCGCCCTTCTCGAAAAGCCGCCTCTCCACGCCGTACGCTATGCGCGTCTTTCCCGCCCCAACGAGCCCCGTGAACCAGACTGTGACAGGCTTCTGCCCCCATCGCGCCGCGCGATCGGAAGGCGCCACAAGACTGCGCCGCAAGTGCAGCCCGTCCTTTTCCGAAACCACGGTCTCGATCCGGTTCGGCAGTTCGTCCGACGGCTCCCGCTCGATGATCATGCCGGCGCCGACGGTGTTGTTTGAGATGGGGTCAATCACCACGAAGCTTCCCGTTGCCCGGTTGCGGCTGTACGGGTCGCAGAAGATCGGAGTCGTTGAAGTGCAGACCACGCGCCCGATCTCGTTCAAGCCCATGGTCCCGCCGGGCATTCTGTTGAGCGTATTGACGTCTACCCGGTAGCGCACCTCGTCGAATCTGAACCTTGCCACCTTCGTGGTGTGCTTGAAGAAGTAGGACTTGCCGTGGTCGAGCGGACTCTCGCTCATCCATACCATCATCGCCTCGAACCTGCGGTGCGTCTTCGGCTGGTTATGGCGGTGGACTAGCATGTCGCCCCTGCTTACATCTATCTCGTCCTCGAGCGTGACGGCTGTCGACATAGGCGGAAACGCCTCTTCCAGTTCCCCGTCGAATCCGACAATGCTCTTTACCCTGCTCGTCTTCATCGAAGGCAGAACAAGCACTTCGTCGCCCTTGCGTATGATCCCCGACGCTACCTGGCCGGCGTACCCGCGGAACTGCTGATTCGGTCGAAGCACGTACTGAACCGGAAAGCGCATGTCGACGAGATTGAAATCACTGCCTATGTAGACCGTCTCCAGCAATTCCAGCAAAGTCTCGCCCGTGTACCACGGCATCCTGGCCGACCGCGTCACGACGTTGTCACCCTTGAGCGCGCTTATCGGAATGAACCGCACATCCTGCACACCGAGACGCCCGGCGAAGTAGGAGAACTCCGACTTGATCGCCTCAAAAACGGACTGGTCATACCCCACCAGGTCCATCTTGTTCACGGCCAGAACGATGTGAGGAACCCCAAGGAGTGACGAAATGAAGGCATGTCGCTTCGTCTGGGGCTTTATGCCGCCCTTGGCGTCAACGAGGACGACCGCGAGGTTGGCGGTCGAGGCGCCTGTGGCCATGTTGCGGGTGTACTGCTCGTGGCCTGGCGTGTCGGCTATGATGAACTTCCGGCGCGGCGTCGAAAAATACCGATAGGCCACGTCTATCGTGATCATCTGTTCGCGCTCCGCCTTGAGCCCGTCTGTCAGCAGGGCGAAGTCTATCTGCTCGTCAGACTCCTTTTCGCGGGAAGCTTTCCTGACCGAACTTATCTGGTCCTCGTACACGCTCTTTGAGTCGTGCAGCAGCCGCCCGATCAGAGTGGACTTGCCGTCGTCTATGCTGCCGGCGGTTGAGAAGCGGAGCAGGTCCTTCTTCTCGTTCATGGCGAGGAACTCTTCCATGCTCTTGGAGTGCTGCTGCATAGTCATCTCCGGGAAAGGAGTCACCGGCTAGAAGTAGCCTTCCTTCTTCTTGGTCTCCATCGAACCTTCGGCGTCGTGGTCTATAACGCGTGTCGAGCGTTCGGAGACCCGAATCGTCATCATCTCCTCGATAATGTCCGCAACGCTCCGGGCCGGCGAGCAGACCGCGCCGGTGCACGGGTAACATCCGAGCGTCCTGAACCTGCACAACATACGTTCCGGCTTTTCGCCCTTCCGGAGCGGTATGGGGCCGTCCAGCGGGATTATCTGGCCGTCACGCACGATCACGTCACGCTCCCGCGCGAAGTACATCGGCACGACCGGAATGTTCTCCATGTAGATGTACTGCCAGACGTCCAGCTCGGTCCAGTTGGAGAGAGGGAAGACCCTGATGGATTCGTTTCGGTTGACCCTTGCGTTGTACAGTGACCACAGCTCCGGCCTCTGATTCTTCGGGTCCCACTGGCCGAACTCGTCCCTGAAAGAATAGACGCGCTCCTTGGCCCGCGATTTCTCCTCTTCCCGGCGGGCGCCGCCGAACGCGGCGTCGTAGTTGCCGTTCCGCAGAGCCTGCAGGAGCGCCTGGGTCTTCAGTATCGCACAGCATTTCTGGGTTCCGTATTCGTAAGGGCTTACTCGTCCGGCGTCGGCATGTTTGTGGACGATCAGGTCCGCCCCTATCTCCTTCACGAAGTTGTCGCGGAACTCGTACATCTCCTTGAACTTGTAGCCCGTGTCGACATGCAGAAGGGGAAACGGAAGTTTCTGGGGATGGAACGCTTTCTGCGCCAGGCGGACCATCACGGACGAGTCCTTGCCCACGGAGTAGAGCATCACCGGCCGCTCGAACTCGGCAACCACCTCGCGCATGATGAATATGCTCTCCGCCTCAAGCTGGCGAAGGTGTGTCATGGTCCGACGGTTCATCATGGAGCCCTCGTTCATCGCGTTGAAATGGCCTCGATTATCCGCCGGCATGATTCCTCCACCGGGACATCGGCGGCATTGATCTCCAACTCAGGGCTTTCCGGCGGCTCGTAAACGTCCCCCACCCCGGTAAGGTTGGGAATCTCACCCCGGCGCGCTCTTGCGTACAGACCTTTCACATCACGCTTCTCGCAGACTTCGAGCGGCGTGGAGACGTGCACCTCAATAAACCGGCGGCACATCGCCCTTGCGGCGGCCCGGCTTTCCCTGTAGGGCGAGACGAAGGTGGCCACGACGATGACCCCGTGCCGTTCAAGAAGCCCGGCCAGAAACCCGATTCTGCGCAGGTGCTCGTTCCGATCCCGTCTGCTGAAGCCGGTCCCTGGAAAGACCTCGCGCACTCGGTCGCCGTCCAGGTGTTCAACGTTGTCGCCCTGTTCGGAAAGCAGCGCGACAAGCCGTTCGGCTATCGTGCTCTTGCCCGAACCGGAGAGCCCGGTGAACCACACAACGCACGGAGTCATGCCGGGTATCCGGCGGTATGCGTCAGCGCTGCTCATCTGTTCACCATCCACCACAGGGCATGGTTGGCGGCCAACGCGTAAAGCCCCGAGGAAACATCATCCAGCACCACGCCCCATCCCCCTTTCAAGGCCTGTATTCTGCGCGCCGGGAAGGGCTTCAGAATGTCGAATACGCGGTGAAAGAGGAAGGCTGGCACCAGCAGCCAGGGATGGGCCGCGATCGGCAGTCCGATCACGCACAACGGGAAGGTTACATACTCGTCCGCCACAATCCGCCCGTCGTCCTTCCTCCCGAGCACGGTCTCCGCCGCCCCGCACACGGGTATGGCAATGGCCGCAAGCGCCGCCGCGATCGCGGCCTGCTGCCATGCCGGAAGGCGGGCGGCCGCGAGGGCTATCAGAACCCCGGGAAGTGTCCCGACGGTCCCGGACGCCACGGGGAAGTAGCCCAGCCCGAATCCTGTGGCAAGAATGACAGAAAGTCTTTTCATTGTGCGGGTCCGCCTCCCCTTGCGGATCAGGCAAAGCGGTACTTGACGATGCAATAGAGGGCTCGCAGGCCGTCTTTCCAGGTTATCTTCTTCCCTTCCGCGTAACTGCGGCCGTAGTAGGAGACCGGCACCTCGTACACCCGCCACTTCTTGCCGCGGGCAACCTTTGCCGTTATCTCCACCTCGAAACCGAACCGGTCCTCCTTCAGGACGATGGACTGGAGAACTTCCTTCCGGAATACCTTGTAACAGACTTCCATGTCGGTCAGGTTCATGTCGGTCATCATGTTCGAGAACATCGTGAGAATCCGGTTCCCGACATAGTGCCAGAAATATGCCACCCGGTGGGGGCCGCCGCCCAGAAAGCGCGATCCGAACACCACGTCGGCGTGCCCTTCCAGTATGGGCCCGAGCAGCGCCCTGTAGTCGCGCGGATCGTACTCGAGATCGGCGTCCTGTATGAGGACGATGTCGCCGGTGGCGGCGGAGAACCCCGTTCTCAACGCCGCGCCCTTGCCGCGGTTGACATCGTGCCCCAGCGCGCGGCAGCGCGGATCCTCGGCGGCGATCTGCCGCATGATCTGAAGCGATCCGTCGGCCGAGCAGTC
>VGWI01000036.1 GCA_016873655.1 Lentisphaerota bacterium
CCGATGCGCCGACTCGCCGCGCTGGCGGCGCTGTTCGTGCCGGACGCATCGGCGTTTGCCGCCATACGCGACCTGCCGGACGACGACCCGGTCCGCTGGCGTCGGCAGGCGACGGTACTGCTGCGGACCGCGGCGCGTATGGACTACTGGTCGCGCAGGCTGGTTCCGGGCGGGCGGGAGGGCAAACCGTCAGCCCTGCTCGGACCGGATCGCGCCGCCGCAATACTCGCCAACGTTGTCGTGCCGTGGCTGGCGTCGGCCGGCAGGAACGTCGCACCGCTGCTCGACGCGTTGCCGGCCGAACAGGAGAACTCGGTAACCAGGCGCACCGCGCACCTGCTGTTCGGGCGTGATCGCGGCCCTTCGCTGCATGCGACCGGCTTGCGGAGGCAGGGGCTCATCCAGGTATTCAGGGACTTCTGTCTCCCGGTGCGGCCCGACTGCGCCCGTTGCGAATTGCCGGGCCTGCTCCGGGCCGGGCTGGAGTAGTCAGCGCGCGCGGATGGGCGGAATGTCAGGGCCAAGCGCTGCGAGAAGGCCGGCGAAATCGTCCGGCAGCGGGGCCACCCATGTCATCGCCTCGCCGGAACGCGGATGCCGGAGCGAGAGCCGGCGGGCGTGGAGCATCTGCCTCTTCACGCCGAATTCCCGGTCCATCCGCCGCGAGCCGTAGTCCGGATCGCCCACGACCGGGTGACGTATATGCGCCATATGCACGCGTATCTGGTGTGTCCGGCCGGTCTCGATCCTCACGTCGAGCAGCGTGACACGGGCCCACGCGCGGATTACCCGGTAGTGAGTTACGGCGTCGCGGCCGGCTGACGGCCGCGCGGACATGCGCTTGCGGTCGGTCGGATGTCTGCCGATGAGTGTCTTCACCG
This sequence comes from Lentisphaerota bacterium, assembly GCA_016873655.1. Taxonomy (GTDB): domain Bacteria; phylum Verrucomicrobiota; class Kiritimatiellia; order UBA8416; family VGWI01; genus VGWI01. The sequence goes on from VGWI01000036.1 coordinate 882, forward strand.
TGCCGTTGCGAGGGGAAGGCAGCCCGTGGACCAGGGCGGAGTACTCCTTCACAACAGAGCCGTCTTTGAACTGCCGCATGAGCGAATCCATGGCTTCGTCGTTCTTTGCGGCCACCATCGCGCCGGTTGTGTTCATGTCCAGGCGGTGGACGATGCCCGGCCTCAACTCGCCGCCGATGCCGCCGAGGTCCGGGCAATGGTGGAGCAGGGCATTTACAAGCGTCCCGTCCGCGTGGCCGGCGGCAGGATGCACAACAAGCCCGGCGGGTTTGTTGAGCACTACGATGTCCTTGTCCTCGAACAGGATGTCCAGCGGGATTTCCTCCGGCGTCAGCGCGACCGGTTCCGGTTCCGGGATCGTCACTTCCACACGCATTCCGGCCGTCACCCGCGTATGCGCCGAGAGCCGTCTTTCGTCCGGCAGGCGCACGCAGTTGCCGTGGATCAACGCCTGCGCGCGGGCGCGGGAGATTTGCGGCACGTGGCGCGAAATCCACGTATCGAGGCGCAGTCCGGCTTCGTCCTGTTCAACCTGAAGCTGCATCGAGAGCGCTCCCGGTGTCGGTCCTGCTCCTGTTTGAAAGCACCCACAGGACGGCCCCGGCCGCCATCAGCGCCAGACTGGTCCATTGGGCAAGATCGAGGCCCCCCGGCGCAATGCGCTCATCGCCCCGGAAGAGCTCCAGGAAGAAGCGTGCCGCCGGATACACGAGGAAGTAAACGGCCGTGACGCGGCCCGCGGCCGGCCGGGCGCGGTAGAGCATGACAAGCCCCGCGTATATCGCCACGTTCACGGCGGTTTCGTAGAGCTGCACCGGGTGCACCGGTATGCACGTCGCGGATGAATCCGCGATCAGGCCCGCCGACAGCTGCGTGTACCATGCCTGGCTGCTTCGCGGATACGTTACCGCGAACGGCAGGGACTCGGCCGCGCGGCCGTGGCAGCAGCCGTTGAGGAAGCACCCTATCCTGCCGAGCGCGTGCCCGAGGGGCAGGGCGGTGACGACCAGGTCCGAGAGCTGCAGGAGGGGGACGGCGCGGCGGCGGGCGAAGACGATCACGGCCAGAGCCGCTCCGACGAAGCCGCCGTAATAGACCAGCCCGCCCTGGTCGATACGCAGGATGCGGACGGGGTGTTCGAGGTAGTAGTGCAGGTCCGTCAGCACGTAGGCGACCCGTCCGCCGATCACACCCGCGGCCATGATCCAGAACAGCAGGTCGGAGCAGAAGGAAGCGTCTATTCCACGTTTGCGGCCCAGCCATATCCACGTCCACATCCCCGCCAGGAACCCCAGGGCCATCATCACGCCGTACCAGTGAATGGTCATGGCGCCTATCCTGAAACACACGGGATGCATGGCGGTCTGGACTCCCTGTCTTACGACGGCCGGATGTTGGTTGTCTGTTCGTTCATCGTCTTGGAAGTGGACAAATCTGGAAACGACAATATACATTCATCATGCAGGGAGCCTGTTGTTCTTCCAAGGATATTCGAATGGAGTACATTGACAGGCAAGTGGGCGTGGTCCTCGACCGCGTTGACGCCGTGTTTTGCAGCGAATGCAGGACGCGGATTGACGTGTCGGGCATAAAGCCCTTCAGCGAGGCCGTTTGCCCGGTGTGCCATCACGGCAACGTCATTCCGGCGCGGCTCGGTAACTTCCTCCTTCTCGGGTTGATCGGCACGGGCGGGATGGGCGGCATCTACTATGCGAGAGACGAGACGCTCAACCGTGATGTCGCGATAAAGGTCATGCTGAAGTCTCTCGGCGAGGACGTTTCCTTCGTCGAGTCCTTCAAGCGCGAAGCACAGGCGGCCGCCCAGATAAACCACCCGAACATCGCGCAGATATACAGCTTTGGCCAGGAAAAGGGTCAGCCTTACATCGTCATGGAACTTGTCCGCGGCAGCAAGTTCGCCGGGCTCGTGGAGGCGGGCGATCCGGTTGACCAGACAGCGGCCCTGCGCGTGGGCATCCAGGTGGCCGAAGGACTCCGAGCCGCGAGCGATGCAGACCTGGTGCACGGCGACGTCAAGCCGGAGAACATACTCATAGACTCCAAAGGACAGGCAAAGCTCGTTGATTTCGGGCTCGCGTCGCGCTCCAAGCAGCAGGTTGCCGATGGGATCTGGGGTACGCCCTACTACATCGCCCCCGAAAAAGCGCGGCGTCTGCCCCCGGATCTCAGGTCCGACATATACAGTCTCGGGGCCACCCTGTACCACGCGCTTGCCGGAAAACCTCCGTTCGAAGGTGAAACCCCGACGGACGTTGTGAAGGCGCGGCTGGGAAACCCGCCGCCGCCTCTGCGCGAGGTGCGGCCGGGGATCGACCCCGAGGTGGACCGGATAGTCAGCCGCATGCTCGAGGAGGAGCCGTCGCGTCGCTATCCGACGTACGAGTCCCTGTTGAGCGATATGCGCAAGGTGCTTTCCCAGATCGAGCCGAAGGCGCGCGGCTCGGGAATAACCGTCACCAGGCCAAAGAAGATGACCATCAAGAAGAAGAGCGTGCCCCGCATAAAGCTGGACCCCGCCGAGTCGGAGTCCGGGTCCGCGTCTGACGCGCTGGCGGAGTACCGCAAGAAGGCGCTTGGCGGGAAGCAGGCCGGGCGCGGCGGCGGTGGCGGCAAGGGGCCGCTGATAGTGTTCCTTGTAGTCGTTGTTCTTGTTGTCATCGGGGTGATCGTGCTGGGCGTCGGCATGGTCGTCCGGAAACGCGACGCGGAAATCAGGACCAGGCGCGAGCAGATTGCGCTGCGTTCGCAGATCGAAAAGGCCGACGCCGCCTACGCGGGTATCCTCAAGCTTTCGAGCCGGACATCTTCCCTTGCCGAACTGACTGCCGGTCTCCCGGAGAAGGCGAGCAACTCGGTTTTCGTGATACTCGGCGAAACTATCGCCTGCGCGCCCCCGAAGCCGCCGGTCTTGACGAACGCGGCGCCGGCCGACGCCGCCATTACGAATGAGGCCGGCGTCGCCACGAATGCGCCTGTCGAAGGCGAAGAGGAGGCCGCGCCGGAACCGACTCCCGCCGATGAGCGGCCCGCGATGGTCAGCGCCCGGAACGTGATAGACGGCGTGTTTGCCGTCCGATCCGCGGCCGAAGCGGCCCGGATCGCGGCCGACTCCGCGATTGTTGTGCGCGATGCCGCCGCGGCTGCCCGGTCGGTGCAGGCGGCGGTCAGCAACACGGCCGTTCTTGCGGAAATGGGACCCGGCCTCGAACAGTCGTTTGCCTCCGCGGAGAAGACTATGCGCTCCGTGGATTCGGCGATGAAAGAACTGCTCGCGCTGGAAGCCCGCACGGTAAAGGAGCGCGAGGAGGAGGCAGGGAGGCTGGCGCTGCTCCTGCAGCAGCGGCGCGAGGAAGAGGCCAGGCAGAAGAAGGTCGCGGATGAACTGGCCAGGGCTGAACGGCTTGAGTCCGAGGCCATGCCGCTTTATGTGAAGATGCGGTTTGCTGAGGCCCACAAGACGCTTTCCGATGCGGCGAAGGGGTTTGATACGGATGAAGGCAGGGCGCGGATCGCTCTGCCGCTGGACCGGTTCAGGTATCTGCGCAACATGAAGGAGTTCCTGATCGCGGCAATCATGGCGGAGCCGTTCAGGTACGGGTGGGGGCTGGGCGCAGGCGCGCGGGACGTCACCGGCGCGGATGAGAACGGTATCCAGATTACCGGCGGGTCGGTCCTGTGGGAACAGATGCGCGTGCCGCACATCGCTCATCTCATGGACCATTACCTGTCCAAAGCGAGAACGAAGACGTCGGTTCTCGCCGAACAGAACCTTGCCATGGGTATCTGCCACCTGCTTGGTGGAAACGCCGAAGAGGCTGTCCGCTACAGGGACAAGGCCATCCAGATGGCGCCCTACCTCGACGCCGAAGCGCGCCGGCTGGTGCCCGGTTTCATGCCCTGATGCCTGGCGGAGGCGGTGTGTCCGGGTCCAGCGCGAACCGCAGGGCGGTAATCCTCTTTCCAAACCTGGCTGACAGCTTGTCGAGCATGGGCCCGCGGGCCGACCTGTGTAGTTCCGACAGCCAGACCGAGCTGTCCACGAAGACGGTCAGCACGCTTCCGTCAACCCGGCCCGGGCGGGCGTGACGGGCGATCTCCGGCCCGACGAGGCCGGGCCACGCTTTCGAAAGTTCCGCAAACCATGCATGCTCTTCCAGGCCTATCTTGCGGACCACTCTGCTGACTATGCTCTCCACAGTTTCGCACTGCGCGTCCGACGGAGGAGCGAATGTGTTGTCCAGACAGCAGCGCTCCCTCATTACCTGCCAGCGGCCGCCGCGCAAGCGTCTTTTTGCAGGCATTCTCATCGGGTGCGAGGCTAGCCCTCCTCATCCGGTTTCGCAAGCCCAAGAGATCAGTCGGTTCGCGCTCTGAACCGGCGGGGAAGCGAACATTAGTTGTTGCACGTACATTGTCTTTTGTCGTACTTTCGCGGCCGGATACGCTGGCATTCGCGGAGGGGTCTTTCCATGGGCAAGCTTCTGAAAGTCCTGGTGGTATTTCTGCTCCTGTTCACCATCGGAGCGCTTGTTATGGGCATTCTGCTGTTCAACAAGCGCGAGATACTCAAGGGGCGTACACAGAAACTGGAGCGCGCCTTCATAGCGCTGGCCACCACGATTGAAAGCGAGTCCGCCCAGCCGCAGGCTGCGCTGTACCCGGCCAAGGACATCTCCGAATGCACAGCCCAGTCGCTGGACAACCCCGAACGGTCCGATTTCTGGGACAAGTACAAGACGAACCTGGAAATACAGGACGTTCCGAAGATGGACCTCACACCCAAGAAGATACAGCTCATGCAGTACTTCAGGGTGGACCCGGCCACGGGGGTTCCGCTGCGCAACCCGGAGGATGGAACCAGGCTCACCGACGGCGAAGGAACCATGCAGCAGGTTCTGAATGACGTGATCAAGAAGTCCAACGAGCAGCTTGCCCGCCTGAACGAGACCCGCCAGCAGCTTACCGAGATCCGCGAGGAGCTCGTCCGCACGGTGAGCGAACTCAACGACCGCAAGTCAACGCTGCGCCAGCGTCTGCGCGAGATCGTTGAACTGCGCGACCAGGTATCAAGGCTCGAGAGCCGCATCCGCGACCTCGAGAACGAGGTCGAGAATCTGAAGCAGGAGAAGCGCGAGCTGGAGACGCAGATAACCGACCTCAGGGGCACGATCGACAGGCTTGAGAAGGAGAAGGCCCAGCTCGATGAGAAAAACAAGCAGCTTACCAAGGAGAACGACGACCTGCGCAAGGGCGTCAAGGGGCAGCAGGCGACGGGCGGTATCATCGGCGGCGACCCGACTTTGCCAATCGCGCGCATCGAGCGCGGGGACAAGGGCTCGGTCGTTTCAGTGAACGATACCTGGAATTTCCTCGTCCTGAAGCTTTCCGACAGGTTTGTCGAGGAACTGCGCGGGGTTACGGTGGAGGGGCCGATCTCGCCGGTTGAGCTCTATGTGCGCCGTCCGGGCGCCGAGGGCGCCGACGAGAAGTTCGTCACCAAGATCCGCCTGATACACGTCAGCCAGGCTCAGAAGCTGGGCGTGGCCGATATCCTGATCGACTGGAAGCAGGTTCCTGTCCAGACCGGCGATGTGGTTTTCTTCTAAGAGACCGTCTTTCGCAATGCTGCGCACAGCTCTTATGTTGCTGGTTCTTGGAGCCTGCCTTTCGGCAGCGGGCGGGTGCGCAACTTCCGGCGATTCCGACATGCCCTGGAACGATCCCCAGCCGTGGGAGGGTGTTCCAGGCATTCCCGGAATGAACAACTACTGAATCCTGCCGTTTGTCGACGAGTGCGGCTTGCCACGCTCAAGGTTGTGGCCGGAGTTCGCGTTTCCACGTCAACCACGCGGCAAGCTTGCATCGCCGCGAAGGAACGCCTCCGATAGACGAGCGCCGGCCTGTCGTCCGGCGACTACAGAAGGGGCGCCGGCCTGGCTCAACATTGCCGGAACGAAGCGGGGAGCTCTCGCCGTAGCAGCGCCACGAAAGGGGGGCTCGCTGGAACCGGGTCTTCTGCCGGGCCCGGCCGCCCGGGTGTTCGGGGCGAACCGGGCTGCAGTGTGCTCTCGCGGAGTCCTTACTTTGCGGCTATCAGCGTCTCCGCGATCTGGATGGCGTTCTGTGCCGCGCCCTTCCAGATGTTGTCGCCGGCGCACCACAGGGCAAGCCCGTTCTCCGTGCTGTTGTCTGCGCGAACGCGGCCGACGAGCACGTCGTACCTGCCCGATGCGTCGATCGGCATCGGGTAAACGTTCTTCGCCGGGTCGTCAACGAGCTTCACGCCGGGCGTATTGGCGAGGAGCTCCTTTGCGCGCGCCGCGGAGACAGGCTTCTTGAACTCGGCGTGGATGGCGATGCTGTGGCCGTTGAAGACGGGCACTCGCACGCAGGTCGTGGAGACCTTGATCGAGTTGTCACCGAGAATCTTGTGCGTCTCACGGCGCATTTTCATCTCTTCGGTGCTCTCGCCCGAGTCGTCCTTGAACGAGCCGACCGAAGGCAGCACGTTGAATGCTATCCGGTGCGGATAGACCTCCTTGACGATCGGTTTGTCGGCCGCCCAGGCGCGAGCCTGCGAATCCAGCTCCCGCACGGCAGCGGCGCCGGTGCCCGAGACCGCCTGGTAGGTGCACGCAACGATGCGGCGCAGGCCGGCCTCGGCATGGAGGCATGCCAGCGGCATCAGCGCGATGATCGTGCTGCAGTTGGGGTTTGCGATGAATCCCTGGTGGCCGGAGAGGGCCGGGGCATTGATCTCCGGGATGACGAGCGGAACCCGGGAGTCCATCCGGAAGTCGTCCCCGTTGTCTATGACGACACAACCGCGCTTGACCGCTTCCCATCCGAGGGTCTGGGATGCGCCCTTCGCGCCTTCGGTGCCGGCAAAGAAGGCATAGTCCATTCCCTCAAACGCTTCGGGCGTCGCGGCAACGACGGGGTATGATTCGCCATCGATCTCCTCCGTCCGCTCGCTGCGCGCGAGGATCGTAAGCGATTCTGTCGGGAAAGAGCGCTTCCTGAGCAGGCGCACCATCTCGGTGCCGACGGCTCCGACTCCAACCACGCAAACCTTGTACTTTCTCACTGCTCCATCCCCTCTCTTCCTGCCTTGTTTCCTCAACTCACACGCGCGGCCACGAGGTCTCCGACCTCAGTGGTCGAGTAGCCCATGCGGCCGGCTGCAAGGCTCTTGAGCTTTGTGGCGGTAACGTCCGTAACCGCCGCCTCGACAGCCGCCGCCGCGGCGCTTTCGCCGAGGGTGTCCAGCATCATGCCTCCCGCACAGATCGCTGCAAGCGGGTTGATGACGTTCTTGCCGGTATATTTCGGCGCGGAGCCGCCGATCGGCTCGAACATGCTGACGCCTTTCGGGTTGATATTCCCGCCTGCGGCGATGCCCATGCCGCCCTGCGTGATGGCGCCCAGATCCGTGATGATGTCGCCGAACATGTTGCCGGTGACGATAACGTCGAACCATTCCGGGTTCTTGATCATCCACATGCAGGTCGCGTCAACGTGGTAGTAGTCGCGCCTGATTTCCGGGTAGTCGCGGGCGCCCATCTCGTGAAACGCGCGCTCCCAGAGGTCGTAGATGTATGTGAGGACGTTCGTCTTGCCGCAAAGCGCCAGGGTGTTGTTCTTCTTGCGCTTCCGGGTCAGTTCGAAGGCGTAGCGGAGGCAGCGGTCAACCTGATGGCGCGTGTAGACGCTGCTCTGCACGGCCACCTCGTGCGGGGTGTCCTTCATCGTGATGCCGCCGGTGCCCGTGTAGGCATCGCCGCTGTTCTCGCGAACGACCACGTAATCTATCTCGGCCGGTCCCTTGCCCTTGATCGGGCACTCGACGCCGGGAAAGAGCTTCACGGGGCGCAGGTTGATGTACTGGTCCAGCTCGAACCGCAGCCGGAGAAGGATGCCCTTCTCGAGTATGCCCGGCTTGACGTCGGGGTGCCCGATCGCGCCGAGGAAGATGGCGTCATGCCGGCGCATTTCCTCCGCCGCGTTCGCAGGCAGCACTTCGCCGGTCTTCAGGAACCGTTCGCCGCCGAAGTCGTAGTCGGTAAACTCCAGTTTGAAGCCGTGCTTGGAAGCAGCGGCGCGGAGGACCTTGACGCCCTCACGCGCGACTTCCGGTCCGGTGCCGTCTCCGCCGATCACGGCGATCTTGTAGGTCTTCATTGTCTTTTCCCCGTTCCGGCGGGCGATGCGTACAGTGCAAGCCCCGTCCGGAGCGCGCGGAACTTACCGGAATACGGGCCGATTTGGCAAGAAATAACCCAGCGCGGCGGGTCGTCCGAGGCCTGTTGCCCGGGCGGCGGCCCGTAAGCGGCGGGGGCGTTTCCTTGCGCCGGATTCCAGGCCGGCGGCGTGGAGTCAGGTTACGAGGAGGGCAAGTCCTTTCAGGTACTCGCCCTCGGGGTGATGGATCGAAACGGGGTGGTCCGGGGGCTGCTGGAGACGGTAGAGAATCCGCGCCTCGCGGCCGGCGTCGAGCGCCGCGGCGAAGACTGCGCCGCGGAAGAGGTCGGCGGTAACAACCTGCGAGCACGAGAAAGTGAACAGAATGCCGCCGCGCCTGACGGCTTGCATGGCCAGCGCGTTGATGCGCCGGTACGCCTGGATGGCCGCATGTCGCGCGGAAAGGTGTTTCGCGAACGCCGGCGGGTCGAGAATGACCATGTCGTGGTTCTCTCCAGGGGATTTCAGGAACTCGAAGGCGTCGGCAGCGACTACATCGTGAGAGGCCGGATCCAGTCCGTTCAGGCGGGTGTTCTCGGCCGCCATGGCGTTCGCCGGCCGGGAGCTTTCCACGGAAATTACATGCCGTGCGCCGCCCTTCAGCGCATACACCGCGAAGGCGCCGGTGTAGCTGAAGACGTTCAGAACCGAGCGGTCCGCGGAAAGGCTCTGTACCAGGGCGCGGTTGACGCGCTGATCGAGGTAGAACCCGGTCTTCTGGCCGCCGGTCCAGTCAACCTTGAACAGGTTGTTGTTTTCGCGGATGACGCGGGGTTCGCCCGGTCCGGTCGACGGATCTGACACCGAGCCCAGATCGTCCCCGAGCACGGCTTTCAGGGCTGCGCGTATCTCCGGCAGCGCGGCGGTCATGCCGGCCGAATGCGGCTGGACGACAGCGTGACCGGCATAGAAATCAACGATCAGCCCGGGCAGCGCGTCGCCTTCGCCATGCACGAGACGGTAGGAATCGGTTGCCGGGTTGTCCTTCAACCCGATCGCGCGCCGGAGTTCCATTGCCGATTTGATGCGCCGTTCCCAGAACGCCGGTGTGATTTCGCAGTCGTCGAAGGAGAGGATTCTCACCCGGATCGAACCGCCTTGCTGATAGTGGCCAACTCCGGCGAAGGCTCCGTCGCGCATGGTAACCCGGACAACTGCCCCGTCGGGTATCGGTTCATGGTCATCCAGCGCGCCGGAGAAGACGAACGGGTGCCGTCGTTGAAGGGACCGGTCCTTGCCTGGCCTGAGTCTCAGTTCGGGGTATGAAGACATGCGCGCAAATATCCCCGACCGCTCCGGCGCGGTCAATGCCTATCGGTACCAGCCCGGTTCATGGAACATGGCAACGGTGGCCCCGCGCGCTACGAGCGCCGGCACGGCCGGGGTGGCTGCCCGGCCGCGGAGCGGCTGGGCAGCCTCGTGCGGGGAAGAGGCAGCTGCCCCCGTTAATGGTGTTGAACCCGCATTCGCAGGTTGGAGCCGGGGCGACCCCGCCCCGCTTCTTCCGGCCCGAGGTCGGGCCGGCCCCATCTCCTCCCGCGAGCCCTGTGCGCAGCGGCTACCCGTCCGCGGGAGTAACGCGCGCCTGAACGATGGGGGGGGATGCTGCCCCCGTTAATGGTGTTGAACCGTTGAACCCAGGATGGTGGAGCGGAGGAGATTCGAACTCCCGACCCCCACGTTGCGAACGTGATGCTCTACCAACTGAGCTACCGCCCCGCCTGAGAAACGGCGGATAGTAGGCAAATGGGTGTTGCCGCGGCAAGTACGTATTTCCGGAAGCCCGCGCGTTCGGTGTGAAACGGGCGGCCCGCCGTGAGGCCCCGGATAGGGTTGCCAAACACGCCATACGGGCGTAAGTTCTGCGCATCGTAGGTCAAGTGCCTCAGGAAGAGGATTCATCCATAATGCCAGACATCAACTTCAACTGCCCGGAATGCGGTCAGAACCTGGAAGCGCCGGAGGGCATGGCCGGGCAGGTTATTGAGTGTCCGGCCTGCGAGCGCCACATAGCCATCCCGGCTCCGGTCGCTCCCGTTGCCGCAGAGCCGGTCCCGCAGCCGGCGCAGGCGCCGGCTGCGGAGGACGATCCCGAGGAGCCGGAGGCTGAACCCGAGCGGGTCATATCCCGGAAGGCCGAACCCGTGTCGTTGTCGAACGCCGGGGGACGCAGGCTGGTATTCAAGAAGAACTCCATACGGAGGCCGGCGCCCGGCATGTCGGGCCGCCCGTTGCAGCCGAAGGCGGCCTCGGCGGCCGGCCGCGCGCCGTCGAACCCGGGCAAGACTTCTGCGAAGAGCCGCCTCGCGGCGCTGTTGTTCCTGCTCCTGCTTGGCGGCTTCGGCGCGCACCGCTTCTATGTCGGCAAGACCGGCACGGCGATAGTGTTTATTCTTACGTTCGGCGGCCTCGGCGTATGGTCGCTGGTGGACTTGGTGATGATCCTGGCAGGCTCCTTCTGCGACAAGCAGGATCTTCCGTTGACGAAGTGGTAACGGTGTTAGATGGGTTCCGCAGATACAGCACGTTGCTTCTGCGCCATGGCGCTGTTCGCCGCTGTCTCCCATTCCCCGGCCCGGGCCGATGAGCTTGACGGATCGGTCGGCTATCTGACTGTCCGGTCCCTTTCGCCCGGCCATCTGCTTCGTCCCAACACACTGGTTGCCGGCATTCCCGACGATGAGCAGGGGAAGCTCAAGGTGGCGGTGATGATGGACTGGGGCAATGTCTGGAATTACGAGCCGGACAGTGTGATTGTTGACTCGGAGTGGATCATAACGTCGGTTCGGGCCTCGTACACAATTGCCGGCGGCCTGGAAGGGGTGCTTGTTCTCCCGTTCTCCGTGCGCACGGGCGGGATTTTTGATTCCGTGATAGAGGACTTCCACACCGCGGTCGGTCTTACCAACGAAGGACGGGAAGACTTTCCCCGGAACCACAGCGTGGTTGACATACGCAGCGAAAGCGGGCGGCTCTTCCTCGACTCCGAATCGCTGGGGCTTGGTGATGTTCCCGTAATGCTTTCCTGGCGGCTCCGCGGCGACAGAGACACGATCGGCGCGCTGCATGCCGGTATCACTCTGCCAACGGGCGACGAGGCTCAGCTGCAGGGGCTTGGCAGGCCGGTTGTGAGCGCCGGCCTGACGGTCAGCAGGAGGGTCGCCCGTTCCGATTTCCTGCATGGCGGCCTCAGCGCCGGCTACTGCGACAAGGAGCAGGTTGCCGGAGTCGAGCTGCGTCCGGAGAACCTTTCAGCCATGCTGTGCTGGGAGCACAGGGTCGGGAGTCGTTCATCGCTGCTGGCCCAGTATTCCTGGTCCAGTCCGGTCGCAAAGGACTACTTCGAGTTTTCCGAAGCCGCGCACGAGTTGAACATCGGCTACAAACGCCGTGTCGCGCAGAATGCGATGTTCGAGTTGTCGCTCACGGAGAACCTGTTCATCCTTAACAACACGACTGATGTCGCCGTTCATATGGGGTGGCTGTATGCATTCTGATGCCGTCCCGGCTGTTGACGTGGCTGCGGCGGTTATCAGGCGCGGCGGGCTTGTGCTTCTGGCGCGGCGCGCGCCGGGCCGGGCGATGGCGGGCCTGTGGGAGTTTCCCGGCGGGCGTGTCGAGCCGGGCGAGACGCCGGCGCAGGCGCTGGTGCGTGAGCTGCGGGAAGAGATGAACGTCGAGGCGAGCGTTGGACGGCAGCTTCATTCCGAGACATGCAGCACCGATCGCGGCGTATTCAGGATACTCTTCCTTGAAGTTCACGGTATCGAGGGTGAACCCGCCTTGAACGATCACGACGCCCTGGAGTGGGTAACACCCGCCGCGATGGCCGACATGCCGCTTGCGCCCGCCGACCGCGGCATGGCCGCGCTGCTTGCCTCATGAATCTGTTAACAAACCGGCGGTGCGAGACGTCTTACCGTCGGCTCCTGCTCCGCAGGTCCGGATACAAGTCTTTTACACTTAAGCTGTGTTGTGCGCGCGGAACCGTGTGCTAGGCTCACGGCGCCTCGCGGCAGTCATTGGGAGGGGCGGTTTCGCCGCCCCGGGAGGAGGTCCGAAATGAGGTCCCGCAAGTTGTCCGCACTTCTCATACCAGTTCTTCTTTGTGCCTCTGTCTACGCGGCGCCGCCGGGCGCCGCCGACAGGGCGAAGCCGGAGTCGCCGCCCGAGTTGCGGGAACAGAGCGTCTATATTCCATACGAGAAGCTGTGGCAGGTGTTCGAGAAGAAGGGCCGCGGCGTGTTCCTGCCATACGAGGAGTTTCTGGGGCTCTGGAAAGACGCCGAAGCGCACCGCGCGGCCGCGCCGAAAAAGGACCCGCCGGTTGCCGCGCTGGTGTCCGAGTTCAGCGGCGAGGCGACGGTTGAGCAGGATGTGATGGCGGTAAAGGCGACGGTCCGGGTTGACGTCCTCCAGAAGGGCTGGCACCGGGTGGATATCGGCCTTGGCGATGTCGCCATAACGCGCGCCGAGGTGGATGGCAAGCCGGCCCGGATACTCAGGACCGCGAAGGGGCATGACCTGGTGATCGAGAAGAAGGACGAAGCGCCGGGCGCGCTGCTCCTCAAGCTGGAGTTCGCCAAGTCATACGCCAGGAATCCCGGCCGGAACGCTGTCTCCTTCTCCACCCCGGTCGCCCCGGTCAGCCGTTGGGACATCCGCATCCCGGAGCAGGGCGTTAAGGTGGATATCCAGCCGATGCTCGCCGCCACCGACGTTCCGCAGGGCGCCGCGCAGGAAACCAGGGTAATGGCTTTTGTCGGCGCCACTTCCTCAGTGAAGGTTGAATGGACGCCGAAGGCCGAGGGGGCGCGCGGGCTCCAGGCGCTTGCGAACGTGCGCGCCGAACAGCGCGTCAGGCTCGATGAAGGCGTTGTACGGTGCCGGGTTGCCCTTGCCTACGACATAAGCCGTTCCGAGCTGTCGAGCCTGCGCGTGGCGGTGCCGGCCGGCGAGAAGGTCGTCAACGTCTATGATGCCAACGTGCGCGAGTGGGGCATCGCCGCGGAGGGCGGTGAGCAGATAGTGACCGTTCAGCTCTTCGAGCCGGCGCGCGGAGCCCAGGCGCTTGTTCTGGAGCTCGAACGGTTCTCCGACGCCGGGGTCGTGGCGGCCCCCGTTGTGCGGGCGCTCGACGCCGCCAGGCAGCAGGGAATAGTCACCGTTCAGATCGGGCCCGCGCTGCGCGCCGAGGCGGCGAAGCTGGAGGGGCTTGCCCAGCTTGACCCCGGCGAGCTTCCGGCATCGCTGAAGGACGTCAAATGGAACTTCGCCTACAGCTATGCGTCCATCCCGTTCGGGCTTGATCTGCGCGTTACGAAGATACGGCCGCGCATCGCCGCGGAAGTCGTCGGTGAAATCCGCATCCGTCCCGAAGAGATGGTGGTTGACGCCTTCACCGTCTTCGACGTGATGGACGCGGGTGTCTTCCAGCTTGTGCTCGACGCGCCCGAAGGCTTCGAGATCCGTTCCGTCACCGGCCTCGGAGAACAGCGCGCCGCGGCGGCGCAGGTTGCCAGGCACAGTGTGGAGGCGGCGGCCGGCCGCGTGAGCATCATTGTGGAGCTTTCCCGCAAGGCGCTTGGACGGACCGGCGTTCTCGTGCGCATGCGACGGGCGCTTAACGAGGCGGACCTTCTCGCGCCGACCGGCAAGGCCGCGCTCATACCGGCCCCGATCCTCCGTGCTGCCGGGCCGGAGGTGGAACGGGTCCAGGGCACCCTTGTTGTGTACGGCACCGAGAGCCTTCGCTTGAACGCCGAACATCGCAAGGGGCTGCGCGATGCCGAAGCAGGCATAAGGCCGCCCGCGATAGGCCCATCGTCCGCAAAGCCGGACGACCGTGCCGCGCTGACGGTGAGCTACGGTGACGAGCCGGCCGAGCTCGTGGTATCCGCCGAACGCCGCGCGCCGTACACGACAGTCAGGCAACTGCTCGTGGCGCGGATCGAGTCCGGTGTCATCAAGTACGAGGGAACGCTTTTCGCCGACGTGCTCTACAGCGGCGTAAAGACGCTGCGGCTCGACGTGCCGAAGGCGCTCTCGGAGCAGATACGCATATCAACGCCCGACATACGGCGGAAGCTTGCCTCGACTGATAACGAGGCGCCCGGCCTTGCCGAAGGCGACGTGGCGTGGCTGCTGGAAGGCGAATCGGAATTCATGGGCGGGCGCGCGATCGCGCTGAAGTGGGAAGAGAAGATGCCGGAGCTGCAGATCGGCAAGCCGGTTGAGATAGCGGTGCCGCGGCTGACTGCGCGCGGGTTCGACAGGGCCTGGGGGCAGGTGGTTGTCGTGAAGGCGGAGTCAATACACGTCAACCCGACCGATACCGACGGGCTGCGGCCGGTTGATCCGCGGCAGGACCTCATGCCGGGCGCGGCCGTGCGCGACGCGGCGCAGGCGTTCGAGTATCACGGCGACTGGCGTCTGAAGCTCAGCGCAACCCGCTATGAGCCGAAGGAAGTGAAGACCACCAGCATAGAGCGCGGGCTGGTCCGGATCGTCGTGTCACGCAGCGACGTTGCCAGCGTGCAGGCCCTGTACCGCATGCGCAGCGCGCGGCAGCGGCTCGAGGTGCGTCTGCCGGACGGAGCCAGGTTCGACACCCAGCCGTTGCGGCTGAACGGGAAGCCCGTCTCCCTTGAACAGGGCGAGGGCGGCGCCTTCTATGTGCCGTTGACGGACCAGGAACAGGACAGAGCGTTCGTGCTGGACCTGCGGTACATGGCGCCGGGCATGGTCAGGAGTTTCACGATCCCGTCGTTCCCGGAAGAACCGGCGGCGCAGCAGGTATACCTTTCCGTGTACATGCCGGACGAATTCGCCTACCTCGGCGCGCGCGGGCGGTGGAACGACGAGATGGTGTGGGTGCTGAAAGGCTTCAACTCGTGGCCGCGCGCGAACAGGACGGCCGACAGCCTGCTCGACTGGGTGTCCGCCGGGACCGGGGTTGACAGGGAGATGCTCGGCGGGCTCGCCGTTGACGGCCGGCACCTTCTCTACTCCACCTTGCGGCCCGCGCAGGATGACGGGCTGCGGATATGCGCGGTGCGGGAGACCGTGTTCCACGTTCTGCTCATCGCCGGCGTGGTCCTGATCGGACTCGCGTTGCTCCGTGTATCGTGGGCGCGGCGCGCCCTGGCGGTCGGGTTTGCGTTCGCGGCGCTGGTGCTGCTTGCGGTGTTCCTGCCGAGCGCCGCGCGCAGCGTCGTCAACAACGGCACCGTTTCGGCGGCGGTGATCGTCGCGCTCATATGGGGGCTCTGGTTTGTGATCGTGTCCCTTCCGCGTGGCCTGGAGAGGATGCGGGAGTCGACGGAGGCGCGACGGCGGGCGGCGCAGCCGCCGCCGATTCCGCCGCCGGCCGCCGGCGGCATGGAGGGCGGCCACAATGCGTAGAGTCGAAAACATCGGCCTGGCGGCGCTTGTCGCCGCCGTTCCCTGGCTCGCAACGGCGGCCGGATCGGGCGCGAAGGCCGCCGCCCCCGCCGGCGTGACAAGGGAGCTGCGGGTGCCGGCGGACGACCTCGGCATGCTGCTGCAGAACGCCGCCGACCGCGTTCTTCTCGACCGCGCCGCCTACGAGGCGCTGTGCGCACAGGCGCGCAGGACTGCCGAGGAACTGCCGCCGGCGGCGGCAGTTGTCGGCGCCGCGGAATACGACATTGCCGTTGAACAGGACAGGGCCATCATCAAGGGCGGCATGACGATCGAAGTTCTGCGTGCCGGATTGCACGCCGTCAGGCTGGACATCGCCGGCATGGGACTGCGTGAAGCCGGCATTGACGGCGCGTCGGCCCCGGTCGGGCGCGGCGATGACGGGGCGCTTGTTCTCTTCGTCGAAGGGCCCGGCGTCCGGCGGCTGGAATGGAGCGCGGTGACGCCGGTGCGGACCTCGGCCGCGCAGCAGAGCATGGCGTTCAGGCTGCCGGAAAGCGCATCGTCGAGACTGCGCATCCGGGTGCCGGGCGATGTTGAGGTGCGCGGCGGGGCGGCGGTATCGGCGCGCGTCTTTGACTCCGCCTCGCAGGTTACCACGATGGAACTGGCGCTTGACGGCAGGGACGTGAAGCTCGCGATGTCGCTCAACAGCCGCCTGAAACGGATGGAGCGTGCGGTGTCGGCGCAGAGCGTGGTCGTGAACGAGATGCTCCAGTCCTGCGAGCGGCTGCACGCGACGGTCAGCCTGGAAGTGCTGCACCAGGCGGTGCGGGATTTCAGGTTCGAGCTGCCGTCCGGTTTTGAAGTTACGCGCGTGGAATCGCCGCAGTTGGCGCGGTGGGAGACTGCCGTTGACGGCGGGAAGCCAATACTCAGGATCTTCATGCGCGAGGAAGTGACCGGGCGGACCACCGTGCAGCTTTCGGCTCTCCGAACGGGCAGCCGCATGGATTCGTGGGAATTCCCGCAATTGATGCCGCTGGACGTTGTTGCCCATGTTTCGGTTCTCGGCCTCCTGCTCGAGGAGCGTCTGCGGCTGGAGGAGATATCGGCGCCGGGCATGATACCCATAGACAGGTCGGTTCTGCTCCATGCCCTGCCCGCGACTGTGCTCGAGGCCGCGCCGGGGGAAGCCAGGGTGCGTCCGCTGGCCGCCTACTATGCGCCGGATGCGGGCCGCAGTGTCACGGCGGTGTTCTCCAAACCGCCGGCGCGGCTGCAGGTGACCGGGAACACGGTGGTTTCCCTGCGCGACGACGGGCTGATCGCGCGCGGCGGGCTCTCACTTGTATCGCTCGAGGAGCGGGTGTTCTCGCTCGACCTGCTGGTTCCGGCCGGCTGGGAGATGCGGGACGTGAAGGACGCGTCGGACACGGCGCTGAAGTTCGAACAGCACGAACACGGGGCAGGCAAGCGGATACACATAGTCCTGTCGCGGCCGGCGCAGGCGGCGGAGGAGTTCAAGGTGTTCTTCGTCGCGGCGCATGTTCCGGCAGGCTGGTATGAGGGGTGGATGACCAACTCCGTGGCGCTGCCTTCGTTCGCGGTGGAAGGCGCGGCGACCGACGAAGGGGCGATCGGGGTCGAAGCCGGCGACGACATGCATGCGACAGTGGCGCTGGTCGAAAACATGGCGCCGCTCGACGAGAACGAGAAGGCCGGGTTCGGGCTCTCGGGCGCAGCGACGAGTCTTGCGTACAGGTACGAAAGCCGTCCGTACCGCATCGAGGCGGCAATCGAGCGGATCAGTCCCCGGCTCACGGCTGAAACCTTCTCGTTCTTCCGGGTGGAGCAGGACGTTGTGGCGGCAAGAATGGAGGTCGTCTACTCCGTCACCCGCGCGCGGGCCAGGAAGGTCTCGCTGCTTCTTCCGGAGGCGCTGCCGTCCGCGCTCTCGATCGCCGGGGCCGGCGGCACGACGGTTAAGGAATACTCCGCGGCCGGGACCGACGGCGGCCTTCGGCTCTGGAACGTGAGGCTGGCCGAGCCTGCGGCGGGCAAGGTTCATATCGCGGTTGACTGCCGGATACCAGTCGAGCCGGGCGCGGTGAAGATGACGCTCGCGCCGGTCAGGGCGGACGGAGTGGCGTACCAGTCCGGCTACGCGGCTGTCGAAGGAACCGCGGAGCTGGATGTTTCGGTGACACGGCACCCGCGCAAGGCCGATGTCGGCGAACTGGCGCAGGCGGTGTACCAGCCCGGCAGGCGCCTGCTCGGCGCGTACGGCTTCGTCGGCGAGCCGGACCCTCTCGAAATAGCGATCGTCCGCCGGGACATGTACGCCGTGCCGTCATCCGTGGTGCAGGACGCGTCGCTTGCGACCGATGCCGGGGCCAACGGCACGGCGCTGTTTTCGTTCCACTGCTCGCTGCGCAACAAGGAGCCCTTCATTGAGGTGCGTCTGCCGGCCGGTTCGGAACTGTGGACGGCGCTGGTTGACGGCAAGCCGTCGAGGCCCCAGAACCGGGACGGCGCGCTGCTTGTGGGCATGCCGGCGGGCAAGGCGGCGACATCGCTGACGGTTGTCTATCGCGGGACGATGGATCCGCTCGGATTCTGGACGAAGACCGCCGCCGAGGCCCCGGCCCTGTTCATTCCATCGGCGGACGGCGCCGGCGGCAGCGCGATACCGGTTAGCGGTCTGCGGTGGTCCCTGCGCATGCCGACCGGATACAGGGTGATACAGGCCGGCGGAACACTCACGTCGGATGACGTGAAACCCGTGCCCGTTGCACCGGTGCGATTTGCGCAGTGGCTGTACAAGGCGGCCGGCGGCACGGGGTTCGGCCGCGGCCTGATCGGCGCCTGTGCCGCACCGTTCCAGCGCGCCGCCATGCGCGCGCGGATGGTCGAAGGCAAGGGCAGGGGCAGTTCGTACGAAATCGAATACATGTCGGGCGACGTTGATGAAAGCGGCGCAGTTTCGGCGTCCGGGCCCGCGGCGACGGTTATGCCGCCGGCGTTGCCGCAGGCGGAAGGAGCGCCGGACATCACTTTCGGGCTGGATTCGGAAAATCGCGAGGCGCGGGGAGCGCCTGATGGTGAAATGGTCGTTCGGATGTATGACTGGGACGGCGACGTGGGGGCTTTGCGGGGTGAGTCAGACGCAAGGGGAGTGACGTGGCCGTCCGGTTCCAGCGTGCAGCACATGAAGGAAGCGAACAAACTCATAGTCGCCAACACGCCAGAGAATCTGAAGCGGCTGGAGAGCCTGTTGGCTGAGCTGCCCCCGCCCACGGATATGCCGCAGGTGGTGAAGAGTGCGGTGATAATGAAGAAAATTTACGGCTCACGGTTGCCGGGCGCACGGGGATCGCTCCTGGCGAAGGACGTATCCGGTTCGGCGGGGGTGGAGATAGCGTTGTCCGGTGAAGGGCCGGGGGTCACCTTCCGCAGTCTCGGCGAGCGTCCGAAGCTGGAGTTGACTGTTGTGAACAGCCGCCGGCTCAAGGCGCTGGGCCTGGCGGCGTCGCTCGCGGTGCTGCTGACCGGGCTTGGCCTGATCGGCGAGTCGCCGGCGCGAAAGACGCGTTTTGTTGTGTGGTCGCTGCTGGCCAGCACTCTTGTTCCGGCGGTGCCGGGCCTGGTCGGCCTTGCATATGTGCTCAACGGTGTCTTCTACGCCGCGTGCGGACTGCTGGCCATATATGGAGTTGCCGGGATCTTCTCGCGGATCAAGCCCAACGCGAAGAGCGCGGTCGCCGGCATGTTGCTTCTCGCGGTCCTGTCTGCCGGCACGGCGGCGCGCGCAGCGGACGGGAAGTACGTTGTGGAAATGGTTCCGCCGGAGCCTGTCACTGTTCCTTCCGACGCGCTGCTGGTTCCCTACACGCCCGGCGACGACCGCGCTCCGGACCGTGTCCTTGTGCCGCTCGCGGCTTTTCGCGAGCTGTGGACCGCCGCGAATCCGGCCGTTGCCGCCAAGCCGCCGGTGTCGTATGCCCTGGCCGGCGCGTCGTATTCCGCGGAGCTTGCGGCGGCGGACGACCTGGCGTTGAAGGGCAGTGTCACGGTTTGTGTGTTTGCCGACGAAGGCGCGGACGTGCGGTTGCCCGTTGACGGCGGGATTCTGCAGGAAGCGTTGCTTGACGGAAAGCCGGCGCGTCTGCGCGCCGCGCAGGACCCGGCGGCCGCGCCGGAGCCGGCGCTGTTCATACCCGGGCCCGGCATCTACAGGCTCGACCTGACCGTTCGGATGAAGGTCACCCGCCAGGGCGGGTGGCGTCGGGCCAGCGGCAGGATACCCGCCGCCGTCGCAACCGCGCTGGACCTGGGTGTTCCGCAGGCAAGGACCGAGGTCCTGCTGCAGGGCGTGCAGGACCGCGGCGCGTACCGGACCGACAGGGATGGCACGGTAATCGCAACCGCGGTTGACGAGAGAGGTTACTTCGGCGTGCAGTGGCGGCCGGTGGTGGACGAGGGCGAGGTGGACAGGTCGCTGACCGCCGAGTCATCCGTGCTGCTTGACGTACAGGAGGACCGCCTTTACGAGGTGTGGAAGACCGACCTCTTCTTCCGTCGCGGCGAGCGCGGGTTTTTCCAGGCGGACGTGCCTGCCGGCTGCCTCATCGAGAAAGTTGCCGGGCCGAACGTGCGCGGGTGGGAGCTGGATGCCGGCGCCGGAGCGGGCGGCGCGGCGCGGCTGACGGTGAAGATGCTGAAACCCTCGCAGGAAAGGGAGACCTTCACAATCGTGCTCTGGCGCGCGCGCCAGGGCGACGGCGACAAGGCCGCGCTGATTACGGCGCCGGTCATCGTTGTTCCCGAGGCGGTCAGGCACACCGGGCGGATAACCCTGCGGCACAGTCCCCTGCTCGCGCTGCGCGTGATGCCGGGCGAAGGCGTGCGGCGCACGGATCTCGCAGCGGGGAATGAGATTGCCGCGTTGGCCGCCGGCACTTCCGAGCGGCCGCTGGGGATGGTTGCGTTTCAGACGTACGACTGCACGGGCGTGCCGTTCGAACTGGCGATCGAATGCGAGCCGACACGGCTTGAGCTCAAGGCCGCATTCCAGACGATACTGCGTGTTGCCGAGCGCAAGCGGGCCATCGAGACGCGCGTTGAAGTGACGCCGGCGGAACGTCCGCTCTACGAGCTCGTTTTCGATGTGCCGCCGGAGCTCACGGTCAAGGCCGTGATGGCGCCCGGCGTTTACGAGTGGTCGGTTCCTCCGTCCGGCAAGGGAACAAAACTGCTTGTGAGGTTTGCCGGCGGGATCAGGGAGAGAACGTCGCTTGTGATCAAGGGCGAGCTTGCGCGGTCGGGCAAGGCGGACGAGGTGGTTCTGCCGCGCCTGGCCCTTGCGGGGGCGCGAGAGCAGGAGGGCGACATCGCCGTTCTCGGCGAACCGGCTTTTGACATAAAGGCGATCCAGCTCGAGAACGTGGAGGCGGTTCTTCCGAAGAAGCTGCATGCATGGCTGCGTCCCGAACAGCGCGAGCTGGTCCGCCTGGCCCTGCATCACGGCGGCGGCGCGTATTCCGGCCGCCTGCAGGTGACCGGCCGGCAGCCGGACGTTTCGTGCGTCACCGTCTCGAATGTCCGCGTCACCGACCGGGCGATAGAGGAGACGGTCCTGCTGAGTTTCACGATCCGGAATGCCGGCGTGCGTGAGCTTTCGTTCCTGCTTCCCGCGCATCTCGCCGACGCGCGGATAAGCGTGCCGTTGCTGCGCCGCAAGACGATCATGCCGGTCGAGGGCAGCGCGATGATAATGGCGCGGCTTGAGCTGCAGGACGAGGTGATGAACGAGGTGAAGGTGCTTGTGGAACTGGACCGTCTTCTCGTGCAGGGCCGCGAGGAAACGGTGACGCTGCCGGAGATCATTACGGGCCGCGCGGACAGGCGCTATCTCGCGTTGGAGACGGCGGGGCGCGACGAAGTTATTGCCGGCGCTTCGGAGGGCCTGGAGCAACTGGGCCGCCAGCAGAAGGAATGGGCGGCGGTCGCGGCGCTGTTCCGCGGCGGGTCCGCGCGCACGTTCGTCTCGTCATCGTCCGGACCCGCCCGGCTGCGTTACTCCACGCGCGAGCGCAAGGCGGTGGAGACTGCGGGGGCCCGCATCGGCCTGGGCGAGACGGTTCTGTTTGTGGACGCCTCCGGCGCATACCGGGGCCGGCAGACATACCAGGTGGACAACCAGACCGAACAGTTCCTGGAAATCACCATGCCCGCCGGCGCCGCGCTCTGGGCGGCCGAGGTGGCGGGGGAAGCGGTGAAGCCGGTCAAGTCGCAGGCTGACGGGCAGGGGACGGTGCGGATACCGCTGGTGAAGACCGCGGCCGGTGATCTCGACTACTCGGTCGTGCTGCACTACGGCGGGATTGAGGAAGGGATCGGCTCCGTCTCGGCGGTTGAGTTCCCGCTCATGCGCGTGAAGAACATCGGGGTTGAGCTCAGCCAGGTTGAGCTGCGGCTGCCGTCCGACCGCAAGTGGTTCCGGTTCGACGGGACGATGCGCCTGATAAAGGACGAGGCTGATTTCAGCGCCGGGTATCTCAGGTACCAGGGCAAACTTGCGCAGCGACTGATCCGCACGCTGCAGTACGGCAATGCTTTTGAGAAGGCAAGGTCCGCCTCCAACCTGCGCAGCCTCAAGACAAAGATGGAGTATGCGCAGAAGGAATCGCAGTCGTCTGCGTACCGCGGCGGCACGCTCGAAGTCGAGATGTCCAACGTCAGCGGGGTGTTGAAGGACGCCGAAAAGACCCTTGCCGAGCAGGACCTGGAGCAGGCCCATGATTCCGGCGACAACCGCGGCAACATGAACGAGTTCTTCGTCGGGCAGAAGAACGACTTCACGAAGAACGTTGTCCTCAACGGGGCCCCGAACTGGTCGCATGAAAGCGTGACGGCCACGGTGGCGGGCGGCGTGGTCGACAGCAAGACACAGCCTGGCGTATCCAGGGAAGCCTTCAACGCGGCGTGGTTTGATGAGAGGGATCTTGGCAACAAGGCGGCGCAGGAGCCGGAGAAGAAGAAGGGCGGAAAGGCGGATGGTAGTGATGATGTGGCCGGGGTCCTGAGCGACAAATTGCAGCTCGGCCAGCAGTTCCAGAACCTGGACATGCAGCGCCAGGTCCACTTCATGAACGCCGTGCCGCAGGAGGCTGTTCCCCTGCAGGACGGGGAGCAGGGAAGAGTGCGGAGACAGGTGGACAACGTGAGCCTGTACGCCTCAAGGCTGCGCGAACGGGCGGGAGGAGGCAGGCAGGCAGAATCCGTAAATGAAGCGGTGGGGTGGGGATCGGTTGGCGCCGGCGGTGTGGCGGCCGCAGGGGAACCGGTTGACCGTCTGCAGGATGGCCAGGTGAAGGGGGATGAAACCGCCGGGTTCCGCGCCGATACCGGATTGGCCAGCGTTTCCATCGGGCTTCCATCTGACGATGCGATCAGGTGGACGCCATACCGTTTCACCACACCGCGAGGCGACATACGCATGGCCGCGTGGACCTGCACTTCAGTCGTCCCCGACGCGTTGAGGCGGGTCGGACTCGCCATTGTGGCCGCGCTGGTTGCGGCCGGGCTGCCGCTTGTCCTGCGGAGGCGTTCGCCGGAATCGCGGCGGAGGATCGCAACGTTCCTCACGATGGCCGGCGCCGTTGGGTTGCTGGTGGGCGTGTTCCCCCTGGCATCGGTTGTCCTGGTGGCGCTCGGGATTTCGATGCGGGCATCGGCGCGCCGCGCGGAGCGTCGGGCGGCCGCATGATGCGCGGGACGCTGGAGAACCGGATGAGATGACGTCGCCTCGGAGAGTGCTTGTTGTCGAGGACGAGCAGAACATCGCGGATGTCGTCGAGTTCGCGCTGCGTGAGAACGGGTTTGAGGTCGTGACGTCGTCCGACGGCGATGCCGGCCTCGCGGCGTTCAGGGCGCGGCAGCCCGCGCTGGTGATCCTCGATCTTCAACTGCCGGGCCTGCACGGGCTCGATCTGCTCAGAAAACTGCGCGAGGAGCGCGCGACGGCGCCGGTGATTATTCTCACCTCGCGCACGGACGAGACTGACCGCGTCACCGGTCTTGAGCTTGGCGCGGACGACTACGTGACGAAGCCGTTCAGCCCGCGCGAGCTGGTGGCGCGTGTGCGCGCGGTGCTGCGGCGCGCCGGGCGGCCGCTTGACGGGGCGGCGCCGATAGAAGTGGGGCCGCTGACCATCAACCCGGACTCGTTCACCGTGACGTACCTCGGGCGCGAGCTTGCGTTTTCGCGAAACGAGTTCCGGCTTCTTGAACGGCTTGCCCGGCATCCGGCGCGCGTTTACGGCCGGGACGCGCTGATTGACGCGATACATGACGGCGACGACGGGGCGGTGACCGACCGCAGCGTTGATGCGCAGGTCAAGCGGATCAGGAGCAAGTTCAAGG
>VGWI01000037.1 GCA_016873655.1 Lentisphaerota bacterium
GTACCCCTTTCGGCCAAGATCGGCGGCGCGGTCGGTGGACGCGCGGCTCCGGGATACAATGGCGTGACATGGCGCCCCGCCGCGCCGGTCGATCAAAGGCGGCGAGACCGGCCGGCATCCGACATGGATCTCGGCGTGTTCATGTGCCGGGTCGGTCTGATGTTGGGCGAGCCGTCTACGCTGACGCCCGAGGAGCGGGCCGAGCGCGTTCTGGAAGAGGCCGATCGGCGTGCCGCAGGCAAGAAGGGCGAATTCACGGCGGGCGAGGTTCCGCTCTACGTCGTGCCGCTGCTGGGCACGAATGATGGTGTTGTGATTGGCTTCCCGTTCAACACGAATGTGGTTGCGTACGAGGAGGGCGATCTGGGGACCAATTGGGTTATCCGCCACTTTACAACCTTCTCCGATCCGTTCCTGGACGTGATGGATAAGGCCTTCAGTGAGCCGATGCGCACACGCTACATGGGCGAGACGGCCTACTTGCGCGTCATTGATCCGGCGGGCGATGTTTCCGGCAATAAGGATGCGATCACCGTCATGGTCCAGGCGGGCGACGCGGAACCGGTTCCGGTGGCGTTAATGGAGGTTTTTCCGCATTCCGCCGTATTCAAGGGGACCATCCAAGTGGTCACGAAGGAGGAAGCCGCGGCCAGTCGGCGGCCCGGTGTTGTCGGCGCGGAGTACGGCGATGAGATCGTCGTGAGCTACATCGGCGGATCGACCAGGGAGAAGTTGAAGCGTTCGTTCAAGATCGAGATGGGCGCCGACGGGGTGGTGCAGTGCTTTACGCGGAACTTCCAAGACCAGTCCATCGCGATACAGACTCAGTTTACGGTGGCGGAAAGCTACTTTGAGCTGGCCAAGAGCCATCGCGAGCTCAAGCAGAACAAGCTGGCCGACCAGGAAATCGCCCAGGGGCGCAAGCTGCTCGAAGAGGCGGTCAGGGATTTCCCGGACAGCGAGGCCAAGGCCCAGGCCGAATACCTGCTGGGTGAGCTCGCCCTGGAACTGTCGTATGCAACGGACGATGAGACGAGGAAGCGAGAACTCGCCTCGGATGCGCTGGCGCGGTTCAGCGACGTCGTCCTGACCTACCCGGACAGTCCGTACGCGCCGAAGGCCCAGTTCAAGAAGGCGCTGACGCTGGAGAAGTTGCAGCAGCTCAACCCGGCCTGCGAAGAGTACGTGAAGCTTGCGTACAAGTATCCCGACAGCCCGCTGGTGGCAGAGACCATTGCCCGGCTCGGCAACTACTTCCTGAGCAAGGGCAAGGAGTTCCAAGCGCAGATGGACGCCGCTGCGACGGAGGCCGAGAAGGCGCAAGTGGCGAAGCAGATGGTCGATATGTATACGACCGCCGGCGACGTGCTGCGCCGGTTGGCTCCTCGTTTCCCGGGGCACAAGTTGGCCACCAAGACGACCGTGCTCGGAGCCCAGTGCTACATGCGGGCGGAGAAATACATGCGCGCCGTCCGCACCTTCGAGGAAGTGATGGAAGGCGATCGCAGCGATGGGGAGGTCGTTGCCGAGGCCATGTATTGGTGCGCCGAGAGCCTCATGAAACTAGCCGTTGCCAAAGGGCCTGCCGGGCAACCCAACTCGTATGCCGGACAAGTTGCCGCTGCCAGAGCGTTCAAGGTTTTGAACAATCTGACCTGGGAGTATCCCGAGAGTATGTGGGCCAAGTACGCACGCGGCAAGTTGGCGGATCCAATGTTCCGTAAGATGAGTCTGTAGTGGAATTGAAGGAGAAAGCGATGATCAAGAGTACGCGTTCAGGAATGCAGCGGGGAGGCCGCGTTGCGGCGGTTGTGGCCGTGATGTTCGCGGTGCTACTGACTTCGGCGCAAGCGGCGCGTGAAGTGAGGGTGCAGGAAGGCGGCGAAGGCGCGTTGGAGGCGGCGCGCCTGTTCGACAAGGCGACGGAGCTTCTGAAGGACGGCGATTTCGAACGCGCCCTGAAGATGTACGAGACCATTTTGGAGCAGTACCCGAAATCGGAATCGATCTATCCGGCTGCGCTGGCGATGGGTCGCCATTACTCGGAGAAGCGTGACTATGAGAAGGCTATCCCGATGCTGAAGAGGCTGCGCGCCTTGGAGCCCAAGGAGGGCGAGGAGGCGCTGACGGGCGACAAGCGTGAGTGGTTTCTGGAATCGCTTTATCTCACAGGGGCGGCCTATTTCAATATGCGGCGCTTTCCTGAGGCGTTCCCGGTGCTGCGCAAGATCACAACCGGGTATGTCGGCACGGTCTGGGCGAACCAGGCGTACTATTACATCGGAATGTGCCACTTTGCGCAGGAAAACTGGAGCAAGGCGATCGAAGCGCTGAGCTTGGTGGGCGCCTTCGTGGATCCGACCAGCCCGGCCGTGGAGTACATGGAAGCGGGCCGACGGTTTTATGTGCGGATAGAAGACCGGGACCTGCCCATTCTGGCCCGGCTGAACAAGAAGACGGAGGCGAAGGTGGCGACGACGAGTGGTGACGCAGAGAAGGTGCAGACCTTGCCGCTTGCCGACGGCAGCACCGTGATCGGGTCGCTGCCCACCGAGGTGGGTGTGCCGAATCCCGGCGACGGCGTACTGCAGCTGCAGAGCGGCGACACGATCACCAGCACCTACACGGATCTTACGGACGTAACCGGCGCTATCAATGTGGCGCGCACGAGCACGGTGAAGGTTGTTTCCAGCGGGGGGATATCGTTCATGCTGGGCGATCTGGAATCGACCGCAGGTGCGGCCTACCTGGGCTCGCCGAGCTTCATCTTGCTGCTGGATGCGGATCTTGACGTGACCGATGCGGCCGACGCTGCCACGGTGAGAGTGATTTCCCGTTACGTGCAGGAACGCAAGGAAGAGGATGTGCTGGAGGCCATGGATCGCATCAACGAGAAGGTCTATGTGACGCGTGACCAGGTGACGGTATCCATGAAGGAACTCGGCACCAATGCCGTGGTGCGCACCGGCCGATTCAGCGGGCAATTCAAGGTCGAAGCGGTTCCGCAGGGAGAGGTGCCGGTTCAGAACGACGCGATCCTGTCGTGTGTGCAGGGTGACGAGATCGTGGCCACGTACATCGATGAACTTGGAATCATGGGCCCGGAGCGCCGTACGGTGACCGCGTCGCTGCCTGTGTTGGGGCCGCTGGACAGCCGGCCCAGCATTGCCCAGGACGTGGTGATCGATGCCTTGATTCGCGCCAGGAAGAACCTGGTCGAGGCGGAGGCGTACCTTGAGCTGGCGCGTATCTTCAAGTCGATGGGACTGGTAAAGGGCGCGGAGGACAAGGTGGCCATGGGCCTGGATCGCAGCGAAGATGTGATTGGCATGGAGGAAACGGTTCCCATGGATCTGCGCCACAAGGCGTTCAAACTGACCTGGGAGCTGCAGTTGGTGGCGGCCCGTTACGCCGAGGCGATGGCGACCTGCAAGGCGTTCAACAATCTCTTCCCGGACTCGCCGCTGGTGGATGCGGCGATGATCGGCATGGGCGCTGCGCACATGGAAAACGAGGATTACGAAGCCGCCCTCTCGGCGTACGCGCAGGTCATAGCGCTGGAAAACTCCGGAGTGAAGGGCGAAGCCCAATACCGCATCGGCGAAGCCCTCGAGGCGCAAGGCAAGGCGGCGGCGGACGCGGAGCTGGTCGCTGAAAAGCGAAAGGCGATCCTGGACAGTTCAGCCGCGCGCGCGGCCCAGGCTTACAAGCTGTGCGCCGAAACGTATCCTGACTCCACGTTCGCGCCAAAGGCGATCGAAAAGGTTGTCGACTACTACATTTCCACCCGTGACTTTCCGCAGGCCACGGTCATGCTTACCCAGGTGTTCAGCGACCATCCCGACGCGGATTTTCTCGATTCCATGTATCTGAAATGGACGCTGGTTGCATTCCAGTCCGGCGATATCGCGACGGCGCTAGAGAAATGTCAGGCCCTGATCATGAATTATCCCGAGAGCCCGTTTGCAGAAAAGGCCAGGCAGATTCTGCCGAAGATTCAGGAGCGGACCGGGGGGGGCCGGCCGGGAAGCGAAAATTGAGGGATTGGAAATTGGGAAATGCCTTCTTGAGTGTTCTCTCCGGGATTGGAGCATGAAGATGGGACACGCATGAAAATACGACTATTCTCGATGATGATTCTGGCGTCCGTTCTGGCGTCGGTTCCGGCGGGTGTCGCACTTGCGCAGGATGCCGGCGATGCGGTCAGCAAGCAACTGGATGAGCTGGTTGCTCGGACCGCCGCGACTACGCCGTTGGCGGAGGCCGATGTGATGAAGGCGCTCTCCATGGCCCTGTCCCAAGCGCGTCCGCATGCCGTAATGGCAATCAGCAAGACCTACCTGACGCAGAACCCGAATCCGCCCACCGCGTTGCTGAAGCTGATTGCCGAGAATACGCGCATGGCCGGCGACTACCGCCTGGCGGCTACGCGTTACAAGGCGCTTGCCCTGGCATTGCCGAAAGAGTCCGAAGAGGCGTCGCTCGCGGCCGCCGAGTTGTACCGCATGCTGCGGGATATGGATGCCGGGCGGGATGCCTATGGTTTTATGACGGCGCACGGCACATCCCTTCGCGCGAGTGTAGCCGCGAAGAAGCATGACGCGTGGTACCTCGAGAATGCCTGGGCGAACCAGGATGTGCCGGCTGTGGCGAAGTGGCTCGCGTCGTGTTTCGCCGACCAGGTGCCGCTGGAACTGGAAAGGTTTCTTTTCTGGGGTGACCTGGATCGGCTGATTGACGCCACCAGACGGGACAATCCTGCCGTCTATACGGGGCTGGGGGACCTGCGCAAGCTCGCGGGCCTGATCCGCGAAAACCCCGAGCGTTCGACACGACTGAAGTTCCAGGCCGAAACCCTCGCGTTCAACGCGGCGGCCCCCGGCAAGGATGCGGCCGCCCTGGAGAAGTTGTTTGCCCCGGTTGCGGCCGCCGCCAAGGCCTGGTTCGATGCTGCGCCGAACGGTGTGACGTTGCGGTCCATCTGCGAGATGTGGGCCAACAACTTCGAGGGCAAATGGTGGGAGTCGTGGACACTCGGGGAGATTGGGAAACAGACCTTCTTCAAGGAATCCTTTGCCAGGCTTTCGGACGCGGAGCGTGTTGTCGTGGCCGGGCGTTGTGCCCCCTGCGCCACCCCGGCTGCCTGGTTCGATCTGGTCAAAGCCTCATCGCCGGGCCCGGAACGCAACCAGTGGGTGGGTGCGGTACCGTTCGAAACCAAACTGAAGGACCTCGCGGCGTACAAAGCTCTGGCACCCTCGCTGGCCGGTGTCGGTGGCGTTGGTGCGGCCCTCGTGCGATCACTGGCCGCCGGTGACGACTATTATGGCTGCCTGAAGCATCTGTACGAACAGGAAAGCTCTGAGCAATGGCAGTTGAGTGACCTCGATAAATTGCGGGACCAGATGCGCGGGATATACAATGCGCTTGCGGTCGCGGAACGGAAGCCTGAGCGGTGGGACAAGCGGGCGCAATCGCGCAGTTTTGCCGAAGTGAAGCTTGCATCCGGGTTGCTTGTGGCCATGCCGCTGAAGGACGCGCAGGGGGAGTTTTCGTCGGTATGGGAGAGCGGCGAACAGCTCATGTTCCTGCAGTGCCTGGAGTCGCTCAGGTCGGTGCCGTGGTCGAAGGACGAGCGCGCGAGCGTGCTTGCGGAGAGCCTGAGAAGGTTTCGCGTCTGGAGCAACGGCGTGCGCGGCCAGGAGGCCGGGGCCGCGAAGTCGCCCGAGAAGAAGGCGCAATGGGATGCCGACGTGGCGATGATGGCCAGGATCGACGCTGCGTTTCGAGTGGCCCTGGACGAGGCGTCGTACGATGCGAGCAAGGCGCCGAATGCGTTGGCCGGACACATGGCCGAGTTGATGCTCGCCGATAGACGGAAGGATGGCGCGGCCGCCCTGGCGGCCGGGCGCAAAGCGTATGCCCTGGTGCGTGATTACGGCGAAAAGAACCTGCCGTATGGAACCATGCTCTACCAGGAGGTCCTGAAGCCGCGCAGGAATGTCAACATGCTGGATCTGCAGTGTGAAGCGCTAGCCGACCAGCTCATGCGGCGCGTTGAGAAGCAGAGCTCCAATCCTGACCTCGTGCTCCGGACTATCATCGATGCGCAAGGCGGGCTGCCCGGCAATGACTGGCGGCGGCTGGCGAATGGCGCTGCTCGCAGCAAGGTCGAGGCGGCGGTGGCCAAGGCTACGCTGGCCATGCTCGAGGCCGGCAAGTTCGACGCGACCGTATTGGATTTGTATCGCAAACTCGCCACCGAGAACGATAGCAGTCGCAAGATCGTTGCGAGGCTGGTGGAGGACAAGGTGCTGGTGAAGCATCCCGAGTATGTTGTTGCCGATTGCTACAATGCTGCGACCAAGTATCAGATGCTGCTGGCGAGCGAGTTTCCATGGATGGGCAGAGCGTACCCGCGCGACAGGTACTTTGACGAAATGTTTGCCGGGGAAGTGGCCAGGACCGGCCTCGCCGATCCCCTGTTCTGGAAGGACAGCCGCGACGAGGCCCGCAAGGGAGCCAATGCGGCGGCCGCAGCGCTCAAGGGCTTTGCCAAACTGCCGTTTGGATATGACGGGGGCAAGCCGGTCTATCGACGTGACGCGTTCTGGGCCGTTCTCAGGAACGTGCTGCAACATGCGGAGGCGGGGCCGCGCGCAGAGATGGTGGCCGCTGCCCAGGCTGCGTTCGGCAAGACGCGATTCGACGATGTGGCCCTGCCCACGGTGTCAGGCACGCGCGCGCAGTGGTTTGACGGGGCCAGGGTTCTGCTGGACGTTGCGGCCAAGCAGCCGCGTATGGTGCCGATGCCGACATGGCCAGCATTCCTGGAGCAGGTCAATCAGACCGACGACCTCACGGTCGCGGAATTGTCGGTTCTGCTGCGGATGTGGAGCCAGGAATCGCGGCTATCCATCTACGGGAAAGGTGCCTGGCCAATCCGACTGCTTCTGAAGGGGTTGGGAGCGCGCGGGAGTGACGCAGACTGGCTGCAGGCGACTCCAGCGCTCTGTCTGGCGGTCGGGAGCATCCACATTGACGCTGATGGTGGCATCCACGAGGCGCTCGTTAAGCAGGCCGAGACATTTGCCGAGAAGGGGAAACTGGACCTGGCGGGCGCGCTCAGTTCGGCCGCACTCACGTTGGGTGTGCCGGTGAGAGGCGAACATCGCGCGCGGATTGAGGCGGTGCGCGCCAAGTCGCTGACCGCCATGGGCGGGGTCATTCCCGTGTCTCAGGACGATGAGCGATATCCCCTTTACGTGGCGCAGGCGGACTATCTGGCAGGCAAGGAGGAGCGCGCCTGGACCGGGTACAGCAAAGTCTCCCATCTGCTGCCGGCAGAAGTCGGCAAGTTGGATCCGCTGTTCCTGGTGTGGACCGCGGCGAAGTCCGCCAGGATGGAGGAATATAGTTCAGCCGAGCAACTGGTCGGGGTCATCGTCAAGGCTGTCGAGGATAAGCGGGTGCAATTGCCGGATGCCGAAAGTAGGGCCAGGTTGGATCTGATTCTTGCGGATGTTGCCCTGGCGCGGGAGATCTATCCGGCGGCGACCGAGCTCTACCAGCGGGTCGCACAAGCTGAGAAATACGCCACCACCCGGGCGCGGGTCGATGCGGTGATCGGCGAGGCGGAAGTGTTGAGGCGCACCGAGAAGTACGATGCGGCGACGGACCTGCTGGAGGACATGTTGCGGGGCAACAGGGATTCCTATGCCCTGGCGCATGGATCCCTGCAACTGGCCCGGGTCAAGCTGGCCGACGGGGCGCTCGAAGATGCCGCCAAGTATCTGGACGAGGCATTGCAGTACAGTGCCGAATTGCCGGACGCAAAGCTTCTGCAAGGCCAGGTCAACCTGCAAAGGCGCAAGCTGCAAGAGGCATCTGCGGTGGAAATCTCCGACGCGTCGAAGCTGCTGAAGGTGTTGGTCCCGGGCAAGCCTCTAAGCGTGAGCATGGAAGACAAGAACCTCTCCGTCGTAGGCGGCAATGTGGCCATCGAGGTGCGCGTCTGGACCGAGAAAGGCGACGAGGAAATCTTCAATATACTTCCGTTCGGCGACTCAAAGAGCAAGTTCCGCGGTTACCTGCCGACGGAGTTGGGTAAAGCGGTCCCGGGCGACAACCTGCTGCAGGTGCTTGGTGGCGATAAGGTACGCTACGACTATTCGCCGCGCTTCAAGAAGAACAATGCCATGCGCGACACCACCTGGGAGGTTCCGGAACTCGTCATCAAGTCCGATTCAGAGATGACCGCGTCTGCGGGTGGGACTGCCGGCAGCGCCACGATCAGGCCAGGCAACATGATCAACGTGAGCGTAGTCGACGTGGACCGATCCATAACGGCGGAAAAGGACGAGGTGGTTTTGACGGCGACGGCATCGAGCGGCGATAGACTGCGGCTGGTCATTCCGGAGACCGAGCCGGTGTCCGGAGCCTTCGCTGGCGCCCTGAAGACGGGCATTGCTCCGGCAACGGCGACCGCCACGGACAGCAGAGAGGGGAGTGAACCGGTCTTTGCCATTTCCGGCGGCAACCATCCCCCCTGGGTGGCGCGCCCGGACAATAGGCGACCGAAGACCTACGAGGTCGACATGAACGACAATGTCGAACTCAAGAGCATGACCATCCAGGCGGATGTGCCGACGCGCGGGCTGAAGTCATTTCTCGTGCAGACATCGATGGACGGCATGGACTTCAGAACGGTGGGCGGCTGGCCGAAGGCCGCCCAGCCCTGGGACGGGTCATTGCGCATGACGGTCATGCCCTGCCCGCCGGCCGAAGGGTTTTCCGCGCTTAGGAAGGATAAACAACTGGCGGCCATCAAGGGGTTCATGGCGTTTGAGGGGGCTGTTGCCGGAAAGACGAAGCAGGTGCCGGGCAAGTTGTCCATAACACGTGTCGATCAAGACAGTATCATGGATCCGGCCGGGGTTCCGCGGCACGGGAACAGGTGGTACGTGCTCCATCTGCAGGGCGCCTTCATTCTGCCCGCGCGGGCACAGCGCACCTTCCGCCCTGTGTTGACGGGCGCCGGCGGCGGTTTTCTGCTGATCGACGGGATGCCGGCCGGGATGAGCCGCGATACCCGCAAGGTGGAGCTGACCGCGTCCCTGGAGAAGGGCGTGCACACGCTTGATCTCTATATGTGGGCCAACGGGAATGTGCAAACGTCCTATGATATCCAGTGGGATATTGCGGAAGCGCCGTTTTTTGGCACCTGTTCGGCGGAGGCTTTCGATGTGACGAAGCATCCGCAGATCGGGGCGGCCACGAAGTTCGTGCCGGCCACCGTGGCGGCGCGGAATGGCAATAAAGAATTCGACATCGCTTTTCCCGAGGGCATGCGTGCGCGTGCTCTTCGACTTCTGCTGACCGATTTCGAAGGCGATGCTCCCGCGCTGCGGAAGTTGACCCTGCATGATCTTCAGAATCGCCGGGTGCTGCCCACGGAGATGGACCTGACCGGGCTGCGCACGAACGATGTACTGGAAATCAGACCCGGCGACAAGGTGACGATTACCTACGAGGATCCGACACCCATAGCCGCGTCTGCGCAGATTCGCACGGCTGAACTCAACGCCACCTACCAGAACGGATCGATCAGCGTCTGTTTCGTTCAGAGTGTGAAGAGTGCTGGCGGCCGGGCGTCGACAGAAGCTGTGCGGGTGCAGCGTTTCCGGCCCGGAAACAAGCTTTACGTGATCATCAAGGATGATGACGCGAACGTCAGCGAACAGCCGGACATTGTGCCGTTCACGGTCCGGACCAGTTCGGGCCGCGAGGTGAAACTGGAAGCGGTCGAAAGCATACTCGCCGGGAGGATCGAAGAAGGTTCCGATGGCGTGGTCCCCGCGATGGGCAGCGGCGTATTCATCGGGAAGTTTATACCCGTAGAGGGTGAACCGAAGGCTGAGGGCGAAGTGCCGTTGCTGCCGAACGACGAAGTGGATGTCGTGTATATGGACAAACAGAACGTGTTTCCGGGCATTCCGTGGGAACGAAGCGCCCATTGCCTGCCGGCCGGCAATGGGTTGCCCGAGGTCCACGTGTTCGATTTCCAGTCGGCCTACCTGCCGGAACCTATTCCCGAAATCACGTCGGCGGAAGGCGGCGATGCGCAGCCCGTGAAAGCGGCAGGAGACATCTCCGTGTTGCCGCTCGATCCGGGAGCAGAGTTTGTTCCGACACGGCGCGTGATCATGGGCGAGCGCCGGGAGTCGGCGGCGGAGGCCCACACGGCCACCGGAATGGTCATGGTGCCCCTGCCGGTCGAGGTCATCTGGCCCGACGTCCTCCTGTCGGAGCTGAGCAGGGTCCGCGTCTTTGCACAGTCTCACGAGTCTCGCCGCCTGGCAGGGGTGACCAATGAGAACGAGTTCTCGATCGACATGCCCGGTACGATTGTCCTGGAGGCAGCGCCCGGCGCGGTGTCCCGTGCGACCTTGCCGGCGGGATATGACTCGGTTGTGCTGCGTCGTTTCAAGCCCGGAACGGAGGTCGGCGCCGACGAGTACGATGTATTTGCAAAGGGCATTTTCGCATGCCATATCCCGCTGGCGTTGGGTGAGCCATCTACCCTGACGAGGCAAGACCGGGAAGCGATCCTGGAGGAACGAGCGGCGCGTGAGGAAGATGGCGGGGGTGCGCTGGCTGCGGATGGGGAGCGATTGGATGTGGTCATGGTGCGGGGCGCCAACGACGGCGTGGTGATCGGCATTCCGTATAATCCTGATCTGATTGCGTACGAGAACGGGGATCTGGGGACCAACATGATCGTGCGGCGCTATACGCTGCACAGCGATCCGTTCCTCGATATCATGGACATCAAGTACAGCAAGCAGGTCAAGTCCCTGTTCATGGGCCAAACCGTTTACCTGCGCGTGATTGACCCGGCCGGCGACGTGTCCGGCGAGAAGGATTCGGTCAGCGTGCAGGTGACGGTGAGCGGTAATCCCGTCGATCTGCCGCTCCTGGAAACCTACCCGCATTCCGGGGTGTTCAAAGGGATCCTGGAAATGGCCACGATCGGGGAGGCGGCGCAATCGTCTCGCCCCGGCGTGGTGGGGGCGGACTACGGCAACGAAGTTGTGGTGACCTACGCCGGTGGTGTCCCCGGTGAGAAATTGGAGCGTTCCTTCAAGATCGATATGGGCTCAGACGGAGCGGTGCGCGGGTTCACGCGTGTCTTCGAGGATCCGGCGATCGCGATGAAGACCCAGTTTACGGCAGCCGAAAGCCATTTCAAAATGGCCCGGAGCCACCGCAAGGTGGGCATGGAAGGGGCAGCCGCCACGGAGTTGGCGCAGGGACGCAAACTGATCGAAGAGGCGATCCGGGACTACCCAGAGAGCGAGGGCAGGGCCCAGGCCGAGTACCTGCTCGCCGAACTCTCCCTGGAACTGGGGGATGCAACCGCGGACGAAGAGGAAGCCGCGGTGTATCGTGCCGAAGCGCTTCAGCGCTTCAGCGGCATCGTCTCATCTTTCCCCGACAGTGAGTATGCGGCCAAGGCCCAGTTCAACAAGGCTCTGATGCTGGAGAAGCTCGGGCAGATCGACCAGGCCTGCGAAGAATATGTGAAACTGTCGTACAAGTATCCCGGCAACGAGCTTGTTGCCGAGACCATCGCGCGGCTTGGGCAGTACTTTATTGTCAAGAGCAGGGAGCTCAAGGTCTTGGCGGAAGCGGAGCAAGACGAACTCAAGAAGAAGCGACTCGAGAGGAACCTGATGGAAGCCTATGTCACGGCCGCCGAGGTGTTCGGGCGGCTGTCGGAACGCTTCCCCGACCACAGGTTGGCCGCAAAGACCCTGCTGCTCTCGGGGCAGGCCTACCTTAACGCGAAGGAGTTCAAGCGCGGCAGGAGTCAGTTTTATTCGGTGATCAACGGCGACCGCGACGACAAAGAGCTGGTTGCCGAGGCCATGTACTGGTGCGGCGATGCGTACGCCAAGGAGGGCGAAGCCGCCATTCTGGTAGGCGCGGCGAGCAAGAGCGCGGTCGAGGCGTTTCGCATGTGGAAGAACCTGACATGGGACTACCCGGAAACGAAATGGGCCAAGTATGCCCGCGGGCGGCTGGGCGACGGCGCGTTCATGGCGAGTGTTAACGAAGCTCAGTCCGAGAATAGATAGGGGCTGCCGACTCAGGACCGGAAGACTTGTGAAAGAGTCCTATTCAATCAGCGACTGGTTGTGGAAATTGGGAGTGTTCGCCTTGCGCGGATGCGAGGCCGGCGGCCGCGTCGCAAAACGCGTGCGGGAGAGTCGGGTCGTGCGAAGCGCCGCGGCTTTGGTTTCCCGGGCGATGGCCAGCCGCGCCGGGCAGGCGGCATCCAAATGGCTGGCCAGGTTTGCCGATTGGGCATGGGCCCGGCTGCGCGGTGAGATGACGAAGGGCGAACACGCCATGCTGGACAGCCTGCGAGAGGATCGCGAACTCGAGTGCCTGTTACGGACGAAGTCGCGCGCGGATGTCGGACAATGGTGCAATCCGTGGTGGGGCGGCGCCCCGCTTTGGTTGGCCGTGCTTGAGAACGAAGCGATCGTGTTCGCACACGGGAAGCGGCCGCACGTGGAGCGGTTCGCGGTGGCCGATCTCGGTGCGAGTCGATACAACGCCGTCACGAGCGAATTGGTGCTGGCCGCGTCCGAAGTCGCCGGGTTGCGCAGACTCAGACTTCTGCCGGTGGAGGGATGGCGTGTGATGAGGGTTCTTTATGACGCAGGGGCCAAGCAGACTGGCTAAGCATACTAAAGGAGAAGTGCCATGCTGGAACTGATTGTGATGGGCGGGCCGTTGATGATCGCGCTGGTGATCGAGAGCGTACTCGCCTTGGCGATAGCGATCGACCGTTTTGTTGCGTTTCGGGCCAACGGCAAAATCGATGTGCGTACGATGCGTGCGAAGATGCTGGCCCTGTTGCGGGAGGGCCGGGATCAGGACGCGCTGGGCCTGTGCTTCAGCACGCCCGGGCCGGTGTCGGCGGTGGTGGCGGCAGGGTTGCAGTCCTATCTGAATCACCGGGACCATACCAAGCGTGTCGATTCGTTGCGTGCGGTGGTGCAGGATGCCATGCAAGACTACAGTCACCAGGCCGTGCAGGCCGTGGGGAACCGTTTGAACGTCCTGGCCTTCATCGGCAGTTCGGCTCCCCTGTTCGGCATGACCGGTACCGTCACGGGCATGATTTCCTCGTTTAACGCGATCGCCGGGGCCGGATCAATGGAGGGCACGGTGGTGGCCGCGGGTATTTCGGAGGCGCTGATCACCACGGCCGCGGGATTGCTCATCGCCATGGCGGCGGTCATTCCGTATCACTACTTCACCGCGCGCGCCGAGCGCATCGAGACCGAAGTGGTCGAGGCGGCGGCGGAGCTGCTGGACTTCATTACCATCCATCATTCCCGGCTCGGCGAGTAAGGAAGCAACGTCGTGGCCTTTTCGATCACAAAACGCAAGCGCGCGGTCGACATTCCGCTGGATTCGTTCTCGGACATTGCCTTTCTCTTGATCATCTTCTTCATCCTGACGACCTCGATCCAGAAGATGACGGGATTCCAGACCGAGTTACCCGCGGGAGAGAAGTCCGAGGTCAAGCAGACGGAGAAGACGCCGACGGTGAATATCGGCGCGGGCCGTTTGTTGCTCAACGAGAAGTCCGTTTCACTGGAGCAGCTGGCCGCCGAACTGCAGGCACTGCAGTTGGGAACGAAGGCGGATGACCAGCGCGTGGTGCTGCTCGACTCGGCGCCGGACGTGGAATACCAGCTCTACTTCGAAGTCATGGCGGTGATCACCGCGTCCGGCGGCGTAATTGGCATCCTGACGGAGGATAAGTAGTGAAGCTGCGACGCAATCGCAAAGGTCCGATTACGATGCCCATCGTCAGCATGGGTGACATCGCCTTCCTGATGATCATCTTCTTCATGGTGTGCAGCAATTTCGTCAAAGAATCCCAGATCGAATACAAGTCGCCGACGTCGCTGAACCTCGCGTCCGTCGAGAGTAGCAGTCCGTCGGTTGCAATGGACAAAGAGGGCAAGATTTACCTGGAAGGCAAGCCGGTGGCCAGCGCCGACGCGCTTAAAGCGGACCTCGAAAAACGCTTGAAGGAAAAAGACCCGAAAGATGTCAAGGGTCGCAGCGTGCTGTTCAAGTGTGACTTGAGGCTCGCGCGCGACGATTTCCAGCCGGTGATGGAGGCGATCGTGGGGGCCGGTGGAATTGTGGTTGCGGTGGGTGATTTGCTGAAGCCAAGCGATAATTGAGAAGTACGAGTGAGCAATAGGGAGACAGCGTATGAATACTGGAAATGAAGACTACGGCCGGCTTTCGCCGGATGTGCTGCTGCAGGGGTTCCTGCGGAAGAAGCTTGTGTTGTGGATCCTGGTGGCGGCCGGGATTCACTTGGTGGTGATCTTGCTGACTTCTGCCGGGTACATACGGGACAGGATTGACCCGGACGGCGCGGCGGCGCGTGTGGCGGCCGCTGAAGCAGCCAAGAAAGGCGCGAGCGCTGAAGCGGCCAAGAAAGGCGCGAGCGCGGGCGCAGGCACAAACGAGGCCGCGACGGCGACCGGCGTGGTGGCAACGGGCGAGGTGGCTGTGGCCACCGGGGCCGCGAAGGCGATCGAGATTGATGGGGAAGTCGTGCCCGATTCAGCCACGGATTCGGCGATTGTGAAGAAGATCACGGAGGTCGCCAAACCCGAGGAGCTTCCTGACGCGTCCGATCTGGGGATTGATCTGGAAGATACGAGGACACGGTAAGAACTGCGCCCTGAGGACCCGTTTACGCGACGTCATGAGACTACCACGTCCATATGTCTCCTGGCCTGTCCGCCTGTGCCTTCCGATGGGCATCGCCGGGGCTGTGGCGCTGCGGGAATCCATCCTGCTGACGGTGCGCTACGATGCGCTGGTGGAGCTTTTTCCCGAGTTGCGGACGGCGTTTACGGCCGCTGGCGTGGGCCAGTACGTAGCCGCCACGGCCTGGGTGGTCGGGTCGGTGTCGGTGCTGCTGGGGATCGCGTCGGTTGTCGGTCTGTGGTTGCGCGGGCGGCACGTGCTGAGCGTGGTGCGCAAGGCATGCATCGCGGCCTGGATGGGGGCGTGGTTCTACGCCATGCTGGTCTTCAAGGCGGTCCGTGTTGTCCAGATCCAGGACGTCAAGCCGGGTGGCGCGGCACCCGATTCCTGGAACGTGGCGGCATGGAGACTACAGTTTCTCTGGCCCGTGCTGCTGGTGGCCGCGGTGCTGGGGCTGGTCTACCTCTTTGCGTGGACTCGGGCGGCGATCAGGGCCTGGACCAACGATCCCTCGAAGGAGCCTGCCCCCGGCGATCGCGTAATCGAAAACGTGCGCAGCCATGGTCCCGATCCGCGATTCCGCAAGAGCCTCTGGTCCAGCGCCTGGACGCATGTATTCTTCGTGCTTATTCTGCCCTGGCTGCTTTCCTATATCGGCTGCGTGGATCCATACCGCGTGCCCAAGGGCAAGGGCTCCCCGGCGGTGGCCGTGGCACGGGTGCAGAAGGTGGAAAAGCAGAAAAAAAAGAAGAAGCTGATCGTCAACCCGAACTCCGCCATTTCCTTCAACTTCCCGGACCTCAACGATTCCAAGGTCGAGATGATCGTCGAGCAGGTCAGTCGCGTACAGTACGACGCCGATCCGAGCCGCGTGATGGCCATGGCGGGAAAGATGGGGGTGGGTGGAGAAGGCCCTGGCGGTTGGCCCGACGGTATGGACGATTCGAAGGTCCGTTTCATTCGTCTCGAGTACAACGGACAGGGGTGGGACGACGGCATGGATGCGGTCAGCCGCGCGGACATCAATTTCCTCGCGAAAATCAAGAACCTGACCGGATTCAACTGCGCGACAAGGGGCGAGAGCCATCCCGTTCGGCTCCTGAAGAAGTATCCCAAGGGTTATGCGCCACCGTTTGTGTACATGACCGGACACGGCGGCATCTCGATGTCGGATAGTGATATGCGTATCCTGCGCGAGTACCTGCATGGCGGCGGCATGCTCTTCGCGGACTGCGGGAGTCAGAACTGGGACAGGGCGTTCAGATCGTTCATTGCCAGAGTGTTGCCGGGCGAACCTTTGATGACGATTCCGGATGACGACATCCTGTTTCAACTGCCGTTCAGCTTCGTGAACGGCCCGCCACCGCTCTGGCACCATGGCGGAGTCAATAGCATGGGGGTTAAGCACAATGGACGTTGGGTCGTGTTCTACCATCCGGGCGACGTCAACGATGCGTGGAAGGTGAATCGCTCGGGAATGCGCGAGGATCTGGCCGATGGCGCCATGGAGATCGGGGTAAACGTCGTCTATTATTCCTTCAGCCATTACCTGGAATTAACTCGAAAGTATCGCCGATGATCGTACTGCAGTTCATCGTTCTTTACGTGTTGGCCGGTGCGCTCTCCGTCCTTGCCTGGGTCAGCGCGGCCACGCTGCTGGCAAAGGGGCTGAGACGACGGCCGCGCTGGGGGCTGTTGTTCGCCGCCCTGACGCTGGCGCTGTTGGCATACGTTACCGCCGAGCTTTCCTCCCTTACGCTCAGCACGAAGGCGAGGCTCGATACCCGGGCTGAGGAGCGCGCGGCGCGTGAAGAACAGGCTGCGGTCGCGGCGGCGAGCGCCAACATGACCGAGAATGAGGATGGCGAAACGGAATTGACCGCCCAGTTTGCGGAGAGTCTGCCGCACCCCGCTGGGGATAAGCCGCCTACGCTGGATGGCGCCATCTCAACCAACGAGACGACGTCCCTGGCGCAGGTGCCGGCCTATCGCCAAAGCGGCAAGCGGGAGCGCGAGAAGGGAAAGAAACAGCGCATCGATATTGATGTCAAGGAAGTCGCGCCTGAAACCGATGAATTCGTATACATCAAGAGTGGCCTCATGACGGCGTTGAAGATAGCCGATCGGCTCAATCGCTTCACGCTTCGTTTGGTTTTGTGGGCCTGTATTGGTTTCGTTCTGTGGGATTACCTCAAAGCATTCAATAGCGCTCTGGCTACCCGCTGGCTGGTGCCGATCGGCGGTCCCTGGTTGGATTCGTTCTCGCCGCGTGCGCGCATGCTGCTGGTGACGCCCCGTGCGGCCGCCGGCCGCCTGCCGCCGGAATACTACGCGGGATCGGTGCTGCGCAAGGGTGAGCAGTTGATCTATTTCGGCGCTCAGGATCCCTGGCCGGACCAGCCTGTTCTGGAACGGTTCCGTCTGGGCTCGTGGAGGATTGCCGGGGTGAAGAAACTGGTGGCCGGAACGCCGGGCATTCCGCTGGAAACGGAATTCCTGCTGGACGGTGCCTGGTTCCGGCACTACGCCGTTGTGGTGCCGGATGCCGGCATGGCCGACGCGATTCTCGCGGAGGTGGCGAGACTCCTCGGGCAGCGGCAGGAGACGCGGGCGAGGGCGCGTCGTGCTGTTCATATCGTCTGGTCCTTGCCGACACG
Organism: Lentisphaerota bacterium; assembly: GCA_016873655.1. Classification (GTDB taxonomy): domain Bacteria; phylum Verrucomicrobiota; class Kiritimatiellia; order UBA8416; family VGWI01; genus VGWI01. The sequence goes on from VGWI01000037.1 coordinate 17,475, forward strand.
ACCCGCGGCCGACGTGGCGGCGCAATTGCGCTGGATCGCGGATCGCGTGAACGTCACCCTGGCTGTTTGGACGAAGGACGATAACCTGCTCCCGAAGGACAATGAGGCCTTTGACGTGATTTACAGCGAGCCGCTGAAACCCGAGCTGCGGATTCGGGACGAGTTGCGGGCTCGCAGCCAGTCTTGCGGGGGCGGCGCTGACAGCGGTGAGCATGCGCGTATACGAGCGCAACTCCTTGCCGAGAAGACGGCTCGTCATGCGGAAAGGCAGAAGGCTCGCGAAGCAGCTCGGTTGGAAGAGCAGGCAAAGGCTGAACGTGGGGCGCGCGAAGCAGCGCAGAAGGCAGCGGCAGAGAAGGTCGCTCAGGCAGAAGCTGAACGTAAGGCGCGCGCTGCGGTCGAGAAAGCGGCGGCAGAGAAGGCCGCTCAGGCAGAAGCCGAGCGCGTGGCACGCGAAGCGGCGCGGTTGGAAGAGCAGGCAAAGGCTGAACGCATGACGCGCGAAGCAGCGCAGAAAGCAGTGGAAGAGCAGGCTGCTCAGGCAGAAGCTGAACGCGTGGCGCGCGAAGCAGCGCAGAAAGCAGCGGAAGAGCAGGCTGCTTCCGGGGGGTCTTTTAAATTCGCGTGTCCGTCGTGCGGTCAGAAACTCGAGGCCGAGTCGGAGTGGGTCGGCATGGAGTTTCAATGTCCATCCTGTGAGACAAAGCTGACGGTGCCGCCGCGCTGACAAGGTGGATGCCAGAGGCTGTTTTGCGGGCTGCAGTGATTTCGGTTAATGACGGGTGTTGAGGATCGAATGATGGATGATCGACAGAGCAAGGGCGGTTTGGTTTCGCTGATGGCGGAGCGGATTGTTGCGCTCGGCGTGGTCGCTCTATTTGTTGCGATGGTGGTTCCTGCGCTCATTCAGGCGAACCGGCATCGGGATATTGTGCGTCTGACTCAGAATGGACAGCGGTTGCGCGAGGCAATTATACGCGCGAACCAGATTGCCGGGGTGACGGAGTCGATGTCAGTGATGTGGCCGACCAACAGTCGGTCCGGTTCCACTGAGTATTTCCTCGATTTCTTCCATAGCGACTTGTACACGAACGCGTTTCCTGCCGATTGGCTGGCTGCTCCCGGGGTGCCCGTGTTTTCCGGCACGAACATGGCTAACTTTACCGCGAGCAACAACGTCTGGTGTATTGCGGCGCCTTTGCAGGGGCAGACCAATGATTTTCCGTTCCTGTTCACCCGGAATTTCTCCGTGAAGAAGGACAAGGGAAGGATGGTTTCCGAAATAACGCGACTGAATCCCGACATCGCGCCGTTTGGCGACGAGGTGGGGATCGTTGTAAGTTACAGGGGCGCCGTGCGGGTGATCAAGGCCGACGAGCTCACCAAAGAAGTGCAACTCCCGGGGCTGTTCAACCCAACCTCCGAAACGAATCAATTCCTGACGCCGTGGGCGAAAGAGAGGCGAGGGAGTGTGCGGCGATGAGGCAGTCGATGAAGCTCGCGACAAAGGGAAGACCCGTAGAAGGTCTGTCTCTTATGGCCCAACAGAAGCCCACGTCTCTGCAATTGCACATTGCCCGTAGCGTGTGGGTGCGTTACGGTATCGTCGGCGATGCTCCCCGGCGGGGCCGCCTGGGTAGTTTCATGAGTGACAAAACCTTAATTAACCCCGTAACCGGGGCAGAACTCTAGAGCGCACGTCTGGGCGGCGAAAGGAGACAGGAATGAGTGATGGATCGAAGCATGCCGATGTTGCGGCGATCGAGAAGTGCAAGGCATCTTACAAACAGATTCTCGTTGAAGTCGGCAAAGTAATTGTCGGCCAGCACGATGTGATTGATGATGTGCTGATGGCGTTGTTCTGCAACGCCCATATCCTGCTCGTAGGGGTGCCGGGCCTCGCGAAGACGTTGTTGATCTCCACGCTGGGCAAGGCCCTGCAACTGGATTTCAACCGTGTTCAGTTTACGCCGGACCTGCTGCCCGGTGATATTACCGGATCGATCGTTGTGGACGAGGTTCCGTCCACGGGAAAACATGAGTTCCGCTTTGTCGAAGGCCCGGTCTTTACGAACTTGCTGCTGGCGGATGAGATTAACCGCACACCGCCCAAAACGCAGGCCGCGTTGCTGCAGGCCATGCAGGAGCGAGAGGTGACCACGGGTCGCGAGACACGCAAACTGTCGCGGCCGTTCCTGGTAATGGCCACCCAGAACCCGTTGGAGCAGGAGGGCACGTACCCCTTGCCGGAAGCGCAGCTTGACCGGTTCATGTTCAACACCTTCGTGGACTATCCGACCAGCGATGAACTGGTGGCGATCGTGGAGCAAACCACGGGAGGTGTTGACCGGGAGGCCCAGGGCGTGATGACCGGCGCGGACGTTATCGAGATCCAGGACATTGTGCGCCGTATACCGATAGCCCGGCCGGTCGTCGATTACGCGGTGCGTCTGAGCACCGCGACCCGTCCGAAGGATCCGACGGCACCCGATTTTGTAAGGAAATACCTGAATTGGGGTGCCGGACCGCGCGCCGCGCAGTATCTGGCCCTGGGCGCCAAGGCCAACGCGGTGCTGAACGGCAATACGCACGCTTCGATAGCGGATGTGCAACGAGTCGCCCGCAGTGTGTTGCGCCATCGCATATCGCTCAACTTCAACGCTATGGCCGACAACCTGAGCGACGTCGAGGTCATCGACAATCTTCTCAAGGCCGTGCCGGCTGAAGGATGAAGGCGAGGTGTCGGGTTTCTTGTTTCGGACAGGCATCGACCTCCTGATGCCTGATCCCTGGCTCTTTCGCGCTGATCGCTATGCCAACTGAAAGCAACAGTCTGACCATCGATCCCCGCTTGCTTGCGCGTTTGAAGGGGATTGAGCTGCGATCACGCTTCCTGGTGCGTGGGCTTTATGAGAATCGGCATCGCACGAGCGATTTCGGCGCGTCGAATGAGTTTGTTGAGCACAAGAGCTATCAGCAGGGCGACGAAATCCGCACGATCGACTGGCGTGCATTTGCCCGAACCAAACGTCTTTACGTCAAGCGGTTCGAAATGGAATCCAATATGAAGGTGAATATCCTTCTGGACACGTCGGCGTCCATGCGGGTTCCGGCGGCCGGCGATCGCCTGACGAAGTTGGAGCTGGCGTCAACGATTGCCGGCGCGATTGCCATGATGGCCGTGAATCAGCAGGATTCGGCCGGGCTTTTCTGTCTGGGCGATGTCATCGACGAGATGATTCCGGCGCGTCAGGGCAAACGGCATCTGGCCCTGCTCTTTCAGCATCTGGGTGAGCCGGCGGGCAAGGGTGGCGGTAAATTTGGCGAGCTGGCCTGGGAGGCGATGCAGCGTATCGGTCGCAAGGGCGTAACCGTCATTCTGACCGACGCCCTGGATGATTTTCAGCCGATGTTCGATACGTTGAAGGGGCTGGCCGTGCGGCAGCAGGATGTGACGCTGTTGCAGGTGCTCGACGAGGCCGAGCTGACCTTTCCCTTTGACACCATGACCGAGTTCCGGCACCCGGAGTCTGGTCAGAGGATCATGGGGGATCCCATGCAGCTCAGGACGAGCTATCTTGAGCGCCTTGAGGCGCATCAGAGCGAGTTGCGCGTTTTCTGCGAGCAACACGGGGTGGATTACCTGCGTGTGCACAATGGCGATGACTTGGTCTCGCTTCTCTCTACGCACCTTCTGCAACGCCTGGTTCGAGGGAGGGCACGATGCTGAATCCCCTGATGCTCCTGGGTCTGCTTGGGTTGGCGGTGCCGATCGTGATCCACTTGATCAACCGTCAGCGCATGAAGCCGCAGCCGTTGGCCACGTTGAAGTTTCTTGAGCAGAGAGATGTGGCGAATGCTTTCGCGCCGGTGCCGCGCGATCTGTTGCAGCTCTTGTTGCGACTTCTTCTGCTGGCCCTGTTTGTTCTGCTGATGGCGCGGATAACCGGGCCGAGTCGGACGACCGGCCCTCGCGCGCTGGCCATTGTGCTGGACAACTCGATGAGTATGCGCGGCCCGAGCGCCGATGGCGCGACATCCCTGTTCGAAGCGCACCGCGCGCGCATTCTCGATCTTGTCCGCGGCATGAACCAGGGGGACTTCTTCTCGTTTACGCTGGTGGGCGACAAGGTCTTCGAGAGTACCGGCTTCACCAGTGACATCGCGGTGCTCGAGAGTGCCGTGACCAACGCATGGGTGAGCGATGGCGGCGGCCGCAGCCTGTTTGTGGCAATCGAGGACACCCTGCGCGACCTGCGATCCAAACGTGCGGCCAGCAGTGCCTTGCTGGTGTTTTCCGACCAGCAGCTTCGGAACTATCGGTCCCGGCTTGGCACTCCGGGGTTGGCGGACCTGCTGCGGGGGAGCCGCATCCGACCGGTTTTCATAGCGGACCCGGTCCCGATCCTGCCGAACGTCGAGTTGCACAGCGGGGAGTTTCATCCGGAAAAGGTCTACCTCGGGGCGAGCGGCAAGGCGACCGCGCATCTGGTCAACTCGTCGCCCACGCAGCAGACCGTGGTGGTGTCTCTGAAAAGCGGGCCGGTGGTCATCGCGTCGCGGCCATGCAATCTGGCCAGTGGCGAAACCGCGCGCGTCGAAATTCGCCAGACCTTCGATTCGCCCAATGACAGCGCCCTGGGCGTGAACGTGTCTGAAGACGGGTTCAACGCCGACAACGACGCCTACACGACCGTCCGCATGCTCAAGCGCCGCCAGGTGCTGCTGGTGACTTCGGAGTCCTACCCCAAGCCCGAGGGGTTGACGATCGGCAGCAGTGGCCCGGATCTGTTTGCCTGCGCGATCAACCCGTCCGAAGCGACCGGGGAAGCCGGGGGGGAAACCTATATCTCAGTCAAGCGCGTCGTGAGGACGGAGCTCGAGCGTAAAGCCCTGTCGATGTACTCGATGGTTGTTCTCTACGGAATCCAGATGCTGGACGACGAGGTCATACGGGATCTGGAGGGCTACGTGAACCAGGGCGGAGGCCTCTACATCGTCCCGGACAGCAACGTGACCTCGACCACCGTTTTCAATGGCGCCTTCGGCCCGTTCCTGGCGGGGTTCGAGCTGGGGGATCTGCGGGAACCGAAGATCGCGGCGGTGATGGACACCAACGAGAAGTCGATTGCGGACCCGCTGCTGCTGGACCTGGTGCGGGGCGAATGGGGAACGGTCAATGACATCCTGTTTGCGCGGTATTTCTCGACGCAGGCGCAGGGCGAGATGAAGGCGGCGCTGAAGACGCGTGACGGCGACCTCCTCCTGGGCGTCGCGCCAATGGGGAAAGGGCAGGTTTGCGTCCAGACACACAGTTGGAATCTGGATGACACCTCGCTGCCGCGCAACCTGGCCTTTGTGTCCGTGGCGCATGCAATCGTGGATCGTCTCTCCCCGGTCGACGAGGATGTTGCGGGCCGTACGGACCACATCCGTGTCGGCGACTTTCATCGCATGGAACTGCCGCAATTCCGTGGCCTGGGCGGCACCGTGACTCTTGAGGGGCCGCGCACCTATTCTTTCGAGATGGCTCCGGAAGACACGCACGTGATGGTCAAGGACATATACATCGCCGGCGCCTACCGGGCGACCCATCCCGGAAAGGCTATCGCGCGAGACCGGTGGCTGGCCGTCAACCGGGCCCCGGACGAGTCGGACCTCACGGTCGCGAGTCCGGAGCAGTTGGCGGGGCTCTGCGGCGGCGGCGATGTTGTCTTGACTTCCGACCGGGTGGACGATCTCTTCCGCCCGCGCCGCGAGCTGTTCATCCTGTTGCTGACGTTGGTGTTTGTGGCCCTCGTGGCGGAAACTCTGTTCGGGGCCCTGTTTTCCCGGGGCAGGAAGGAGGCCCATGAGTCTGCTGTTTAGGTGGCTTGGGCTGGATCCCTTCACGCGCATTGACCAAATAACGGCGCTGCGGTTCGTGACCGAGCCCGGTATTCCGAGCGCGGTGATGTGGGGCGTGGTGGCCCTTGGCCTGGCCATGGCGGCGATCAACTTCCTGCCGGCGGTCAAGATGCACAAGCGTGTGCGCGTGCTGTCTTTCCTGTTCCGCCTGGGTATGGTGGGCCTGTTTCTGCTCGTCTTGCTGCGTGTGCATCTCAATCTCGAGATCAGCAGGGCGCAGGACCCGTCCTGGCTGGTTCTGGTGGACGATTCCGGGTCGATGCGCACGGCGGATGTCAAGGACCGCCCCCGGTTCAGCGCCGCGAAGGACGATCTGGAGACCGTTCGCCAGGCCGTGGGCCGCAAGGTGGCGATGGAGGCGGGCACTCTCAGCGGGAAGCCGCTCGGCGAGGATGCCGGGGCGAAGACGCCGACCGCCATTCATGCCGCCGTACTGCGCGAGCTGGCCGACCGGCCCCACCTGCAGCGCCTGCTGCTGCTGACGGATGGACGGGATCTGGAGAAGCAGAATCCGTCCCTGACCGGCGAGGCGCTCAAGTCCCGCGGCGTGGATCTGGCTGTAGTGCTGTACGGCACCCCTGAGCCGACGCCGCAGTCGCGGCTGTCCGCCAGACCGGAGCGCAGTGTTATCCGCCTCGGCGAGTCGCTTGTAATCCGCGGCGCCCTGAAGGACTCGACGGGGAGTTCGTCCTGCACCCTGACGCTGCTGGAAGATGGGAAGAAGGTCCGGGAGGTCACGGTGCTCGGCGAGTCCTACGACTGGTTCGAGATGTTCCACAAACCCGAGAAGCCGGGATTGCACCGGTACGTGCTCTCGATGCCGGGCGAAGACGTGAACTTGGGCAGCAACGCGGTGTCGTTCTTTGCCGACGTGCGCGACGAGAAGATCAACGTGCTGATGATCGAGGGCCTGCCACGCTTCGAGTACAAGCTCATGAAGGTGGCGATCGAGACCGATCCGCTTGTGCATCTGGTGGCCATGTGCCACATGCCGGGCGGCGGGGTTTACGTGCAGGGCGGCGCTCTGCACGCCAACCCGGCCGATGGCATCATCCAGAGCGAGACGGAGTTGTTCAAGTACGACGTCGTAATCCTGCGCGACGTGCCGCGCGACCTGTTCCGGGCCGGTGATGACCTGTCGGAAACGTCCATGAAGCTCCTGGTGTCCTTCGTGCAGAAGCGCGGGGGCGGGCTGATGGTTACGGGCGGACAGAGC
>VGWI01000038.1 GCA_016873655.1 Lentisphaerota bacterium
GAAAGCGCGTGGGCGGTGCGGTTTGACGCCGCTGTTGCCGAAGAGGATATCCTGACAACGTCCTCGGGCAGGGCGGAAGACAGGGAGGTTGCGGTGAACGGTTTCGGGGCGATGCCGATGTAGCCGTCGCTGTTGTCGTTGTCGTACAGCGCGAAGGCCATGCTGTTCGTAATGAGTATCCACGGCGGAAGCATTCCGTTGGACGAGGCGGGCGGGCGTTCCACCGAGAGGCGCAGTACCGAGCCGATGTCGGCCGAGTCCAGGCCGGTTACGCCAGCCGCGAGCACGGCCCTTCCGTTGCGCACGAGCCGGTCGGCGGTGATTGACGCGCCGCCTCTTGTTGTGGCGGGAGAGATGGTGACGGCGGAGAGGGCATTCAGGCTGATGGCGCCCACGTCCTCATCGACCGGGGTGAGGACTGCGGTCATGTTACCGCCGCGGACGAGCAGTGAAGAGCCCCGCAGCGTGATCGTTGCCGTGTCGCCCCAGCGCCCCTGGCCGGATGCCCCGCGGTAGCGGCTGCCGTTGCCGGGTGAACCGAGAAGGGAGTTATCGAGCAGGATTTCAGACCCGGCGTAGTTGAGAATCCGGTTCTCGAAACCGACAAAAGAACCGAAGCGGTCGTAGGCTGCGAGCCGCGTTCCGTTGCCGGCGAACGTGGATGAGGCGCCGAACGGGTTCCCCGGAGCGTTCTGCGAGGACGGCGCTTTTGTGGCAAGCATTCCGCCGGTGATGTAAGTCGGCCCGGTCCACGCGTTTGTGACGGCGAAGACTGCCGTCGGGTATCCGGAGACGGAAACCGTGCCGGTTCCCCTGATGACGCCGCTGGAGAAAGTGAAGGCGTTGGTGCCCGATATCGCAATGCTGGAAGGCGCGACGCCGGCCGTCTGAACAAAGACCGGTCCGCCGGGCGAGGAGAACGACACCGAATCCCCGTCAAAGAACCGGTCGAAACCGGACGGGAACCCGATCCGGTGCCAGTTCTTGCTGCCGTTGTTTTCCCACTTGCCGTTTGCCGCCGCATTGTCCCAGATCACGTTCAGGTTCATGAAAGAGCCGTCCGCGATGGTTGCCGAAGCCGGGACCGAGGATGTGACCGCATGGGCGGTGTTCGTGAGAGTGATTGTCACTGTTTCAGACACTTCCGTCTCGCGGTCATATATCGGCGTCAGGACAAGCGTGGTCGAGGATTGGCCCGCGGGAATGGTGACCATGCGGGGCAGGGGATCGTAGTCAACGCCCTCGGTGGCTGTCCCGCCGACGGAAAACGAGACCGTGACGGACTCTGCCGATGCGGAGGGAGGACGGCTGAAGAGGAATGTTGCGGTGTTGTTTCCGGTCTCGACGGCCAGTTGGTCGCTCGCGGAAACGTTCACGGCGGCGGACAGGAACACGCCCGAGTCGTCGGCCCAGTCGTAGCCGACCGAGTTGGTCATGAAGCAGCGGTAGTAGTACAGGTAGCCCGGCAGGACTGCGACGTTCGTGGAGAAGGTGTCGCCGGTCCAGAACGTGTTGCCGACCAGAACCCTGTTCTCCCACGAATCGATCGAGGTCGGCCCGGCGTTTGTCCGGCCCCAGCACACGTACACTTCGGGGTATGTCCCGCCCTGGACGAAGTCCACGCGGCCGGACAGCGTGACACGGTTGGTCTGAGCGTTGTTTGCCGGCAGGTTGGACACCTCGTGTCCGCTTTGCGCGGGCGTGTAGGCGGTGAAGACGTCGTTTGACGCCATCGTCATGTACTCCGCCCTGATCCAGTTGGCCGACCGGGCCTGGTTCGCGATCCGGAGTTCATCGTACTGGCCTGTGAAGTAGCCGCCGTTTGAACCGCCCAGGTTGCGGGCAAGGTAGACGGGTTTGTTGTGGACCTTGAGGGACCCGGTGACATTGGCCTGCCGGTCCTGGATGCCGTTGATATAGGTGCGGCCGACCGAAGCGTCGTTCACGATGGCCGCGTGGCTCCAGCGTCCGAACGGGACACTGGATGAGCCCTGGGGGCCTGAGACCCCTCCCGCGGAATCGGACCAGTTGTGGTGGAGGATGACGCCGCCGGTTGTGCTCTGCCAGTAGTTGGCACGCAGGGCGAAGTTGTAGTCTTCCTCATCGTTAGCGCTGTAGTAATCCTTGCCGACGATGTCGCCCCACTGTGTCTGGGATATCTGGGGGTTCAGCCAGAGCGACACCGTGTAGGCGCTTATCCTGATGGTGGAGACATCGCCGAGGACCATGTAGTCGTTGTAGCCGTCGAAACCGCGGCCGGAGGCTATCCTTGCCTTCAGGAGGTTGTCCGATCCGCCGTCTGTGAGGTTATGGCGGTAGGAAGTGGAGTCGCGGCCGTCGCCGGCGAAGTGCCAGACGCCGCGGTAACCGGAGGACCAGACCGCCCCGTTTGTGGTGTAGGCCGGCTGTGCGGAGGCGGCTGACGGGTTCCCCCAGTGTGCCCAGATATAGGAGGAAGACGTCAGCGAGGGCAGGCGGACCCACGCGATTGAGCGGCCCGGCACGTTGTAGTGCGTGCGCAGTCCCCACTTGGCCGTCAGGTATGCGCCCACGCGCTGGTGTTCATCCTGTGAGAGCTGGCGGTCATAGACAAGGACTTCCGCGACCTGGCAGGCGGAAAGCTCAGTTCCGTTTACGTAGTTCAGGCCGCCGAACGCCATGCGGCCGGGCAGGTAGTTGGCGTTGTCCGACCCCGTACTGTAACGCTCCAGTTGGACGCCGTCCTTCCAGAAGGCGGCGACCGGGTCCGCGGCTTTTCGCACCTCGCCGGCATGCAGGTGCCACGAAGTGTTTGCGTTGCCGCCCTGGTATATCCATCCCTCGGCGTGGAAGCACTCGTCTCTGCCGCCGTGGAAGCCGAACATCCAGTTCCGGGTCGTGGAGCTGATGACACGATTGTTGGCCCCGCCGGTGTAGCGCGCGACGGTGAAGATCGTGTAATTGGTATTAAGCGAATCGAAGTTGTAGGTGGTCGAGAGCAGGTCGGAGCCGGAGAAGGTCAGCACGGAGTTCCCGTTGAGAGCGCCTCCGGAGAACACCGGCAACCCGAGCACCTGGTCCGCGTGCCTGTTGCTGCCTGCCTTGTCCAGCCACTTCGTGACGATGTTGTTGCCGTCCTTCACGACGCTTGACGCGTCGGATGCGTCAAGCCAGAGCGACAGGCCGGAAATGGTGCCGGGCAGGGAGAGAATGTTGGTGGAAGTCTGCCAGCGTTCGACTTCGTAGGGCAGTTCTGTCTCGCCGGTCGAGTCCAGGAAGCGCAGATCGTATCCGTTTGTAGAGGCGAAATCATTGTAACTGAAGCCGGAGCGTTCGGGTCCCATCGCAACCATTACCGGCAGGCCGGAAAGCGTTTCGGCGGCGGTATAGCCGGGGAATGAGATCTTCATCCGTTTTGACCACAGTCCGACGTCGCCCTTGTCGAAGATGCTCACAGTCGCATTGGTCCCGCTGCCGAGCAGGTAAGGGCCGGGCAGAAGGCGGATGGTGGCGGTCTCAGCGCCTTCGTTCCATAAGGTGTCGTCGAGCGCGGAGATTGGGATATGGACCCGGTCAGCGCCGGCCGGCATGACGACGGGTGAGCTGATCGTGGCGTAGTCCACGCCGTTTGAGGCCGTTCCGCCGACTGCGAAGCTGATGCTCAGGGGCAGGGCGGTGACCGAGGATGACCGGTACACGGTGACGGTTGCGGCGGTCGGGCCGATCTCTGATGCCGTGCTCTTGGTCACCTGCAGCCAGACGGGGGCCGTGAGAAGCGTGCGTGACGAATCGGCCCACGCGTGGCCTACCGCGTTTGTGACGAAGCTTCTGAACCTGTAGAAGGTATTGGATGTGACCGTGATGTTGGTTGTGAATGCGGCCGGAGCATTCCATCCTGGACCGAATGACACCACGTTCTGCCACGAGCCGGTGGAAGTTCCACCCTCCGCGGTGCCCCAGCAGACATATGCGCGCGTGGACGACTGGCCGCCGTCGGCGACAAGCGTGCCGCCGATTCTGGCGTATGTGAGCCCGAGGTCGTAAGCAGCGTTGTTTGTGACGGCGATGTTGAGCTGCGGCTGCTCGAACAGACAGAAGGTCGAGTTCGATACGGCGTTAAGCCACTCAGTGCGTATCCATGTGGAAGATCGGGCCACCGAAGAAATCCGCACTTCGTCAATCCGCGCTCCGGAAAAGGCTCCGATTACACCGTTGGCGAACCGGGCTCCTATCGCCACGCGGTCGGACGTGGCGGCTATGGTGCCGGTCTTGTTCTCTCCGGCGTTCAGGGAGCCGTCCAGATATATCTCCCGTCTGCCGCCGCCGAGCGTGCCCACGACGAAGTGCCAGGGGCCGTCGTTCAGCGTTGGGGCCGTCCCCAGGTAGTCTTCGGTCGTGATCCCGCGTGTTGTCCATGCAAGCCTGGGCGGGCTGCTGTTGTCGCGGCGCAGTTGCCAGCCCTGGCCCGACTCGCCGTATTTCGAAACCCAGGGTTCCCATCCGCCGTCGGGCATATCCCTGACCCAGCAGCTCACGGTGATGTTCGCGCCAAGGTTGAAATACTGCTCGTCGGCCACGTCAATGTAGTCGGTGTCGTTGAAATCAACCGCGTAGCCGGCGACCCCGTTTATCCGCGTGCTGTTGGGCGTGCCGTCGTTGGCCTTGAAGGTCCCGTGATGCGCGGCGGTGGAGTCGGGGAACCGCTTGTTCTGGGAGATGGTTTCGTTCATGTGCCAGACGCCGACGAAGTTGTTTCCCCAGACCGCGCCGTTCGTTGAGGTTGCCGGGACGGGAGAGACCGGCCGGCCCCAGAAAACCCAGATGGAGGTGTTCGTGCCGGAGAGGGACGGGATCTTGACCCAGATATGTGAATTGCCGGACGTGCTCCATTCCTCGACCTCGAACGGCAGAGCCGTGCCGACGGAGTCGTCAAAGAAGCGCATCTCGTAGGGGCTGGCCGTTGAGAATGTGGAGTAGAAGCCGGCAGTCGAGGTCCTGAACGTCACAAGGGCGGGGAAGTCGGAAAGCGGCGAGGCGCCGGTGTAGCCGGGGAACCGTATCCGCATGCGGCGGGAGAAAACGCTGATATCTTCGTCGTCGGTGATTGTCATGACCGCGTTGCTCTGGGCCGAGAGGGCGTAATTTCCGGGAAGCAGGGTGAGTGAGACGGTCTCACTCCCCTCGACGAGAGAATCGTCGTACGGGCGGAGTGCTATGGTCGCGTTCGTTGCCCCTGCCGGCAGCAGGACCGAGCCCGGGAGCGTTTCAAAGTCGGTGCCCTGAACCGCGGTGGAGGAGGGGGCAAGGGCGTAGCGGACAGTCAGCGCGAGGTTCGTGGCTGCGCGTGGTCTGTATACCTCGAACATGCCGGAAGAAGGCGTGGATTCGTCGGCGTGGGATTTTACCCTTATCCCGACCTCGCCGGTCGTGAACGCGGATGTCGAAGGCGCCCACGATCGGCCGTAGGAGTTCGTGGCCGAATAGCGGAAGCGGAATGTTCCGTTCGCGGCAAGCGAGGTCAGGGGAAGGCTGTGCAGTCCGGGCTGTCTCGGCGAAATCCACTTGTTCGTTGCAGCCCATTGGGCGGCGTTGGTGCCGCCGTCGGTCGGGCCCCAGTAGGCAAAGACGGCGGTTGATGTCCGGCCGGTGGACACAAGGATGCCGTTCAGCGTGGCCGAACCGGCGCCGATCTGCGAGGCTGCGGCGTTCGTAACGGACGGCTTGTCGCTTGGGACCGTGAAAGACCTGGAACTGGCCGCCCATGCCGCGCCGTACGAGTTCGTGGCGAAGACGCGGTAGTAGTACATTTGGCCGGCCACGAGCCCGGTGACGTTGGTGCCGAAGACGGCGGCGTCGGTGAAGGCGCCGACGAATACGTTGGTGTTCCACGCCGCCGCGTTGTTGGTGCCGTCCGTCTCGCCCCAGTAGATACGCACATAGGCCGTGTTGTCTCCGGCGGATGTGAGTGCCCCGTTGAGAGTGGCGGATCCCGGCTTGATGGACGATGCGGACCTGGTTTCAGGGATCGGCCACGGCGGACCGTTGAAGCCCACCGCAATGCTGCCGCCGCCGGTCAGCCACGGGAAGGTTCCCGACGGGTAGATACCCGCCGGCACCCAGTTCGAAGAGACTCCCTGGCTGCCTGAGCAGAGGTAGTCAACCGAGAGTGTCGCGCCGAGCGGCACCTCGATTCCGCCCTGACTGACAACCAGGGTTGTGAAGAAGCCGCCGTCCGGCATGACCACGCTGCCAGCGCCGGTCTTCTCCATACTTCCCGTGCCGGTTATCTCGCCAAGCAGAACCATGTTGCTGGCCTTCACAACATCGATCGTCCAGCGACCGTTCAGCGATACGGTGTCGGTGAACTGGAACTGTTCGCCGACATCGGTGTCCGACGTGAAGCGCAACGTGCCTGATGACGATTCCGGCAGAGAAAGAGAGGCAAAGGAATGAAGCGTCGCCGCGCCTCCAAGGGTGGCGGTGCGTTTGATGGTGGATACTCCGGAGCCCCGGACCGAGATCGCTCCGCCGAAGGCGTGGAGCAGGCCGTTATCGGCGCCGGCGGACACGATCTCGATCGAGGAATTGGTTATGACGACGGATGCCGCGTTCAGGAACGCCGGGGCGGGGGATCCGCCGACTGAGAGCAGCAGACTCGCGTTTGCGCGGACTACCAAAGCCCCGCCCGCCATCACGGCCGGGCCGGGCGCGGTCATCTGGATGTTTCCCTGCGAGATCTCGATCCTGCCAGTGAAGCCGGCTGCGGGCCTTGAAAGGCGCAGGTTGCCGGCGCCGTTCTTGATCAGCGTCCCGGTTCCATCAAGAGGGCCGAGGGAAAGCACGGTGCCGTTGCTGACGGCGTTGACGGTTGCGTTGCCGAGGATGTGTGCGCCTTCAAGGAAGGTGAGGGTTTGCTGGTTGTGAGCGGGAATGACCGTGAAAGAGGCTGGCGAAGGGTTGGCGGGGATTGTGATCTCGTCCATGGCGATGGTCACGCCCTGCCCGGAATTGTCGTCGATGGCCCCGAAGTCGTTGCCGGCGAAGCTGAATGTTCCGGCGGTGTCGATCGTCAGATTCCCGCCGATGTCCGCTGAAGTAAGCCGCCGGTTGTACGCCGACGCCACCTTGCCGCCACGCAGGCTTGTTTCCGAGCCGCGCAGCGCGTCAGTGCCCTTGTGAGCGTCCGTGATGCCGCCGCCCATGCCGACGGTGACGGTGCCGTTCGTGTGGATGCGGACGGCGACGGATGCGGCAGTATCCGCGTTTGTTACGGTGACAACGCCCGCCTCTACGATCGCCGTGTCTCCGAGGCGTGGCGGGAAAGATGGCCGGATGTTGCTTCCGTTCGGCGTTTCCCATGTATTCGTATTCGCCCATGCGCCTGAAGCGCGGTCATATAGCGTTGCCGGAACGAGGTCCTGGATCGTGATCGTCGCGTTGCTCTGGGGGGCGACAAGGTACGGGCCGGGCAGGATGCGGACGGAAACGGTTTCGGGCGGTTCGGCGAGCGCGTCGCGAATGACGGTAACCGGGATTGCGGCGTTGGTTGCGCCGCGTGCGAAGGATGCGGTTCCGGAGAGGTATGCGTAATCGGCGCCGTTCGACGCGTCACCGGAGACGGCGTAGAAGACGGTCAGAGTCCCGTTGGTGGTTGAGATGGGTCTGTAGAGGCTGAACGCGGCGTGGTCCGGAAGTGTTTCCGAGGCGCTTGTGTCGGTGGCCAACAGCCTTATGGCGCCGGTGATGAACGCCGATGTCTCCTGCGCCCAGCTTCGCCCGACCCGGTTTGTCGCCGAGAACCTGTAGAAGTAGATGGAATTGGTGGCCAGGCCGGTGACATTGGTGCTGAAGGATGAGCCGGGGTTCTGAGGCGCCGCCCATCGGTTTGTGTTCGCCCAGAGCGCGCGGTTCGTTCCGCCGTCAGCGGCGCCCCAGTAGTTGAACACCGCTGTAGTGGCGATGCCGGTGGAAGTGAGATACCCGTTCAACGCGGCGGCGTTACCGCGGACGGACGTTGCTCCGGACGCATTGGTGATGTGAGGCGCTTTTCGCGACACGACCACCCGCACCTCGGCCGACGGGCCGTCTACCACCAGTTGAGTCGTGAAGTCGGGCGGCACCGTGCCGAGGGAAAGGGAAGGGGAGCCGAGTGTCCCGCCGGCGTTGCGGATGAGGACGTAGGTGCCGTTGTCCATCCCGCCGGAATTCACGATGTCTATTGTCCCGTTAAGCGAGGCCGTTCCGTTGATCGTGAGGCGTGAGTTCGTTGCGGCCGGCGGGATCAGTCCGAATTCGAGGCGTCCGCCTGAAAGCGTGAATCCGCCGCTCAGCGACATCGGGCGGCCGTTTCTGAGCGACAGAGTGCCGTTCACCGTGGTGAGAGACGCGTCCAGTGATGTGCCGTTGTCGTATCTGGAGAAGACGGAATCCGGCCCGGACAGCATAACCGAGGCGCCTGAGGCTATCGTTGTGAAGTTGCCTGCGCTTTTCAGGTCAAGGCGGCTGACGTTTCCGCCTGCGCCGTCCGGGTCGGTTATCCGGAAAGCGCCCGCGGAGAGCGTTGACGATATGGATACGTTATTGAACCGTGTGGAGGTGGGGTAGATTTCGAGTTCGCCGGAAGTGACTTCGATCGCTCCTCCAGTCTTCAGGTCGAAAACACCCGCGCCGTAGACGGATGCCGCCCCGGGTGTGTTTGCCGAAAGCGTGCCGCCGCTGTTGATGAAGAGCTTTGCGTTGGGTCTGTTGAGGTGGAGTGTGCCGCCGGCCGCTGTGAATCTGTATGACCCGCCGCCGGCAACGTTGAAACGGAAGTCGTCGTTGTCTTTGATGTAGAGAACGGCCGGCGTCGCGTGGATGAACGGGCCCTCTGTCTGGAACGAGCCGCCGTACTCGATCTGACGCTGTGTCGGGCTCGTGTAGTACACCGTCCCGCGGTTGGTCACGGCGGACGTTGGCAGGTAGTGGAAGCGGATGTTTCCGCCGCGCCATTCGTTTGTCGGGCCGAGGAGCGTGAGGCTTTTCGATGAGTCGGTGAAATTGATCACGGCGTTGCCGGCGAGCCGCAGGTTGTATATGGATCTGACGTCGCTGAGTAGGATTGTGCCGTCGTTGTCCACAATTGCGTCGTCGTCTGAGTCTGGAACGCCGTCCGCGTCAGTCCCGCTTGACAGTGTCCACGTCCCGCTCACGCCCCAGTCTCGTGCGCCTGTTCCGGTGTCGTCGAACACGGCTGCGCGGGCGCGCACGGCCGGCAGAATGATGAGCGGGAGAAGAACAAGGATAGCCGTCGAACGGACTATTTCACGGAATCCGTTTGGCAGGCGAAAGTGCGTGCGAACATGTTTCATGGGTCGTTCCATCAAGCCTCCCGCAAGGCACGACCCACGAGATCTCGCGAGTCCTACCCCACGCCGCGATTATCATACCAGTCGTAAGTACAGGATTGAACGTTTTTTGTGTCATCTTTGTGAGTCAGCAGTGTCAAGGGTATGCAAAGGCTGTCATGTCTGTTGAACGTTGCGCGATAAGGGCTTGCCTCGATACTGCGGTCCAACCTGATCGGGTGCGTGACGCATGCGGGGTGTTCCGGCCTGCTCCACGTCGTTTGCGGTGCTGCTTTACGGGGGGGCGGGGCCATGCTTTTTCCCTCTGGCAGGTGATTCCAAGGGGGAAGGCGACATGTCCAGTCTCTTCTGCGGCAGGCTCGCGCAGGGCGGCTCCAAGTCACAGGCTCTCAGTCACATCCGCTTTTCCTGTGATAAGAGGATGGCTTTTTCGGGATCGGCTGCTACTATGCCGCGAGCGTATGTTATTCGCCGTGGCGGGTGGAGAATACCCTGATGTCTGCCGACAGAGATAACGGCAAGTGGCTTGCATCAGCGTTCGCGAATGCGGCGCTCGGGCAGGCGGCGGTGGGCATACTGGTTGCCGACATTTCGGGAGTCATCCGCTACGCCAACCATGCGGCAGGCCAGTTGTACGGGTGTGATCCGGAGTCTCTATGCGGCCGGGGCCTTGGCGAAACGGTTTCCGGATCCGTCTCTACCGACTCCTGCAGGAAAGCTCTGGACTCGGTGCGGGCCGGCCGTCCCTGGCGCGGGCGGTGGGTCGGTGCGCGCGGCGACAGGCAGTCCTTCCGCTGCGAGGCGATTCTCTCGCCCCTGCGCGACGATGCCTCGCAGATCATAGGCGTGCTTCTGATGCAAACCCCGGTTACCGCTGACAGCGACATAGCCGTGCGTGTGCGCGAGGCCGGCAGGATGGAGGCGATCGGAAGGTTTGCCGAGGGCGTCTCCTCGCGGCTCGACGGGGTGATCAGGCATATTCAGGACAGCGTCGCGTCGGCGCGCGGCAAGCTGGGCGAGAAGGATCCTCTGGCTTCCGAGATGGACGCCGCCCTGACAGAGGCCGGGCGCGCGGCTTCGTTCCTGAAGAGCCTGCTGCTTTGCGGCAGGTGCGTTGAGTTGAAGCCGGGCGTGGTGGATGTGCAGTCCATGCTCGACCGCATCGCATCAAGAGCCCGTGAGCACGGCGACTCGCGCCTGCTGGTCACACTTCACTGCGTCGATCGTCCATATGGCGTTTACGGCGATGTGCAGGTTATTGAGGACGCAGTATGGGGTCTTTGCGAGAACGCGATGGAGTCCATGCGCGAAGGCGGCGTTCTTGCGCTGGAGGTCGGAAACGCGCTCGTTGATGATGCCTTCGTGCGACTGTATCCATGGGCCGAGAAGGGGGA
The DNA here is from genome assembly GCA_016873655.1 of Lentisphaerota bacterium. Classification (GTDB taxonomy): domain Bacteria; phylum Verrucomicrobiota; class Kiritimatiellia; order UBA8416; family VGWI01; genus VGWI01. Next base: position 10,721 of record VGWI01000038.1, read on the forward strand.
CTACGTAAGGATATCGGTGAAGGATACGGGGCGCGGTATCCCGCGCGAAGTGATGGAACACGTTTTTGAACCATTCTTCAGCACGAAGGTTGATTCCTCCGCCTTCGGCATGGGGCTCCCCGTGGCCTATGCCGCGGTCAAGCGGCACAGCGGGATGATACTGATAGACAACGATGACGGGGACGGGACTCGCGTCCAGCTCTATCTGCCCAGGAACACGGAAGTGGAAACGAAGACGAAGAGTTCCGGGAACGGAAAGACCGTGCTGGTTGCCGAGGACGAGGAGATGGTACGGAAGATAGCCGTGCGAGTGCTGGAGAATGCCGGCTTCGGTGTGCTCCAGGCCCGCGACGGCGAGGAAGCCTGCGATGTGTTCGCGGCGAACCGTGACTCGGTGGATCTGGTACTGCTCGACGTGCAGATGCCGAGAAAGGGCGGCCTGGAGGTATATGACTGCATCCGCGCTGCGCGCCCGGACCTGCCTGTTCTCTTCAGCAGCGGCTACGGAATTGGCGCGGTCGAGTCTGGACACCGCGGCATTCAGGCGAATTCGATGGTCCAGAAGCCCTACACGCCCAGCCAGCTTGTTGCGAAGGTGGCCGAATTCCTGTCTGTGTCGGTCACCGGGTGACGCGAGGCCGGCTCACGACGCCGGGTTCTCTCCCCGCTGAAACAGGCGCGCGTATTCGCGCGTGCCGACAAGCAGCACCACGAGCGCCAACGTTCTCTGTTCCCATAGAATTTCCGTGAAGCCGCAGTAGGGGAAGAAGAGGACCAGGCCGCAGAGGATCATGCCCGCGCCCATCAGTTTGCCGGCGCGCGGCCCGTAGCCCCATGGCGTGACGCGCGAAAGTGCGAGTCCGGCCCAGCCGAGCGCCCATCCGATGGCCCCGCCCACGAGGATGTCAAGCGGCCAGTGAACCCCCACGGCGACGCGGGAGAGGGCCACGAGCGACGCAAAGAAGATCATCGCGGCGCGTATCCATGCAGTCCGCGACGAAAGAGCCCACACGCCGGCCATGGTGAATATCATGGACGCGTGCCCGGACGGAAAAGAGTTGCCCATGTACCGCGGACCTATCACGTGAATCATGTCGGGGGAAAGCACGCGCGGTGGGCGCGGCACGCGCATCATGTGCTTCGTGAACTGGCTCACTATCGTGAAAATGATCGAGGCTACAAGTATGGCCCATATGTTCCGCGGACGTTTGCGTATCCATGGCAGCATCACCGCGAAGGAAACAACGCCGTCGGAAAGGATCGTAAGCAGCGCCCAGTAATTGTCGCCGGTGACAGTGTGCCAGCCGTTTATCCATGCGAACAGGTCCCTGTTGGAGCCGGTGAGTCTCACCGCGACCGCCGCACAGGCAAGAACGAGCGGGGGACCCCATATCCATCCATGTCCCGCCCGAATGGCGCTGCTGTCGTCCCTGTTCATTTTGGGCGGTTATACCGGAGGGTGTCAGGCGATGAAAGTCCAATCCGCTTGCCTTCGCAGGCCGCTGTCGTTACTTTCTCCGCGCTTGCGGTGTCTTCACGCTGCGTCTTCAGAGGAGTGACGGATGGATCGGCTCAGTTTCGACGATCTCGACAAGTATCTTCTGCTTAAGAACGGCAACTTCCTCTACAAGATACCCTTTCGCGGCGGGCAGGCCGTGTTGAAGGTCTACTACGGAAGCCGCGGGCCGGTCGAAACGGTCCTGAAGACGCTCGACAACGTGATAATCATGGGTCAGACGTCGTTCATGCCCCGGGCGCGGCTCCGCACCGAGCAGGCCTGCATGAAGGTGTGGCGCGAAGCAGGCATCAGGGTGTTCGACATTTATTCCGACGTCGAGGTCGCCGGTTTGCCTGAAGGCGGCTATGCGCTGTACGAGTACGTGCCGGGCCGCAATTTCCACAGGTTGCTCGGAGACGCGAGCGTGCCGCTCGACGAGCGCCGCGGGCTGTACCGCGAATTCCTTGCACAGTGGTGCAGGCGGCATCGCCTGGCGGTTGACCGGAAGGACCCGAGGCTTATCCACGAAAACGGGGACTTGAAGCATGTGATGGACTACAAGGGTGAGCTGTTCTGGTTCGACTTCGAGATGACGTTCCGCTCCGGCAGGCACATCCGCGACCTCGTCTCGCGCGAGCTCATGGCGTACATCAAGTCGCTGCACCAGTTCGTCACGGACCCGGATCTCTTCAGGATGTATTTCAGCGATATGCTGGAGCTGTACGGCGAGCGATCGTACCTGGAAAACATCTACACCGTCTTTTTCCGGAACAGTAACATCTTCACGCGGGTCGGCAGGGGGCTCGATTACAGGCTGCGTCCGAAGCAGAGGCGGCCGAAGTCGAAATACAGCCTCGCGATCCGCCTCCGTGACGAACTTGCGGGAAGGGATGCGCCCGGCGCGGGCCGGACGGCAGGTTGATGTGCCATGACAAGCGGGCTGACGACGCTGGAAGACGCGCTGTTCTCGTTTCACCCCCGACGGATAGACGGGAGCGCGCGGGGATCCGGGCTGAACGCGACGTGGAAGATCACGGTTGACGGCGCTCCGGCGATACTGAAGACCTACGACACGCGCCGTTCGGCGTTGCAGACCGTCCTGACGGATATCGGCAACCGCCTCAGCGGGTTGACGTCCTACTCCGCGGACTCACGGGCGCAGATAGAACGCCAGAACCTGAACATGTGGCGGATGGCCGGGTTCCAGACGCCTGCCATCATGGACGTGTTCTTTCCGATTCCGCCGCCGGTTCCGTGCCTGGCGATGGAGTTTGTCGACGCGCCGCTGCTGCTCGACGTGCTCTCCGACAAGAAAGCGCCGCTGGCCGATCGGCAGGCCGTATTGGCCCGGTTTATTCCCGAGTGGGCGAAGAGACACGACGAAGCGGTGCGGCGGCGGGAGCCGAGGCTTGTGCAGGAACACGCGACTTTCGCGCACGTCTTCGTCTGCGAGAACCGCTTTGTCAGCTTCGACCTCGAGGTCTCGTTCGTGCGTTCCGGCGACGTGGCCGGGCTTGTGGCGAGGGAGGTGATCGGGTATCTCCGTTCGCTGGTGAAGCGGGTTCCTTACGAGGAATCGGACTCGTGGCTGGAACTGCTTGTGCGCGAGTACCCGAAGCGGGAACTTCTCGAACGCGGCGTGCGGGACCTGCTTGCTCATCCGTTGGCGCTTCGACGGCGGATCAACGAGATAGACCGGAAATTCCTGAAGCGCGGGTCATCGTTCACGAAGTACAGCGCCGCGTCGAGGCTCGCGAAGGCGTTGATGGATCACCCGCCGGCCGGCCCGCGCGGCGCGTAGAACGCTACCGCCGCGGTTCGGCGCCTGCCGGCCGCCCGCGTCTCGAATCCAGCGCTTCACGCTGTTCCGTGGTGAGAATGTCGTCCCGTATCCGGACCATCAGCCCGTCACGGATCCTCTGGAGTTCCGCGAAACCGGCGCCTTCGGGCAGTTCTTTTGCCGACATGGCGGCGAGGTCGGATATCTTCCCGGCCTGTTCCGCGTCCAGGCGGATACCGGCAAGCCGGACCATGACGAGGGACCGCAGCGTTGCAGCGTCGACAGCCGCGCGCTGTTCGGGAGTGAGCACGTCCTTCCTTATGCGTGTCGTGCATGCGTTGTACACTCCGAGGCGCGCGGAGTCGTTGGTGGATGTGTAGACCGCACCGGATTCAACGCAGATGCGGCGGACGGCCGCGTCCTGTTCCGGGGTGAAGTGCGCCTCCGACAGTCTGGCGGACAACGAGGCGTAGATGGCAAAACCGTCCCAGTCCGCAACCTGCTTCGCCGAGAGTAGCGCCCTTGCCCGCTTCTCCACTTCGGCGCGCTTCGCCCGCCGTTCGTCGTACAACGCGTCCCTGGCCCGGACGTTCTTTTCCCTGGCCGCGCCGTCCCGTGCGGCGTCGAGTCGGTCGTGCCATTCGGATTCCCATTCTGCCTGCGCGTCCAGAATGCCCTTCACGCCGGCCGTCTGCTCTGCCGTCATGCCGAAGTAGCGGATCATCAGCTCGAGATTGCGCGAAATCCGGGCTGCGGTGATTCGGTGCTGAACGGATGGTGCCGATGCGCTGTTTGTCGTTTCCGCGCGCAGGGACGCCGGGATCCCGGCGGACACCACGGCGAGGACGGCCAGAGCGGTGAAGGCGCCCTGGAGGAAGTGTTGTATGCACGCTGGCTGGCACTTCATCGAATTAGCCTCCGTTTAACGGGCGCGATTGCCCGGAGCTGCTCTATTCCTTCCCGGTTGACTGAGGCGCGTTGCCTGCGGGCGGTCGTTCGTAGCCGAGCAGTTCGCCGCCGACAATGGCGGCTCCGCCGTCAACGGCGAGGACCTGCCCGGTGATTCGCGTCGAGCGCGGGCCGAGTAGGAACGCCACGGCGTCCGCGACCGCCTGCTTGTCCGCCGACGGATCCCAGCCCAGCGGGGCGCGGCTTTTCCAGGCGTCGAGGATCGTCTCGAAGCCGGGTATCTTCGATGACGCCGGGGTGAATACGGGGCCGGCGGACACGGCGTTCACGCGGATGCCGTCGCGCCCGTGCCGCCGTGCGAGGTGGCGGACCAGCGACTCCAGCGCGGACTTGTGGACGCCCATCCAGTTATAGCCGGCGTAGGCGTGGGTCGTATCGAAGCTCAGCGCCACGATGGAGCCGCCGTCGGGCATCGCCTTTGCCGCGTGCCTGGCAACCGCGGCAAGCGACACGCAGCTTACCTCGTAGGAGCGGAGAATGTCCTCCTTCGCGTCGGTGTGGAACTCGTCGCCGAGACAGGTTTTCGGATTCGCGTAGGCCACCGAGTGCACGACGCCCGCGAGCGGGGCAGCGCCGTGGACGGCGCTCTCGACCTGTTTCTCGTCGGCGACATCGCAGAGCACGACCTCAAGCCCGGCGCGTTCGGAGTCGCTGAGTTCCCGGCTGGAATCGAGGTAACGCTTCTTCAGTGTCTCGTTCTGGACGGTGTAGAAGACCTTGCCGCCGAGTGAAGAGACGGTCTGCCCGATCGCCCATGCCAGCGATCCGGGCGAAAGCAATCCCATCACGAGATATCTTCCGCCGTGTTCAATCATGACTGCGCTCCTGTTCTGTGTTCGCGGGAAGGATACGGGCTTCGCCGGGCAGTGTGCAATACCGTGCCTCTCTTGCTTCCACGAGCCGGCTCAAATAGCATGCCCCTTTCTCTCGCGGCGCGCGGGCGAAACGTCTTGCCTGCCGGCGTGGGGACGGAGGGTGCATGAGCAGGAAACTGAACTGGGGCATTATCAGTACGGGGGCCATCGCCCGCGCGTTCGCGGACGGGCTTGCGCAGTCGAAGACCGGGCAGCTCGCGGGCGTGGCGAGCAGGAACGCCGGGAAGGCGCTGGCGTTCGGGCAGAGGCACGGTTTGGACGCCGCCGCGTGCCACGGCAGCTACGATGCGCTGCTGTCCGACCCGTCGGTTGAGGCGGTCTATGTCGCCACGCCGCATCCGCTGCACGCCGAATGGTCCATCCGCGCCGCGGAGGCCGGGAAGCACGTGCTCTGCGAGAAGCCCTTTGCCGTCAACGCATGGGAAGCGTCGGCGATGCTCGATGCGGCCCGTGAGAACGGCACTTTCATGATGGAAGCTTTCATGTACCGTTGCCACCCGCAGGTTGCGAAGCTGCTCGAGCTGCTGCGCTCCGGCGCCATCGGAGAAATCAGGTCGGTCCAGGCCTCCTTCGCCTTCAGGGCGGGCTGGAATCCGGACAGCCGGCTTCTCTCGAATGCGCTGGCGGGCGGCGGCATTCTGGATGTCGGATGTTACCCCGTGTCATTCGCCAGGCTCGTTGCCGGCGCGGCATGCGGAGCTGACTTTGACGACCCGGTTGAGCTTCAGGCTGTCGGCGTGGTTGGCGAGACACGCGTGGACGAGGCGGCGATGGCGGTCATGAAGTTCAGGAACGGGTTCATCGCGGAGGTCGCCGCCGGCGTGCGGCTCCAGATGGAGAACGTCGCGCGGGTGTATGGCACGGACGGCTGGATCCTGATGAAGAACCCGTGGGGTGCATCGCGCGAAAAGCCGGAGACCGGGCGGATGGTGCTCAATGCCGGCGGAAAGGTGACGGAATTCGAGGTCGCCGTCGAGAGAACGAGCTTTGCCTACGAGGCGGATGCGGCCGCGGAAGCGATCTTCGCCGGACGCCGGGAGCCGGCGGCGCCCGCGATGACCTGGAACGACACCCTGGGGAACATGAACACGCTTGACCTGTGGCGGGCGAGGATACGGCTTGAATACGACTGCGAGAAACCCGGCGGAAGAAAGAACACCGCGGCGGGCAGGCCCCTGCGCGTCAAGAGCCGGGCGGCGATGAAGTACGGCAGTATTCCCGGTGTGTTGCGGCGTGTGTCACGCCTGATCTTCGGCTGCGACAACCAGGTCAGCTACCCGCACGCAAGGAGCGTCTTCGATGCCTGGTACGAGTGCGGCGGCAACGCGTTTGACACCGCGTGGTTGTACGGCGGAGGATCGCAGGAAAAGCTGCTGGGTGAGTGGATGAGCGACCGTGGCGTGCGCAATGAGGTGGTGGTTGCGGTGAAGGGCGCCGCTACGCCGCGGTGTACCCCGGAGTTTCTGCTCCAGGACTTCGCTGTCTCGCTCGACCGGTTGAAGCTCGATCGCGCCGATATCTACATAATGCACCGCGACAACAGGGATGTGCCGATCGGCGAGTTTGTTGACACGCTGGATTCCCTGAAGAAGCGGGGGCTCATAGGCGCGTGGGGCGGGTCGAACTGGAGTATCGAGCGGTTCGAGGCGGCTGCGGCATACGCGAAGGCGCACGGCAGGGAAGGGCCTGCAATCCTCAACAACAACCTTTCGCTGGCGAGGATGGTGATCCCCGTCTGGCCAGGCTGTATCCACGTCTCGGACCCTGAAAGCAGGGCATGGCTTGAGCGCACGCAGACGGTGCACTTCTCGTGGTCCAGCCAGGCGCGCGGATACTTCCTTGGCGATTCGGAGTGGAAGAAACTGGGGCAGCAGAACTTCGAAGCATGGGATGCGGAGGACAACCGGGAACGACGGAAGCGCGCCTTTGAGCTTGCGGAGCGGAAGGGATGCAGCGCGGTTAACATCGCCCTCGCGTACGTTCTTGCGCAGCCTTTCCCCAGCTTCGCGCTGATAGGCCCGCGCGACGTGCGGGAACTGCGGACCTCGCTTCCCGGCCTGGACGTGGAACTGACGCAGGCCGAACGGAAGTACCTGAACCTGGAGGCGGACAGGCTGTAAGGGCGCGGGAGAGCCGTGGCTGCGCTTGTGGGCGGCGCGATTCTCGGCTACGCTCGGCCACATGTCAGCCGGCAGCAGTGGTTCATGGGTGGCGATGCACTCCGGGGGCGTCTGGTGGCAGGTCCGTTCGGACCTGCGTGACCGGTTCCGCCTCTGGCTGGACGGGCCTTTTCGCGGCCTCTTCGAATCCGGCTCACTCGTCAAGGACACACCGGGCAGCAGGGTCGCGATCTCGGAGGGCTGGGTCGTCAAGCTGGGCACGGCCCGGCGCGGCCGGTCGCGCTGGCGCTACGGGCTGCGCCTGTCCGGCGCGAGGCGGGCGGCGATTCTCGCCGAGCGCCTTCTTTCGGCCGGCGTGCCGACTCCCCGTCCGGTTGCGTGGGCCACGGTGCGCGCCGGCCTGCTGAGAGTGCGGGAGTATCTCGTCACCGAGGAGGAGCGCGGCGCCATGGCCCTGACGAGGCGCATGGCCGCCATGGGCCCGGGGGAGGCGGAACGCGCCGGGCTCGCGCGCAGGTACGGCGCGCTGCTCGGGTTGTTCCACGCCGCCGGTTTCTCGAACCGTGACCTGAAGGACGAGAACATCCTTGTCCGCGGCGACGGCGGGCTTGTGGCGATAGACATGGATGGTGTAACGCGCTGTTTCCGGGTTCCGCGCGCGCGGGCGGCGCGCGACTTCTTCGCCGTCACCAGGTCGCTTGCGCTGAACGGGTGGGGCGACACCGATACCGCCCGCGCGGTGCTTGAGGGCTACAATTCCGCCGCGCCGGCCAGGCTCCGCATGGATGAGCTGCCCTATGCCGGGCGCTTCAGCGTCGGCCCCGGGGATTCGGCATGAGGATTCTTCACCTTCTCAGCAACTGGAAGTGGACCGAGCGGTCGGAGCCGGCCGCCGAGCTGGCGCTCGCGGAGCAGCATGCCGGCCACGACGTTGTCTTTGCCTGCGCGCGTCCGCCGATGGCATGCAACGGAGACGCGGCAGCCAGGGCGTCGGAGCTTGGCATACGCGACGTGCGACGCATCGTTCTTCCCAAGCACCTCTCGCCGTGGACTGTTCCGGGCGCGGGCGCGGCGATCAGGAAGCTGGTTGAAGATTTCAGGCCGGACGTTGTCCACGCGCATATGCGCAACGCCCACCTGCTCGCCGCGCTGGCGGGGGTCGGGCGCGGCGGCGCCCGGCTGGTGCGGAGCGTCTACGAGCCCGACGGGCTGCCCTCCGGCCTGCGGGAGAGGCTGCTTGCCGCCTTTGCGTGCGACGGAGTGGTTGCCATAACGGCGCGCGCGGCCATGTCCGCGGTGCGTGCCGGTGTTCCGTTCCGGAATGTGGCGGTCATTGAGCCGGGCATTGACGTGGCGAGATTCGCCCCTCGGGGCGACAGGAAAGCCGCGCGGGAGTCGTTCGGGCTGCCGGCGGACGGGTTTGTCGTCGGGGTTGTGAGCCGCATCCGCGAGGCCAGGCGCATAGATCTTGCCATAGATGCGGTTGCGCTGGCCGCGGCGGGCGGAGTGAACGCGCGCCTGCTGGTTTGCGGACGGGGCAGGGGCGATGCGGTGGATCGGATTGTGCTCCGGCCTGCCGCTGCCGCGGGGATCGGCGGCCGCGTTGTCGCCGCCGGGTACTGCCGCGGCGAGCGTCTTGTTGATGCCTACACCGCCATGGATGTGCTCGTGTACCCGGCGCACGGGACGGACCCGTCCTGCAGGACGGTGCGCGAGGCCATGGCGGCGGGGGTGGCCGTTGTTGCTTCGCGCCGCGGGTTTGCCATTGACCTGATCGCTCACGGAGTAACCGGCATGCTGGTGGAACCGGACGCGGCGAAGATCGCATCCGCACTGGTGCGTCTGTCGAATGAGCAGGCGCGTCTTGCATCAATCCGCGGAGCCGCTGCGGAGGCCGCGTGTACCCGCTTCTCCAACAAGAAGCGCGCGAGCAAGTCTGGCGCGTTCTACCGGCAACTCTGCGCGGCGGACCGTTCGGGCGAAGAGCCGTCGCGGGTAAGGGATGGGAAGGGCTGGGAGTGGCGTGTCGCCAGGGAGTTCCTTGCCGCCTTCGAAGGCGGGATTCCTGAGAACGGGAACCTGATCCACGGGAAGAAAGGGCGCGAGTGCCTCGTGGTGGAGTTCCCGGATGGAACGGTGCCCGGCAGCGTTGTGGTCAAGCGGCACAGGCCGAGGGTGGCCCTTGAGCATATCAAGTATGCGTTTCAGCCGACCCGTGCCATGGCGGAATGGCGGAATGCGCGCGCGCTGGAATCCGCCGGCGTTGCCGTGGCGCGGGCTCTTGCGTTGGGAGAACTCAGGCGGTTCGGCCTGTGGTTCGGGAGCGATCTCGTGATGGAACGTGTGCTGCCGGGGACGACGCTGCGCGAGTATCTTGACGCCGCGGACCGTGGCGACGGGCCCTGCCGCGCGCTGGTCCTCGATCTCGCGGCCCAGGTCGCGCGGTTCCATGCCGCAGGCTACCACTACCGCGATCTGCATGTCGGAAACATACTCGTCGCTGAAGACGGAACAGCCAGGCTGATAGACCTGCACGAGCCGCGGCGCGCGTACCGGGACGAGCGGCGCGTGGCGGTTGACGACCTCGCGAGGCTCAACTCTTCCGCGCGGGTTCCGGGCCGGGCGCGGGTCATGTTCCTCAAACGGTACATGTCGCTCCGCGGATGGGATCCGCGGGGAAGGAAGGAACTTGCGCTGGAGATAGACGCTGCAACGAAAGCCATCTGGAGCCGCCACCTCAGAAAGCACGGCACGCGCATAGAAACTTACGGGGTGAGTAAATGAGCGCGAACGGAGGCAACAGGGTTCTGTTCATGGACAAGGTCCTGCTTTCGCCCTGCGAGAAGGCGCCGCGCGGAGTGGAACTCTTCAACCTCAACCTGCTCCGCGACCTGGCGGGTTTGGGGTACAGGGTGACCGCGGTCCTGCATCCGTCGTGGGCCGCGCTGTTGCGCGAGAAGCCGGGCGGTGCAAATGTCGAATGTGTCAGCGGGCTGCGCGGGGTGCTGTTCAGGAAGTTCGACGTATTCCTGCTCGGCAACGTCGCGAACAGGCTCGTGCCCGCGCTGGTTCTGCTGCGTATGTTCAGAGTCGCGCCGCGGTGCGTTCTGATTGCGCACCGGGAACCTTCGCGCCGGTCGGTGATTGCCCAGAAAGCCTGGCCTTCCACGGTTGTGACGGTAAACGACAAGATAGCCGGGCACTACAAGTCGGCCGGTTTCGGTGACGTGGCAGTGAGCTACGGCATCACGGATGCGGACCGGTTTCATCCGGCCGGTCACGAACGCCGTGAACATCAGAGAATCAACTTCTGCGTGCTCGGTCATCTCGACAGCCCGTGGAAAGGCGCGGACACGGCGATGGCGGCGTTCAGGGGGCTGGCGGAGGATGTTGCGGCCCGGTGCGGCCTTCATCTTGCCTCGTACAAGTCGCCGCCCGATACGGGCAGCGACCGGATCGTCGCTCATTCGTGGATGCCGTTTGAGAAGATGCCGGACTTCCTCAGGTCCATGGACATTCTGCTCGTGCCGTCGCGCGACGAGGATGTGATGCGGGAGACGTTTTCACAGGCGATGGTGCAGGGGATGCTTACGGGGCTGCCGGTGATCGCCGCCGACCTCCCGATTCTGACAGAGAAGCTTGATGCCGGCGGCGGACTGGTATTCAACACGGTCGAGGAATTGACCCGGCACATGGCCGACCTCGTGCACGACCACGGCGCCCGCAGGACGATGGGCGAGGCGGCCAGGAAGACAGCATTGGAGCGGTATGTCTGGAACACCGCCGAGTTCTCAAGGCGGTTCCTGTTCCGGGAAGGATGAGGCATGGTTCCCTACCTGCGGTCGGCCGCTGCCCTCTCGTATGCCTCGCGAGTGGCGGCCGCACAGCGCTCCCAGGTGAATGTTGCGGCATGGGCAAGCGCCGGAGCAACGAGGCCTGCGCCGGTCTGAAGGATGTCGCGTATGCCCCGCGCGATGTCGTCAACGTCCTTGGGATCAACCTGCACCGCGTGTTCGCCGGCGATTTCCGGGGCGGCGCCCGTGTTGGAGACAAGAACCGGCGTCCCGCTGGCCATCGCTTCCAGGACCGGCATGCCGAACCCCTCGTAGAGAGTGGGGAAGAGAAACGCCCTGGCGCCCGCATACAGCGCCGGCATGTCGGCATCGGGCACGTACCCCATGAAGACCACGCGTGACGTCCGGCCTGAAGACGCCAGCTCCGCTGAGATTGCGCGGCTCTCGTCCGTATGCGATCCCGCAACGGCAAGCACGCAGGTGTCGCCGGCGCCGGAGGCGTTGAACGCATGGACAAGACGGCGGACGTTCTTGCGCGGGGTGGCCGAGCCGACGAAGAGGCAATAGGGCGACGTCACGCCGTAACGCCCGGCGGTTTCCGCTCCGCGCGTTCCCAGCGATGGCGAGAACTCCGGGCCGACGCCGCCGGGTATGCGCAGGATGCGCTCCGGGGGGTAGGGGAAGAAGCGGAGGAAGTCGCAGCGCGTTGCTTCGCTGGCGGCGATTATCAGGTCGCATCGTTCGGCGAGGCGGGAGTAGTGGGTTTCCTTGGCGGCGCGGAACCGGTCGGAGTTCCACTCCCCGCTGTCCTCGAGCATGGAGAAGACGTCAAAGAGGGTTGCCACGAGCGCCGGACCTCGCCAGAGAGGCGGGTGTGTTCCGAACCCGTGCACCACGTCAAGCCGCGGTCGGACCGGCCAGACGGGGTCCTGAAACCAGTGGAGCCTCGCCCCGTCTGGGCGGTGGCACAGAGCCCGTCGCCGGAATCGAGACAGGCGACAGTAGAAGCGCAAGTCGTCGGGATCCGCTCGCCGGTTGTTCAGGTTCACGAGCGCGTCAACCGCGCGGATCGTGAACTGCGCGCAGCCCGACCGGTTGCGGCGACACGTTCCTGTGAGGTTGATTCCGATCCTCATGGCCGGTGAAGCTACAGCGGATTACGACGGAATAACAAGCCATTCGTGATTCATCATGTGGCCAGTGGATACTTCGGGAGCCGGCTCCGGCTTACGGCTGATTACTCTGGCGGGAAAGAACCTGTACTGCATTCCAACTATGGTCCTTCCGCAGCCAAACGCGCGCAGGACACACGCTTGCTGTGGCCCGACCCCGGTCATACAATCATCGGCGGCCCGGCGGAAGACGCCGCACGAAGCGGCATGGGAAGGGATGGCAACTGCATGGCACCGCAAGGAAGGTATCGTCGCCGCCTGATTGCGGCCGGCCTTCTGTTGGTTATGGTCATCGGACCGGCCGCCGGCTGGCTCCAGAGCCCGAGAGATTGCGCTGACGCGCAAATGGCATGGGATGCGGTCTACCTTGTGGCTGGCGCGCGCGCGCAGGACCGGCGGATTGGGACGCTGACGAACTGGGTGGTCGAGATACCGCCGGTGCGTCGACCGGTCATCCTCATCGGCAGCGATCCGCAGATCAGTTACTGGTGCAGTCGCCACCAGACCAATCACACTCGCACTGCCTGGGCCGTTGAAAAGCTGTGTGATGCGCTTCGCGGAGGCGAGGGTGGGGGCTTGCAGCAGCGCGCGCCGGAGGATGTGGTGTTGGAAGCGGACGCGCGCATGATCGTTGTGCCGGGCCAGTTCAGCGGCACGGACGGCGAAATGGAGGCCTTGAGCGAGTTTCTCGCGGTGCATCCCGAGATGACGCGCATTGCCCTTGTGACATCGCGATTCCATTCGCGCCGAGCCATGCAACGCGCCCGTTGCCATGCGCCGTCGCGCGTCTTCGCCGTCGTTCCTGCTCCGCCCCACTGGGAAGACCGTGCGCCCTGGATTGTGGCGGGCGAATACGCCAAACTGCTGCGCGACGCACTGGGCCTCGCCCGTGCGCCGGGCCTCGCGCGCGCAGCAATCGCAGGGTCAAGCAATCGCAGGGTCAGACC
>VGWI01000039.1 GCA_016873655.1 Lentisphaerota bacterium
AAGGACGTCTATCCAGCGCGAGGAGAACGCGGAATCCAGCGCGGCGCAGTATTCCGCACCCAGCGGGGCGCAGGCTTCAATCACCCATTCCCGTGCCCGCTCGAACGGGATTTCCGACGCATACTCGGGGACAAGCGGGGCGTAGAGATCGTACATGTCCAGCCTGTCGAGCTTGAGTGTGCGCCTGCGGAGCAGCGTGTACCTGTGAAAGACCGGGAGGGCCGCGTGCGTCGAGGCAATGAGGCCGTCGTAGAGGGAGACAGGCACCTGGTCCTCGTGCAGCGCCGCTTCGATTGCCGACGGGAACCGCCTCAGCTCCGCCTGTGCGTTGTGGGATTTGACCGCGGCGATGAGCAGCGACGCGAGTGTGTTCCTGAGCGCGCCGAAAGTCTCGTACATTTTGCGGAAGGAATCCTCGCGAACGCGCCGGTCGGGGTCCCGCTGGAACAAGATGTAGCGGCCCTGCGAAAGCTCCGTCTTTTCCCCGGCCGACCCAGTCACTTCCGGGAACCGCATATCCGCGTTTGTGAGGAGGTTGAATGCCTGGTGCGGCGCGGAAAGCACTTCGCCGCACCGTGCCAGTATGCGTTCCTCGCCTTCAGTGAGGACGTGCTTACGGCGCCGGGCAAGACGTAGAAGGGCGTAGCGGTTCCGGGCGAGCTCGGGCGAATCCATCCAACTGAGCAGCGTTTCCTCGGAATTGGATAGCAGCTCCGGCGCGGCCCATGAAAGCCGGCTTGCGACGTCGGCGAGTTTTGCCGTGATTCTCGCCTGGCGCGCCTGCGCCTTCTGGTCGGCCGTATCCTCGTCCGCGCGAAGGTGGGCGAATACCCAGAGCCTTTCGAGGAGACGGTCGAGCGCCGTTTCCGCATCCATGAAGGAGGCGACGGCAGGCGCGGCGGAAAGGCGTCCGCGCATCTCTTCAAGCGGTGCGACAAGCGGGTCTATCCGGAGGAAATCCGCTTCCCAGCCGTCGTCCGCCTGGTAGAGCGGCGACAGGTTCCACTTGCGGCTCTCCGGTAAGTCGGAGCGCGGTGGGACCCTGGCTGTCCGACTCGGGTTTGCGGAGCCGGAATCGGCGGCAAGGGCGTTGTTGTGATTCGCTGTGAATGTCTTCATGGTCTGTCCCCGTTTCGTCAGGCGTTTCGCAGAATGGGTTGAGCGGAGGTCACGGTTCGGCGTCGCCGATGTTGCGCCACGCGGCGCTTGAAACCGACAGGACGCGGCCTTTCCAGGAGATTGCGCGCGCTTCAGTCATGCGGCGGATCAGGCGGCTGAACGTTTCAGGCGTGGCGCCGATCGCGGCGGCTATGTTCTTTTTCGGGATGGTCACCGTGACAGAAGGCAGTTCGCCGTATTGTTCCCGGACGAAAAGCAGGAAGCGCTGTTCCAGGTCGAACGCAGCCATGTAGCGCACGCGCCCGGCGAGATAGCGGAGGCGCTGCATTATCATGCGCATGAAGTCGTTTCTGAAATCGTGTTCATCGAGCAGGCGCAGGAAGTCGCGCCTGTCGAACGCGAGGGCCTGGACCGGGCTCAATGCGGTGGCAGTGGCCGGGTAGGAGTCGGACTCGAACAGTATTACCTCCGCGAACATCTCCATCGTCCGCACCGTGCGCACGACAACGTCCGAGCCGTCCGAAGCGGCCTTGGTGAGTTGGACCGACCCGCGTTCGAGCAGAAACACGCTGCGCCCCGGCGTGCCTTCGGCGAAAAGCCGTTGCCGGCGGCGGAACTCAACCGGGCGCGCCGCCTCAGCCAGCCTGCGAAGCGAGGATGGGCTGAGATCCCTGAAGAGCTCGCATTGCGAGATGGTTCTTATCGCCCGGTGCGGTGTCGGCGGCATAGTGTCTTCCTTTCGTTAAAGAAATCGCACTTTTCTTGACGCGGATCAAGGTCCACATTGTGATCCTGATGAATGATGGGCCGCGTCAACGGCGCGATAGGGCGCTTGCGTGTGGAAGGACAGAGAAGAACGGAGGAGTGGAAGATGAGCATGTTCTGCTATCAGTGCGAACAGACCGCCAAGGGGACCGGCTGTACCAGGTTCGGTGTTTGCGGTAAGGACGAGGAGGTCGCCGCCTTACAGGACCTGCTCGTCCACGCGGCGAAGGGGATCGGCATGTATGCCAGGAGGGCCGCGCTTCTCGGCGCGCATGACCGTGATGTCGACCGGTTCGTCATCGAGGCGCTCTTCACGACCGTGACGAATGTCAATTTCGATGCGGCGCGGATGGAGGCGATTCTGAAAAAGGCCGGCGCCACGCTCGTCAATGCAAGAGATCTCTACGAACGCGCCTGCCGCAAGAGCGGCAGTACGGTCGAGGAACTTGACGGCCCGGCGCGCTGGAGGCCGGCCTCCGACCTGGCAGGGCTGATCGCGGAGGGGCAGGAAGTCGGGATCGCGGAAAGAGTCCAGTCCGCCGGCGCGGACGTTGCGGGCCTGCAGGAGCTTCTGACTTACGGGCTGAAGGGAACCGCCGCTTATGCGGACCATGCGATGATCCTCGGGGTGGAAGACAGGGCGGTCTATGATTTCTTCCACGAGGCGCTGGACTTCCTTGCCGGCGGCCCGTCCGATCTCGGCCGGCTTCTCGCGATGAACCTGCGCTGCGGCGAGGTGAACCTGAAGGTGATGCAGATGCTCGATCACGCCAACACCGCGGCGTACGGGCATCCGAAGCCTACCCCTGTTTCCGTGACCCCGGTAAAGGGCAAGGCAATCCTCGTGTCCGGGCATGATCTCAAGGATCTTGAGGAGATTCTGAAGCAGACCGAGGGGAAGGGCGTGAACGTCTATACCCACGGCGAGATGCTTCCGGCGCACGGGTATCCCGGCCTGAAGAAATACCCGCACCTCGTCGGAAACTACGGCGGCGCGTGGCAGGATCAGCAGAAGGAGTTCGAACAGTTTCCTGGCGCGATCCTGATGACGACAAACTGCATACAGCGGCCGAGAGACTCGTACACGCAGCGCATATTCACCAGCGGGCTCGTCGCGTGGCCGGGTGTCAGGCACATCGCGGACGGGAACTTCGAGCCGGTGATCAAGGCGGCCCTGGACGCGCCCGGATTCCTCTCGGACGAGCCGAAGAAGACCATTCTCGTCGGCTTCGGGCATGAAGCAGTTCTCGGGGTGGCCGACAAGGTGCTGGACGCGGTCGCAGCCGGGCGGGTGCGCCATTTCTTCCTGATAGGCGGCTGCGACGGGGCGAAGACGGGCAGGAACTACTACACCGAGTTCGCCGAGGCGGTGCCGAAAGACTGCGTGATTCTCACGCTCGCGTGCGGCAAGTACCGGTTCAACAAGCTGGATTTCGGCGACATCGGCGGAATTCCGCGCCTGCTGGACTGCGGGCAGTGCAACGACGCCTACTCGGCGATCAAGATAGCCTCCGCGCTTGCCGAGAAGCTGAACACTGACGTGAACAGCCTTCCGCTTTCGCTCGTGCTTTCATGGTATGAGCAGAAGGCGGTTTGCATATTGCTGACGCTGCTTCATCTCGGGATAAAGGGCATACGGATCGGGCCGGCGCTTCCGGCCTTCATATCGCCGGCGGCGTTGGGCATACTGGTGGAGAAGTTCGGCATCAAGCCGATCTCGACGGCCAGGGAGGATCTGGACGCCATCCTTGGGGCCGCTTGATTCCGGCGGCGGGAGCACGCGGAAGGGCGTTTCAAAACGGGGGTGAGCCATGGCGGCAAACAAGGGCGAACCGATCGGGCTGGCAGAGTCCACTGCGTACGCGAGCGGCGCGATTGTCAGCAAGACGCTGCTCGACAAGAAGACGGGAACACTGACGGTCTTCTCCTTCGATGCAGGGCAGGGGCTCAGCGAGCACACGTCTCCATACGACGCCACGGTGCTGATTCTCGGCGGCGAGGCCGTTCTGACAATAGGCGGGCGGGCGGTGAAGGCGAAGGCGGGCGAGCTTGTGATAATGCCCGCCGGCGTGCCCCATGACGTCCGCGCCGAGACTCAGTTCAAGATGCTGCTGATAATGATCCGGTAGGCCCCCGGCGAAGACAGATCAGACCGCAAAGGACGCGCGGGCCGTGATCCGGCCCGCGCGTCCTCATTCCGATGAGGCTGCCCGCGGTTGCGCCGCCCGCGGGTGTGTTCTGTTTGGGCTTTCTCTCGGGGGTGGTTCGCAATAGACTCCATCCCCTGCCGGTATCGGCGCGGAGTTTGTGGTTTCCGCGCGTCTGCCGGCGGGTTTCTTCTCGGTCTTCCCGTGGATATGGAGGTGGCTAGTGAGGGCCGCATGGCGAAAGCAGCTTGATGATTTCTTCGGTGAAGCCGGCCGCGTGAAGCAGGGCGCGGCGCACATAGCGCCGTTCACCGAGTTCATATCAAAGACAGTTGTCCCGGCCTTCGAGGATGTGCGCGAGGCGATGGCGCATCACGGCAGGGAGTCGACCATCCGCAGTTCCGACGTATCCGCCGCGATACTGATCTACAACGGGTCCGATGAGGAAATGAGCTACCGCATACAGGGGCGCATGTTCCCCAGCGGCTTCAGGCCTTACGCGGAGGTAAGGTTCCGTGAACGCAAGGGGTTGCGGTACGTGACAATCGAAAGCCTCTTCAGGGCCGGCGATGCCACCTGCCGGGTCGGGGACATCACGAAAGACGAGATAATCCAGGACTTCCTGGAGCACTACATGCGGCGGGTCAAGCGGGAGTAGGGACGCAGCTTGTTCCGCGTTCCGTTTTGTGCGCCGTTCACGGGGGGACTTCACCAATGGCCAGACCGGTTGCTTTGATCATCAGGGACGGATGGGGAATCAACGAGCGTGTTGACGGGAACGCCGTTGCCGCGGCACGCAAACCGAACACAGATGCGTACCGGCGCGATTACCCGTGGACGCTGCTGGACTGCTGCGGCGAGGCCGTGGGACTGCCCGAGGGGTACCAGGGCTCCAGCGAGGTCGGGCATCTGAACATGGGCGCCGGCCGGGTAGTCATTCAGGAGCTCAAGAGGATCGACGACGGTCTGCGTACAGGGGAACTGTTCAAGGCCGCCCGCTGGCAGGAACTGGTGAGGAACTGGCAGGCCAACCGGAGCAGGCTGCATCTGTTGGGGTTGCTGCAGGACGAGGGAGTGCACGCCCATCAGGAGCACCTCTTCAAGATCATGCGGCGCGCGCGCGCCGAGTTCCCGGAAGGCGAGATCGTGATTCATCCCTTCCTCGACGGGCGCGACACGCCGCCGAGGAGCACGCTCGAGTATCTTGCCAGGCTTGCGCAGGTGATGGACGAGGTCGGGCTGTGCCGGATCGGCACGGTGATGGGCCGCTACTACGCCATGGATCGCTCGCGCAACTGGGTTCTCACGTCCCGGGCCTTCAACTGCATAGTCAGCGGGGAGGGAAGGGAGTCGGTATCCGCCGAGGAAGCGGTTCTCGCCTCTTACGCGAACGACAGGACCCCGGACGGGGTGGAGATGTTCGACGAGTACATCCCGCCGCACCGCGTGGCGGGTTACGACGGCGTCATGGACGGCGATTCCGTGCTCCACACCAACTACAGACAGGACCGGGCGATCCAGCTCACGATGGCCTTTGTTGACCGGGAATTCCCTGCAACGCTCACGAGGAAGCCGAAGGTCGTGTACGTCGGGCTTACCCGGTACTACAACGAGTTCTCGAGCTACATGATGGGCGCGATGGACGAGGGCGGGGGGATGGAGAACCTGCTCGGAGAGGTGATATCGCGCGCCGGTCTCAGGCAGCTCCGGATCGCGGAGACGCAGAAGTTCAGGCACGTGACGAGTTTCTTCAACGGCAAGTCAACCACGCCGTACCGGGGCGAGGATCAGGTTGAGGTCCCGGGCCGTTTCGATCCGGCAATGTACGCAAGTCATCCGGAGATGGACGCTTACACGGTCACCGAGGAGCTCTTGCGCCGTCTGCAGGACAACCCGTACGCATTCATCGCGGTGAACTTCGCGAACGGCGACATGGTGGGGCATACCGGCAACTTCGACGCCGCGCGCAAGGCGATAGAGGTGGTGGATGACTGCGTGGGAAAGGCCGTGCGGCGGCTGCTCGAGCTGGATGCGCGTATCCTGATAACCGCGGACCACGGGAACTCGGAGCAGATGGTTGACTACGACACCGGCATGGTGAAGACCAGCCACACGCTGAACCCGGTTGACTGCATCTTCGTGGCAAGCGACGCGCGCGGGCGCCGGCTCAGGCGGGGCGGAAAGCTGTCCGATCTGGCGCCGACGGTGCTGAACCTGCTGGAACTACCCGTTCCGTCCGAGATGACGGCGGAGAACCTGTTGGAAGGGTAGGCCGCGGCATCTGCCGCGGATCGCGTTCTCGTCGGCCGGCCGTGCAGTGTTGCCCATTCGTCGCGCCTGGTCTATCATTCCCGAGACATGAGCATGGGCCGAGGCATCATTGGCAGGCTGGCTGCATTAGCGTTCTGCATGTCTGCCGGGACCGCCGTCGCGCTGGAGATGAGCAGCTACTACAGCCCGCTCAATTCCTCGCGCCCGAAGCGTGCGCGGACGTCTTTCATACTGCTTCACACCACCGAAGGTTCCAGGAAGGCGTCTCTCAACGAGGTGCACCGTTACGGGGAGGCGCACTTCTTCGTGGATGAAAGAGGCAAGGTTCTGAGGATCATTGAGCGCGACCGTGTGGCCTACCATGCGGGGCGGAGTATGTGGAACGGCGAGACAAGCCTCGACCTCGTTGCCGTCGGCATAGAAATCGTCGGGTACCACGACCGTGACATGACTCAGGCGCAGTACAGGGCCGTGCGTGAGCTGATTGAGGCACTGCAGAAAGTCTACAACGTTCCGGACGACCGCGTGATACCTCACTCGATGGTCGCCTACGGCGTTCCGAACAGGTGGCACAGGAAGGCGCACCGAGGCAGGAAACGCTGCGGCATGCAGTTCGCGTCAGCCAGGGCGCGCGGCTTGCTGGGGCTCGGGCCAGGGCCTGCGTTTGACCCGGATGTCAAGGCGGGGCGCCTGGTCAACGCCGACCCGGAACTTGCCCAGAACCTGTTCGGCCCCGCCACGCGCATGGCGCCGGCGGTGGCGGCCCCCGGGGTGCGGAGTCCCGCCGGCGTGATAGCCCCGGGTGTGTCGGCATGGGCGATTGCCAGGTCCGAGTACAACAGGCCGGGTACGCTCTACGTGTTTCCCGACGGCAGGCGCGTGCGCGGCAACGAGATCCGCGACTGGAACGCGATGCCTTCCGGAACGGCGGTGTACGTTGCGAACTGAATTCTGCCGGCCCGTCCTGGCACGGAGGTGGATCATGAGTTGGAAATGCGCGGTTTTCGCGATGACGGTCGCCGTGTTCTCGGCCGGATGCTTCGAGGACGATGAAGGCTACAGGGACCACACTCCGGCCGATGGGTTGGGCAGCATAGTCGTCAACAACGAGACCTACGACGAGATGGATGTCTTCGTCGACAGCGAGTTCGCGATGGAGGTGGGGGACTGGGATGACGCGGCGTTTGACGTCGAACCAGGCGAACACAGGGTTGTACTTGACGGTCGTGACAGCGACAGGAGTTACGCCGGCGATATTGATGTTCTCAAGGGCCGGCTGACGATCCTTCACGTATCTTCCTCACCGTCGAGTTCCAGTTCCTACACCGTCAGGATCGAGTATTCCGACTGACTTGAGCCGACATACGGGTTGACTCGAGGCAATGGCGCGGCTAACGTCCGCCCGGTTCTTTCCCATGGTTTGATCGTGATGCGGCGGGCGGAAGTCCGTGAAAAACGGACGCGGTCGCGCCGCTGTAACCGGCTACGAGTTCCCACGTGCCACGGTTCCTGACGGAACCGGAAGGCGGGAATGAGGTATGAAGCCGGGAGCCAGAAGACGCTGTCGTGTCACGAACGCCTTCCCCGGGGCCGGTAGTCCCGGGGCTTGGAGACTCCTTCGCGGGTGAGGGGTGCGTTTCGTGTCGCCGTTTTTCGTGCGCCGAGGCCCATGATGAACCCTCAGGGGAGTTGTCATGGGCCTTTGTGTTGCTGCCCGGGGAATGTTTCGCGGGCTGAACGGAGGCAGGTGCGATGGACAGGAAAGCGTGGGGTGTTCTCGGTGTGGCCGGCGCGGCGGTTCTGGCCGCAGCTCCGGTTCTGTGTGAAGAGACCGCGGTGATGGACGACATGGTCGTCAGCGCGACGCTGACGGAGATGCCTGCGTCCCATGTCGGCAGTTCCGTTACGGTGATAACGGCCGACGAAATACTCAGGTCGCGCAAGACATCGCTTGCGGACGTTTTGCGCGCAGTCGCGGGCATTCACGTTGTGCAGAACGGCGGCGCCGGCGGCGCGGCGGGGGTTTTCATCCGGGGCGCGAACACCGAACACACGCTTGTCCTTGTTGACGGCGTCGAACTGAACGACCCGATCAACCCGTCGCGCGGCGCTGACATCTCCAATATTGGCGTTGCCGACATCGAAAGGATCGAGATCCTGCGCGGGCCGCAGAGCGGGCTCTACGGGTCCGACGCGATCGGCGGGGTGATCAACATAATCACCCGCCGCGGTTCGGATGGCGCGAAGGCAGTTCTCACGGCCGAGGCCGGCTCGTTTGGCACCTACAGAGGCGCGGCGACCTTGGGCGGGGGCGGCAAGCGCGGCGGCTACTCGATCAGCGTCGGCCGTTTCGGCACGCGCGGCGTTTCCGCGGCCGGCGAGGACTACGCCGGCAACACCGAGAAAGACGGATTCGTCAATACGGAGATATCAGGCAGGGCCGATTGGAAGGCGCTTGATAACCTGGCGTTGCACGTGCTCGGCAGGTACACCGACTCCGACTCCGACACGGATGCATTTGAAGGCGACTACGGCGACGATCCGGACGGCTATTCACGCAGGCGCCAGGGGGCGATCCAGGGCGGCGCGGAACTCGAGCTCCTGGAGGGGCGCTGGAAACAGGTGCTCACGCTCTCGCATATCGGGACCGAACGCGAGAATGACGGCATGTTCGGGCGGCTGAACTTTGATTCGGTCCTGCTCAAGGCCCAGTGGCGCAACGAGTTTGCCCTGCCGGGTGGTCACGTGCTGGTAACCGGCGCGGAGTACGAAACGGAGGAAGGCAAGTCGGACGGCCTTCCGCGCACCACCGCGGATTCGTTCGGTTTCTTAGCGCAGGACAGCGTGACCGTGCTGGAGAAACTCCATCTCACGGCTGGCGGAAGGTGGGACACTCACGAGGATTCCGGGGATGCCCTGACGTACCGGTTTTCTCCCGCGTGGCAGGTCGCGGGCGGCACAACGCTGAAGGCGTCGGTCGGAACGGGCTACAAGGCCCCTTCGCTTTACCAGCTTCATGCGCCTGCCACCCCGTGGGGGGCGGTTGGCAACGAGGACCTCGATCCGGAGAAGAGCATCGGGTGGGATGCCGGGATAGAGCAGGAGTGGTTCTCCGGACGATGCGGCGCGTCGGCAACTTACTTCGAGAACCGCGTGAACGACCTCATCGAGTACAACTTCGGCTACGTCAACAGGCCGGAATCCGAGATGCGCGGCGTGGAAACAGCGTTGTTCTTCAAGCCTGTCGCGACGGTATCCGTGCGCGCGGGATACACGCGGCTCGACGCGGAGGATGCGGACACAGGCGAAAGGCTGGTTCGCAGGCCGGAGCACCGGGCAACCCTGGATGCCGGCTGGCAGTTCGTGCCGGGAGCGCGTGTTGATGTCGGACTGGTCCACGTCGGCGAGCGCGATGACAACATGTGGGACCCGGTGACCTTCATGCCGGTGCGCGTGGAACTGGACCCGTACACTCTCGTCAACGTGGCGGTTTCCTGCCGTGTCAACGACAACGCCGAGGTGTTCGCGCGGGTGGAGAACCTGCTGGACGAGGAATACGAGGACATCTGGGGCACCGGCACGACCGGGCTCGGCGCGTACGGCGGCGTGAGGGTTACGCTGTAGTCTCGGCGTGTTTCTTCGTCTTGCGATTATTGCGGCGCGCTTCCGCATAGAAGCGCGCCGTTTCCCGCCGGATCGCGTAGTCTACATCGAAATCCGTGTACTGCATGTGCGAGACGAGTGCGCGTATTGTGTCGCGCTCCGCCTTCACCACCTTGCCGTCGGCAAGGCACATGATGATCAAGGACCGGAGGAATGCCATGTTCTCCGGCGTGTTGCCGCGCATGGGAGCGGCCGCGGCGCCGTCATTGCGGACGCGCTCGACGATCTCGTTCATGCGGCTTTCGGGGATGTTTCTGCGCCTGGCCATCCGGCCCAGCGCGGTTTCCTCGTCGGCCGTTATCTCTCCGTCGGCAATCATCACGGCGGCGGCCGATTGAATCAGGCGTTCGGCTTCGGCAGCGGGGAGTACGGGCAGCGGCTCCTCCGTGTCGCCGCGCCGCGCCGGCCCATGCATGAAGCCGAAGAACGGCTCGACCGAATCGAGCACCCAGCCCGTTGAGCCGTCATTGCGGGCGGCGCCGCAGTAGCGGCATGATCCGCCGGAGCCGGGGCTTTCAGGTGCGCCGCAGGCCGGGCAGTGCGCGCTGTTCAGAGCATGCGAGACTGGCGTGCGCACCCCTGTTTTGCGCGCGAGCACGAAAAGGTGCGAGCGGAGCATCGAGCGGCCAGGGGCCGGCGTCACAAGCGAAGGGATGACCGCGCTTTCCGTGTGGCTCGACCACGTTACACGCACCTGAACGCGGTCGAACCCGTCGCTTGAACCCGTATCCACGCCCACGACACGTACTGCGCCGAGGGCGGCATCCGCGTGAAATGTGCTTTTCCCGTCGGAGCCCGCGCGGAAGTCCGAGGAGCGTGAGCGTGTGTATTCCGGGCGGGCGACCTTGTCCATGTAGGTCCCGGCTGCGAAGAACTCAGCCGCCCTGTGCCGCCAGAAGACCACGGCGGCGTGGTCTTCGATGTGCTGTATGCAGAAGCCGGGATCCCTGTTTGACATGTCGGAAAGTCCAGGCACCTGTTCACGTGCCCGCGGGGCCCATTCCGAGTCCTGCGTGATGCCCGAGAGTACCCAGTCGTATTCCCCTGAATTCACGATTGCGCCGCATGACGAGCATTGGACCGAATCGGCCAGTTTAACCGGCGCGGCGCAGTTGGGGCATGACGATTCCATCAGCCCGCGGCGGCCGGATGTGCGGACGCCCGGTTTCCGGAGGAACGACCACACCTCCACGAAACCCGCCGGGAGGTCCGAGCCGGCTACGCGTTTGCCCGTGGCCGCGTCCACGGTCTGGTCCACCGCGTAGGCTTCTATCCGGAGATGGGCTGCGTCGAAGTGAGGATCGCACTGAAGATCGACCAGCCGCACGGCGTTCACGCGCACCTGTTCAACGGTGTTTCTAAGGCGGCAGTTTTTCTGGATTTCAAGCTGGATACGGAAACGTTCGTAGACGCCGTCGGAAACAAACGGCCTCAGCGCCTTCAGGTCCGATGCAGACCATGCCGCCTGGACTTTCGGGAACACGGCTGCAACCCTTTCCTCGAAGGCCTGCGGGGAAAATGCCGGGTCTCTCTCCCGCAGCGCCGCCGTCTCCCTCGAGATATCGCTCCGCGCCGGCGATTGCCTGTCGTGGCGTATGACGGAAGAGACATAGGCGGACCGTGATGTCCTGCCGGCGATCATAACCAGCGCGACGACCACAACGGCGACCGGGACACCCACCTTGGGGTAAGCGATGACGAGGCGCAGCAGGGCGTATACGAGGTACCCTTCGCCACCGCCCATTCCGTCGCCGGATCCGCTTGACGACGAGCCGGAGTTGAAGCTCTCGCCGCCGCCGGCGCGCGCAAGCGCGTCGGACGCCGCCAGGATGGATGCCAAGATGATGCCGCCGGCGAAGATGCGCGTGGCGCCGCGGCGCGACGTCATCCGGATGAAGAGGCGGGCAAGGCGGGGCATCATTGGTCCGTTATCTCTTCGCGGAGCAGGTAACGCTTCTGCTCAAGTTCGGCCAGCTTCTCGAGAAGCTGGTTCCGTTCACGGCGGGCCTTTGTCCGTTTCCCGCTGCCATGGACGCTGGAAGCCCTGGAGGCGCGGTCCGCCTCGGCCACGGCTGTCTTGGTTCCGGCTATTTCCCTGTCCAGTTTCGCGAGTTCCTCCTTGGTTTCGGCCCGGACCGTTTCGCCCAGTTCGTTCTGTGCGGCCGCGAGTTCCGCCGCTGCGCTCACCTCGGGGAAGCGCTTGCTGAAGGCGGTCCAGTAGGCGACGCGGCCCGCGGGTGAACGTTGCGCGAAGGCAGCGTCGGAGAGCCGTGCTTGTTTTTCGGCTTCGCCGTCCGCCTTGCGCGCGGCGGCAGCAGCCGCGCGTGCAACACGGCGTTCTTCCGCCTCCTCCGCCTCCATGGCGCGGCGTCGTGCGAGTTGGGCGGGACTGACAATGCTGTTGTGCACGACCTTGCCGTCCGACAGTGTTACATAGCCGCGCTCGTAGTAGAGGATCTTCGATGTTCCGGAGATGACCGTTCCCTTCGGGTTTCCGAGCAGTTCGATCACCGCCTGTTCATCGAGGCCGGTCAGGGAGTGCGATGCCGCATCGGTGTCCGCGAAGGACTGCGGCTGTGCTGCCGCGATGGCGACGGCGGCCGCCAGAAGCAGGGCGGAAGGTGTTCTCATTGTGGTCTCATTCCGCCGGTTGCCGGTGCCTGTCCCCGTTCCGTCCCGTTCAAGGGCGGCCGCGCCGCGTCGGCGCTGCGTGCAAGCGCGCGGCGCGCGGCGGCGAACGCGTGCATACGGCCGGCCAGTACTGCCCAGAGCGGATGGTAGCCGAAACCGCCATTGACCATCTCGTCTATCGCATCGTCCTCGCTCCACCCGCACATGGCCACCCGGTACGCGGCGCAGGCAATCCCCGTGCGCTCGATCCCCTGCCGGCAGTGAACATAGAACGGGCCGTTTCCGGACCTGCTGGCTATCCGGCAGAACTCTTCGAGGTCGTCTTCCATGATGTTAAGCAGTCGTACGGGGAGGCGTTCTTCCCGGATCCCCGTGTTCTTGAGGAGCCGGCTGTCGGAGTGGAAAGATCGGAGGTTGACGACGGTCCGGATTCCCATTTCCTCGAGGGTTCGGAAACCTTCCGCGGTGGGCTGTCCGCCGCGGTAGATCGTGTTGTCGACCTGGAACAGGTTCGGGACCCCGTCGCGGTCCAGCGGTCGCGCCCAATGGTCGGGCCGTGCAAAGGCCTGATCCTCGAACGGCAGCATGAATTCCGGCGATTCATCCATGGCCATGGCGGCATCTATCACTGTTCGCGCGGCGTCGGGCCTTGCGCATTCGAGCGCGGCCGCGCGCATGGCGCGGAGGCGTGCGGCGTCGCCGAGAAGCATGTCCGTCTTGTACGGCAGGAGCGACGCATCGCGGCACTTGAGGGCGACTCCCTTCTCAAGGAGGTAGTCCGAGTTCGCGTCCTCCTGGCCCGGGATGGGGTCAAAGATGATCATCGGCAGTCCCTTTGCCATTGCTTCGGAGCAGGTAAGGCCGCCGGGCTTGCCGATATACAGGTCGGCCAGCGACATCCATTCGTGCATCACGTTGGTGTACCCGAGAACGCGGTACTCCGGGCCGGGCCCGCGACGGCTGGACGTATAGTCCTCCACCTCCTGTTTGAGGCCGGCGTTCTTTCCGCATATGACTACTATCTGCGCCGGCGTCTTTATGTAGCTCAGCGATTCGACGATGTCGGAGGCGTCGGTCACTCCGAATGCGCCGGCGGAGACGAGGATGACCGGCTTCGATGGATCTACCTTGTGGGATTTGCGGAGTTTATCCCGGTCGGACGCGGCGGCAAACGAGGGGTGGATGGGTATGCCGGTGACCGCTATCCGGTCCTCCGGGTATCCGAGCATCGTCATGTGCACCTTGGCTTCTTCGCAGGGCACGAAGTAGTGGTGGAAGGTCTTCGCCAGCCACATTGCATGTACGTGGTAATCCGTGACGACCATGCCCAGTTTCACGGAGAGTTTACGCCGGCCGATCAGGTGCGAGATCACCTCCGACGGCATGAAGTGGGTGCACAGCACCACGTCCGGCGCGAAGTCGCGGACGAAGCGGACAAGCCTGCCCGCGTTCGGCCTGCTCAGCGCGAGCCGCAGTCCGTGAGTGCTCCACGGCTCGTCACTGTAGTTGTAGAACCAGCCCCACACGGTCGGCGCCTTACGCACGAGCGCCATGTACGAGCCGCCGTACCAGTCCTTGAAGAGCTTGGTCGTGAGCTTGAGGGCGTCAACGTGGAGGACTTCTCCGACTTCCGGGTTTTCGCGGGCGGCGAGTTCAAGGGCTTCTCCCGCGCGCAGGTGTCCTGACCCGGCGCCGACGGACAGCACAAGGATTCTCTGTTTCCCGGCCATGCCCGTCCATAGTCGCCTCGCCCGGTTGAAGCGTCAAGCAAAGGACGACTCGCGCGTATGTCTCGCCGCAGGAATAGTGAACGCGACCGACTCAGGCGTCGGGGGCATCCCTTCGCAATACGCTTTAAGACTGATGAGTGGCTGTGCGATCGGGCGGGTATGGCAAGACATGGGGTGCGCCGGATTGAGTCGAGGCGGCGGACAGTTTGGAATCTGGCCAAGCGTTCTGGTAGGCATTGGAACCTGCCCCTGTTCTGGGTTAGTGGTGAGGGAGCTGCCCTTCGTGCGGCTGCTACAGGGGATCAGGGGACAGGGTCGGACGCGGGTTCCTGCGCTACGGGCCGGAACATGAACGATGAGACTTCGACGTCCGCTTTCCAGCCGAACAGGAAATAGACGTTGACCGGCCGGTTGTCATGCACATCGAAGAACAGTTCGGGGGTTGAGCCGGAAACAACGGGCATTCTCGCGGCGCGGGCCGCTCCGGCGAAGGCGGCGAGTTCTCCGAGGACCGTACCGGTCGGGGCGGGTGAGGTGTACTCCATCGTCACCCCGTATCGCCCGGGCTTGAACGGCAGGCGCGGCCCGTAGATGGCTTCGTAGGAAGCGATGTCGGACGCGCGCAACAGGACAGTGTTGCGTTCCGGGTTCGTCTCGCCGTAGTGGAAGAGGCACGGCGCAGGAATGCGCAGAGGCGCGGCGGCGGACGGGGCGGTGCGGTCGCCGGCGGCGAGGATGGCGGTGTCGGAATCGGCGTGTCCACTCGTGACCGCTATCCGCATTTGGAGCATTCGATGACCTTCAAAGCGCGGGATATCCGCCTCGATCCATGTCCAGTCCGGAGATGCAAGGCGCAGTGATTCGGCGGCGACGGGTTCTCCATCCACCACGGTTTCGCACGTGAGTTCTCCTGCGCCCCGGAGCCTGAACAGCACGCGCATTCCGTCTTCCCAGAGCGCGCGGGTGCGGGGAAACGTGAGGGACGTGCCGGGTTCCGGCATTTCGATGAATGCGCCACCGTCGGCGCACGGCGAGCGGACAAGTTCAACACCGAGTCCGCTGCCCTGTTCTGACTGCCAGTTGCGCGCGGGGCAGAAGAAGTCCCACGCCGGCGGCAGAGGTGCATCCGCCCCGCGAGGTTCGATCGCGAAAGTCCAGACGCTTCCGGACCTTTTCATGAGCCGGAGCTGGGGATGGGTCAGGAGCCGTTTCAGCGTGTGGCAGCCGGGGAAGGGGCTGACCTTTTCCGGGAACGCATTCTCGTGGAAGATTAGCGATCCGACTCCCATCCCTTTGAGTTCCGCGAGGATGGGTCCATCGAGCCAGCCCTTGTTCAGCGGCGCAAGAGCGGGAAAGACGTCCATGGAATAATGCATTGCGGCGGCGGGACTGTAACCGTTCACCATCGGCAGGCGGTAGAGGGATGAATAGTACTGGTACAGGGAGGACCAGTGTGAGTCGCCGGGCCAGAGCGGGATTGCGAGCGCGTGGGGCGGTCTGCCGGCCTGGCGGCTGGCCGCCGCGGCAGCGTAGGCTGGCTGGTCGTTGGCGAGGACGCAGACGGTCGGGTTCACCCACCGGCGGTACTCCACCGTGCAGGCCGCGAGGATGACCGTGAGCGCCAGCGCGGCGCGGCGGGCCGGAACCTGCCGCAGGAAAGGAGAGAGCGCGGCGGCGAAAGCCACAGCGAGGAACGACGGGGCAAGGCAGAATACCTTTGCCGGCTGTCGGATCATGTCGAACTTGGGCAGCACATCTCTGCATAGCACGAAGAGCGCGCCTCCACGCGGTCCGTTCACGCCGACTGCGAGGATGGATATGACAGCCAGCGCCGTTACAAGCATTGCCGCGGAGACCATGGCCGCAATTGCTTTGCGGTCGGATTTCCCGGCTCTGATGAACATCGCGGTCAGTGGGATCGCGACGGCGGAAGCAGCGACGAGCCCGATCATGATTTCCGACTCGAACACAGAGGACGGGAGGAACAGCCCGTCCGGCGTTCTGCAGAAGAGCGCCACTTCCTGGATGGAACGGCCCGCCGCCATTACCGACGATTCCACTGACCGCGTCGTGAGGCGCAGCAGCAGATATGCTGCCGGCGCGAGCACCGCGAACGGGATCAGGGCGGCGGCCCGGCGACGCATGGGCGGGCGCGGCGCGGGATCCGCGAAGGCGGCGGCCGAGGCGACGGCGAGCCAGAACGGGGACGCCAGCGCGCCGAAGTAGAACATGTGGCGGTCCGACAGGGCCGATGCCAGGAGCGCTGCGCCGGCCAGGAGTCCGCCGCGCAGGGATGCGTTGCGGACGGCGGTGTCGAGCCCCAGGAACAGCGCCGGCGCAAGGGAGACGGCAAAGCCGGTGGGACTTCCGCCGAGCATCGCGTGCCAGCGGAACGGAAGGATCAGAGACAACGCCGCCGCGGCGAGCGCCGTCATGTCTGATCCCATGGCGTAGCGCCGGGCCAGCAGCCAGGTTGCGATGCACGAGGCCCAGAGCGACATGAAACCAGTCAGGTTCCATGCGGCCGCGCGGCCGGCGACTTGCGCCGCCGCGGCGTACAGCAGGGAGAACGGGAGGTAGTAGGCGCGCGGTTTCCCTGGCGGGGTGGCCTCGGAGAGCCGGAATTCGTACGGGTTCGTGAACCACGGGGTCTTCCCGAAAAGCGAGTCCTCGAGGAGCCAGAAATGGTACATGAGTTGAAGGTGGTCGCCAGCGATCATCGTGCGGACGTGGCCGGGCTCTATGTTCGATGCCGAGGAGGGTATGGCCTTGATCGCGTGGCGGGGCAGGGGCCATGAGAACAGCAGCCATGCGGCGGCGGACAGAAGGAAAGATGCGGCAAGGAGCTTCTTCATCGTTTCACGCGCCGTCCGGGTTTGTCTTTCCCGGCTACGAATTCCGTTCGGCCGTTCCCATCAAGCGCCGCAGGGCGCCGTATCCGAGCATGTGATCGGCAAGGAACGACGCCATGTACTGCAGCGGGATTCCGCCGACGGTTCTGCGGCGTATCCGGTCGCAGTTCCTGCACAACGGAAGAGACGGCACGTCGGACGTCTGTTTGCGACGGAGTTCGCGGTACGCCTCGGCGTTCCAGATCTCCCTGAGTGTATGCGTCGCCACGTTGCCCATGTTCATCACGCACCGGAAATCCTGCGGGCACGGGGTCACGGTGCCGTCCCACGATATCACGGCGGCGTACCATGGGAACGTGCAGCGGGCGTACTTCTCGCCCGCCTTGACGGGCTCCTTTGTCTCCAGCGCCCAGGCGTATTCGTGCTTCTCGATCACCTCGTCAGCGCCGGCTTTCAGGAAGCGGCGTTTCAGTTCGGCGGCGCCGGGCAGGGTCTTCAGGTCGCTCGCGCCATCGTGGAAGTTGATCTTCTCTATTACCACGTAAGGCTTGCGAGTGCCGCGTTCCGCGCGCAGCGCGAGGAAGCGGAACACGTTCTCTACGGTGTTGTCGAACGAGGCGCCGATGCGGACCTTCTCATAGGCCTCGCGCTCGAAACCGTCTATCGAGAAGGAGATGAGGTCCAGCGGCGTGTCGAGGATGAGACGGGCCTTTTCCTCGTTCAACAGCGTTCCGTTCGTGTGGAAGCGGGTCCTGATGCCGCTAGCCGCGGCGTGGCGGACCATGTCGTATATGGCCGGATTCATGAACGGCTCCCCGCGGTGGTGGAGGTAGATGTCATGCACGTGGCCGCGCACTTCATCGATCACCTTCCGGAACAGTTCGATCGGCATGACGCCCTTCTCCTCGGGCGACAGGTCCTTGTTGGGGCACATGATGCAGCGCAGGTTGCAGCGGGCGCATGAATCGAACCAGAGCCGGATCGGCATGGTCGGCAGCGTCTCACGTCCCCGTTTGAAATCCAGGAATATGCGGAAAAGCCTCGCGAGTCTCGTGATTGCAGACATTGCGTACTTCGTTCCCTTCGTGGTCAGAGCCTCGTTCCGCCGGCGTGTGCCTGGCCGGCGGCGAATAGTCGCCCAAGCGCGCGGCGCGCGTCAAGCTTTCCGCCTGAGTCCTGATCGGACGCCGGGCGATGCCGGGGGCGGGCGTGGCGGCGTCTGGATGCAGGCGTGCCCGCCTATTCGGCGGGTGCTCTCTTGAGTCTGCGCCGCAGCGCGACCAGCGGGGCCATGAACCCGGAAAGCAGCATGCGCAACAGGGCCACCCTGACGCGCGGCGCGGCGCCAAGCAGGTGGACCAGGGATGCGCCGCGCTCGCGAAGCCGGTCGGTGATGCCGCACTCCGGGAAGTCGCCTTCCAGTCCGACGGCAGGCTTGCCTGAGCGCGCGCGGCGCGCGGCGCGCAGCACGGCCGACTTCTTCTTGTTCTTTTCGAATGTCATGAAAGCGCGTCTTACCGCTTCCGCCGGCACCTCGTGGGCAACGATCCGACCCGCCTCGACGGCGTCGTCCACCAGCTTTGCGCCGGCCTGTGTACGGACCAGGACAACAGACATGGCGGGATGCGTATATCCCTCCCTTCCGCGCATCCATGCGTCGCCGACCGAGATATCCGCGAACTCGGCGGTCCCGTCCGGGCACATGCGGCAGCGGACGGGGCTGTAGAGCCGGGTCAGGTAGTTTATGGCTCCGTCCTTGAAGTTCGAGTGGTGGAGGGGCACGACCGCCCCGTCCTTCATGAATGCGCATATTCTTCCCGGCCACCCGCCTTCGCGGAAGCGGATCTCATCCACGGATTCAGGGCTGATTCCGCGCGCGGCGAGGAGTTCGCGTATGACCGGGGAGTCAAGCGTGGTGACGCAGAAGAGCCCGATGATGCAGGCGATGCGGTCGCGGATGGCCGGCTCCGCGGCCATCCACTTGCGTATTCCGTGGACCTGGCAGGGCAGACATACGCATGCCAACCGGTCTTGCGTTTTCCGGATGCCGCGCAGCGCCTGGTTGACCGGGCTGATTATGTACCGCGACTGGCGGGCGCGAAGTATCTGTTCGCGGGTCCGGGCAATGAAGGTCATGGCGCGAGTCGGATCCGTCGGATCCATCCCTGTGACCACCGCCCCGTCTATCCTGCCTGTTTCCAGCATGAAGAGGAGCAGCTCCGTGACGGCGCCGCCGCTTGCGGCGCCGGCGCGCACTTCCGTATCGGTGCTGTGCACTGCGAGGAAGCGGCTTGCGTGCCCGAGGAAGTCCGCGGCGGAGCCGGCGTTGCCGAAGGCAGAGCATGAAAGCTCGGGGAAGGAGACTCTGGAACCGGGGCAGGTTTTCCCGCACAGGCCGCAGGATATGCACTTGCTCTCATCCAGAAGGGGAAAACCATTCCGGCCGGCGGAGACCGCGAGGGTGGGGCACACCGCGCCGCAGGTGCCGCACCGTGTGCAGAGGTCATGCTCCCTGAAGCCGACGCTCAATATCGAAGTGTCAATACTCAGGCCCTGTCCCTCCGGCGCGCCCGCCGCGGGCACGCTCCAGGGATGTTGCCAGAAGGGTGGGCGGAACGCAAACGGCACAGAGGCCGGGCATGCGCCGGCGCGGGTACAGTCCCGCGGTTCATGAGGCGAAGGAACGTGTCAGGGCCTGGTGATGTAGACTTCCACGCGGCGGTTCGCCGGGTTGCCGTTGGCCGGGTCGTTCGGGAACTTCGGGCGGTCGAAGCCCACGCCGATCGCCTGCATCCTGGAGCGTGGTATTCCGTGGACATTCGCGAAGTAGTCCAGAACAGCCTGAGCGCGGGCCTGGGAAATGCGGCGGTTGTATTCGGCGTCCGAATTGCGGGTCTTGTCCGCGTGGCCTTCTATCCTGGCCGAGGCTGTCGGAGACGCCGCAATCGCGGCGGCTATGG
This sequence comes from Lentisphaerota bacterium, assembly GCA_016873655.1. GTDB lineage: Bacteria > Verrucomicrobiota > Kiritimatiellia > UBA8416 > VGWI01 > VGWI01. The sequence goes on from VGWI01000039.1 coordinate 20,139, forward strand.
TGTCCAGTTCGGGGAAGTAGCGAGGGTCAATCTTGTTGGAACCCGACAGGAACTGCACCGCCGGTTCATACTTCGTCTCGAAAGGCGAAGGGAACTGGCTGGCAGCCACTGGCGCAACCGGAAGCGGCTGGGATCGGACCGGCGGGGCGGCGTATGGCGTGACCGGCACCGGGGCGATGGGCCTGACCTGGTCCCATGAAGAAGGTTGAGCGGCGTACGTGCGCACGGCCGGGCCGAAGCTGTAAGAGATCCCGATGTCGGCGGTGTAGCCATCGGTCTCATTGTCGCCGCCCGGGAGAATGAAGCGGAGGTCCGCTCTCAGCGCCCATTCATCCGAGAACCGCACGTTGAGACCGCCGCCAAGGCGCGTCGAGAACGCGATGTTCTGGCTGAGGACCTCGTGGTCGTACCAGTTAACGCCGAAGCCCGCGGCGAGGAACGGATCGAACATGGAGCCCTCTTGCTGAACGAGGTGCAGAAGCGCTTCGGCGCCGAGGCACGCGGTCCATGTCTTGGCGACGTTGGGGACAGGCCCGTCGCTGTTGCCTTCGAGGTTGCGCGCGAGAGAGTAGAGCCCCTCGATCGATATCCATCGGTTCAGGTTGTTCGCGAGCCTGAGGGTGAGCAGCTCTCCGTCTTTGAGCCGTGAATCGGACTTGGAATACCCCAGATAGCCGTACGCGGCGCTGGCTGTCCATTCGAGCGGATCATACTGGGCGGATGTCTGGCTCGGGAATGCCGCCGTTGAAATCAAAGCTGCGATCACTACTGCTGATAGATACTTCATTATTGCTCCGCTCCCCTGAAAAAGCGTTATCGCGTGAACAAGTGTGGCGTCGAGTATCCGACCCGCATCATTGGCAAACAAGGAAAAAAAGGGGGCATCATGGGCCCCGCTGTCCGCCTGCTCCGCCGGGAGCGCTTCCGTCCGGGCGCTATCAGGCGGTCCGGGCCGTTCTTCCCGGAAACTCGTCATTGACTCGACAGGGGTGCCTGCATATCCTTCCGCCGGTCTTTTCTTGAGGCGGTCAACAGCGCCCCCTTCGTCTATCGGTTAGGACACCAGGTTCTCATCCTGGTAAGAGGGGTTCGATTCCCCTAGGGGGTGCCAATTCGCCCTCGCGCGATGCCGCACCAAGCAGACCGCCGTTGATGTCTTCAACATTGTCGGGGATTTCCACGTAATGCTTCCCCGCCGCATTCCGGGTGTTTCCGCCACTTGCAGCCTTATTCAGTCCACGTCCTGTCCCATGGCTCCGACCGTCGCATCTTCTGTGCTGCAGGTCTTAACGATGCCGGGCATCCCCTTCATTTGCCAGGCAGTTCGGATATCCGGGTACCCGGGGTGCGGGCGGCGGAAAGAAGGCGTGTAACCTTTCCGGGCCGGTGTGTGTATATTCATGTGAAGCGGCGTAATGACCGGAGGAAGAAAGAAAGGAAAAGAGGTTAATGAACGGAATTTGGGCGGGCGGACTGGCTGTTTTGCTGGCGGCGGGCACGGCGGTTGGCGGCGGTATTGATCTGAGGCAGGTGCCGGCTTCTGCGCAGTGGGTGCTCCATGTTGACCTGCAGCGCCTGAGGGACGGGACGATCGGCCAAAGGATGCTGGCGGACGTGAATGACGAGTCTGCCCAGCGGAGGTTCGCGGCGCTGACCGCGGTGCTCGAACTTGACGTCAGAACCGATCTCAATTCGATCACGGTTCACGGCGGCGACGGCAAGCGGGAGGACAGCGTCACACTCGTGAAGGGAAGGTACAACGCCCAGCGCCTTCTGACGTTGCTGGCGGCCAACGAATCATACGCCTGTGAATGGGTGGGGAACGTCGAGCTTCACCGCTGGGTTGACGGGAAGGGGGCGGAGTCGTTCGGGGCCTTCCTGGCCGACGGGACGGTGATGATCGCGGGCAGCCGCGATGCCGCCATGCGGGCGCTGGACCTTGCCGAGGGCAGGATTCCGGCGATGAGCCCGGAAGCGATGCCGGTCGGGGACCACATGGTCACCGTTTACGGATCCGCCAGACTCTCGGGGATGAACGAGGCGAACCCGCATGCTGCGCTGCTGAAGCAGTCTGAGCACATGACACTGACGATGGACGAGCGGAACGGGGAATTCGTGGGTGCGGTGACGCTCAAGGCCAGGACGGATGAGGCATCGGCACAGATGGAGTCGATTGCCCGCGGCCTGCAGGCGCTGATGTCGCTTTCGGAGCAGGAAAGGCCGGAACTCGCGCGTGTATCAAAGTCTGTTGCCGTGCAGAGGGACGGGCTCGCCGTGACGATGTCGCTCAACGTTCCGGCCTCCGATATTGTCCGGCTCATGGACGAGGAAAAGGCCCGGAAGCCGCGGAATATCCAGTCGGTGCAGTGAAGCGGAACGGTGACATCCCTGCCGCCGGCGGGGCGGCCGGTCCGCGATGCTTTTCTGGAGAGGCGTTTGACGAGGCAATCCGGGTCCATGGCGCGCGCGTGTTCGGTTACATGCGCCGGCTTACCGGCAATGATGCTGACGCCGCAGACGCCACGCAGGAGACGTTCATCAGGGCTTACCGGGCGCGGGCGCGTTTCCGTGAAGGCGCGGCTGCGGGGCCCTGGTTGTTTGCGATTGCGAGAAGGGCGGGGCTGAACATCGTTCGTTCCCGTCGGCGCGCCGTGTGCGGCGGGGACGGGCGTGCGGAAACCAGGGACCCGGCATTCATCGCGGCTGATTCGGAAGCCAGGTGCGGACTATGGAAGGTGGTGTTCGACTCGCTGCCTGAGAAGCAGGCCACGATGCTCTGGCTGATGTATGCCGAGGGAATGTCCGTGAAGGAAATAGCGCGGGTGATGGGGGCGAGCATCATCGGCGTAAAGGTGGGGTTGCATCGTGCCAGGGTCGCGATGTCTGCCGTGCTGTCGGCGAGACCGGAAGAGGATTGGATGCCGCCGGCCGTGCCGCGTCAGCCTGCGGATCCGGAGTCTGCGGAAGGTGGTGTCTCATGCTGAGATGCGCGTGGTTCAGGTGGCGAATATCCAGCGCGATGGATTCCGGGCGGCATGTTGGCGGCTCGGTGCGCCGGCATCTGGCCGGTTGCCCTGACTGCCGGGGTTTTACAGCGCGCTGCGAGGGCGTTGCGCGGGAGTTGAGGGCCGCGTCGGCGACGGAGCAGCGGCTGCCGCCGGGGCTGCATGCGCGCATAGCCCGGGGCGTCGGGCAGGCTGGCGCGGCGCACAGGGGACGGAGGCTCCTCATCACGTTGCCGGCTGTTCTCGCGCCTGCGACTGGCTGTGCCGCGATTCTCATTGCGGTTTTCATGGCAGTTCGTGTGGTTAGAAGTGTAAGACCTTCGGCCCAGGAGACGGGTCCGGTCGCCCTCGCGATTCCGTCGGGGGGCGGGATTGACGTTGTGGGTGGGGCCGGGGCCGCGCTCGTTTCGGCGTCAGGCATGTACGCTCGTGAGGAAACGGCGATAAGATCCGATTTGGCCGCGGCGCTGGACCTGGTTCAACGCTGCCTGTGAGAACGCGGACGGGTTGCGCGCCGGCCGCTCGATTTCCTGCGTGGATGGTTCTCGTGCAGGTCCTGCGCGTATCTGCCCGCGTCGGCCGGAAAGACACAGGTCACCACTGTGCCGCAGTCCCGGCCAGGCGAAATGCGCAGGTCCGCTGAAATGAGTGAAGCTCTGTAGCCCATAATGCGCATACCCATCCCGGGGGCCGA
>VGWI01000040.1 GCA_016873655.1 Lentisphaerota bacterium
AAACACGGTCGGCGTTACGATCGAGGGCGGCCGCGGTCTCGGGGTCTATATCTACCGCGCCGCGGTGGGACATGGCGCGAACAACTTCAAGGGCGTCAAGCTGCGGTGGTTGCACGGCAAAGACAAAGTCGATCCGACCACGGCGGCGATCAAAGCCCATGTGGTGGCCATGATCTATGTGCCCGAAGGACCGTTCCATGTCGGGTGCGGCGCCGGTCCGGGCTTTGAACCTTTTACTGACGGGCCAACCGTACCCGTGGCGAAATCGGCATCCGGATACCCGATCGGGAATCTGACAGACGGCGTGTGGCGTGGCGGCCCGACGATCCCGTTCCTGCTCGATGTCGAGTGGAACGGACCCGCTGCCGATGGAAGTCGCGCGCGTCGGCTGAGGCCGGTCGCCGGCCAACTGTGGGGTACGCTGACCTACGCGGAGCGAATGGCCGGGGGTACGTCCGTCGGCTCCCCCGGCGTGTTGAACGACGACTTTCCAACCGGCTACGAAGCCTTCTACTGCATGAAATACCCGACGACGCAGGGTCAGTATGCGGACTTTCTGAATTCACTTCCGCCGGATGTGGCGGCGGCGCGCGCCTACATCAGCGGTGACAGTTGGGATCCCGAGGGCGGCATGGGCAAAATGGAAACGATCACGGTGCCGGGTGCGCCCGGTCATGCGTCTTTCACGGCTCGGGAACTGGATGGTCACACGATCCAATCTTCGGCGGATGCTCCCGCCACCGCCCCGAAACTGGAGGCCATCGATGTTACTCTGGACCCAGCCGGCGATCTCGACGGCGCGCATGCGTTGATGGCCGATGCGATCGCGGATCCAGAGGCGAGATATTTGAAACCGCCGGTTTATACCGCCCGGCTGCCGTTCCGCCGCTGCAGCTATATCTCCACGGAGGACATTTTTTCGTACGCGGCGTGGGCGGGATTGCGCCCCATGACTGAGTTGGAATTCGAAAAGGCTTGTCGCGGTCCGGCCCGTGCCGTGGTCCGGGAGTTCACCTGGGGAGAGGTGGGGGATAATACTGGACGCTACAATCAGGGGAAAGGACTGACCGTGCTCGATATCGGTCTGCCGACCGAACGGTATGCCGGCGGGAGGGCGGTTGTGGAGGAGGGCCGCGCGACTCGCGTCGGGAATTGTCTGACCGCCGAGAGTGACCGGCAATCCGCCGGCGCGACGTATTGGGGGCTCCCGGACATGGTGGAAATCCATGTCATTCGGATCGGCAGTCATGCGGGGCGCGCCTTTCGAGGCACTCCGGGTGAAGGCCGGAGCCCGGCCGGCAGGCCTGGCGCCTCGCTGAAGCGGAGCAATGGTCCCGCTTTTGAAACAGCTCCGAAAGAGTGGGGCAGTCCAAGGCAATGGGGAATGAGGGGGAAGCTGATCTCGGAACGTACATGGGTTGGCGGCGAGCACATGAGCGGTCGCCACGCGCGCAATGCCATTCGTCTGGTGGGGCCATCCGGGCCGAGGCACCGTTCCGGTGTCCGGGCCTCGCCGAAGCCCGTCACCGTTTCGTCGGCACCTGAAGCGGTTGTCCACGCGGATTCCGTCAAGGTAACGAATGTCAAGGTGGCGGTTGGTGCGGAGAACTTCAGCACCATTACGTTTGACCTCGCGTGGGATAACTCCTGGCGCGCGGCTTGGGAGGAGCCGGCCGACAAGAACGTGACCGGCAAGCGGCTCCACGTCGAGAGCTGGGACGCCGTCTGGGTCTTCGCCAAGTTTCTCCCCGCGGGGGCAAGCGCCTTCTCGCATGCCACGCTCGATACGGACGCGGCGCGCCACACGGTTCCGGCGGAGGCCGCGCTGCAAGTCGGCGCGAGTGACGATGGCGCGCGCGGCATGGGGGTTTTCATTTTCCGGAAAGCCGCCGGCCGCGGGCCGAATGCGTTCAAGAACGTCGCCGTGCGCTGGTTACACGCGGCGGATGGCATAACCGATCCTGCCGCGATCAGGCCGGAGGTTTATGCCGTCGAGATGGTGTACGTGCCGGAAGGGCCGTTCCAGTCGAAAAGCGTGTTCGGGGGTCCATTGACGCTGATCAACACCGCGGACGCCACACGGGAGGGCGGGTATCTGGGCGCGGCCAACAGTGCCCCGGATAAGGCGACGTGGCCGAATGGCTACCGTGCCTTCTACGTCATGAAGAACCCGATCAGCCAGGGACAGTACGTGGCGCTGCTTAATGCAGCAAATCCCGATGAGAAGCCCCATGCCTATAACCACGGACGGTACAGCGCGCTGTGTAATGGGAACGTCTGGCGCTACGGACTCGACCTTACGAACATCAATGGCTACACCCTGACGCGCCGGGAGGATGGCGTGTTTGTCGCGGAGCAACCGGAGCGAGCCTGCAACTTCCTGTCCTGGCCCGATATAGTCTCCTATGCGGCCTGGGCGGGGTTGCGTCCGCCGACTTGCCTGGAATATGAAAAGGCGTGTCGCGGGCCGCGGGCGGTGGCGCGTGAAGCGGATGCCTGGACGGGCGTGGTGTGCGGCCCGGCGGCCGGGCTCGGCACCGATGCCGGCCTGGCGAAGACGTTCGGGAACTACGGCGCTTCCTACTGGGGCATTCGAAATCTGAGCCTGAGCGGTTGCGTACAGGAATGGCCTGCTGTGATCCGGAGTTATGGCGGTCCCGCCAAGGCGTTTGCGGGAACCCATGGAAAGGGGTCGGCCTCGGCGCCGGACGATTGGCCCTGGGCGGCCATGGGCGACAATGTCTCCATGGGGCAGTGGCAGGGACCGTCCATTATCGGGATCTGGGTCCAACCGGAACAGATGTACGAAACACTCGGCAAGTGGAACCGCGTGGACTGTGACCGCACGGGGCGTTATGGCGCGCGCGCCGCGCGAACCGCGCCGAAGTGAAGAGTGGGGGTGAATCCGTCTATCAGGGTCTTTGCCGCCTGCGAGCTGTAAAGCCTGTTCGAGACGCTCTGCCAAATCGTCCATCGTTCTCGCCGCCCGCACTCGTCAACCTCGCGCCAAGTGAAACGTGAAGCAGTGGGATGTGCCCAAAGGCGTTGAAATCAGTTGATGTAGCCTGGCGGGTGTAAATTGCTTGCATGACCCGGATAACGGCCGGCGTCATGGCGCTTCAGCCGCAGTGCCGGTCAATTCCGGCCGATCGGCTCGCATTTCAGAACCGTTGTGCTGCCGGGAACTCCGCGGTACGGACACAGGCCGCAGAATGCGGGGCGCTCAACCGGGTGGAGGATCTTCCTCCGCAGGGCGATGGCGGCAGCCCCGTTCCAGATACTCTCTGCGTCGTCGGTAGCGACATTGCCCAGCGGCATATCGGGAGAGCTGTCGAACTCGCAGCCGACGACGGTCCCGTCATGGAATACCGTAGGCTGCCTGAACGGGAACGGACAGTGCACCGGAGGAGCGGACGGGTCGGGTTCGCGCCGGTACTGGTCCGACGCGTGGTCAAATCGTCCGAAATCGCATTCCCCTGTCAGGCGCCCCACCGTTTTGATCGAAAACATGTCGGCGCCCAGATCCGCCGCCAGCCCGCGCACGTCGCCGATCTGGTGTTCGTTCTCATTGGTAACAACCATCCGAACGTTCAGGAACGGGGTGGGAGAAGCGGACGATGATTTCGCCGAGGCGAGGCGCTTCACGCAGTTCTTCACTCTGGCAAGGTCCCCGCCCACTCTGTACCGTTCGTAGACATCCTGCGTTGCTCCGTCCACGGCGATCACGAGCGCCTGCAGGCCGGATGTTACGACACGTTCCGCCTCATCCGCTGTCTGGATGAATTGCCCGTTGGTCGAGGTGACGGTGGCTATGCCCCTTTGCGTGGACATCGCTATCATGTCAGGCAGCAGAGGATTGGAGAAAGGCTCACCCCAGCAGTAGAAGACGGCTGTGACGAGGTCTTCACCGAAGACCGATAGAATGCGTTCGAACGTGGTCATGCTCATCAGTCCGGGCTTCCGCTTCATCTGGCCGGTCCCCGATGGGCACAACGGGCAGCGGAGCGGGCAGAGACTTGACGGCTCGATTTGCAGGGCGGGGGGGCGGCATGACATGCTGCTTCGTCTCATGGCGGCATCGCATCCGCAACGCAGCAGGTTGAGCCGTTTGCGACGGCTCAATCTGCGGGCTTCAAGCGGCATGCCGTCGAACGTGTGTCGGAACCGGTGCTGAAACACCAGTTCCGGGGTCTTCAAAGCACCCTCAGCAATGCGCATCCAGGTCATATTCTCCCTTGCCGCGTGCACCCATCGATGGGTGACTGCGCCGATATACTGTGTATCGCCGATGTGATGAACGTCGCGTGGCTGCCGCCAGGTCTTGAACTCAACCACGGACCGGCCTGATCGTACAGGAAGAAAAGAGATGATTTTTCCATGTTGCGCGCGCGGGGGCGTTGTGCACAGTGTGCCGGTTCAGGAACGGGGGTGATTGTGGCTGTCGTCACGGTGATAGTTGCCACGCGGAACAGGGCGCGGTTGTTGCGCCGGTGCCTGGAGGCCCTGAGCCGCCAGGAGCCGGTTGCCGGCGGGATGGAAACCGTTGTGGTTGACGATGCGTCGTCGGACGACACCGGGTCGGTTTGCGCCGGGATGTCGGACAGCATGTCGATCCGCTGCCTGAGGATGCCGCGGCATTCCGGCATCGGGGCGGCGCAGAACACGGCTGTCATGGTCGCCAACGGCAGGCTGCTTCTGTTTACTGACGACGACTGTATTGCCCCGCCGGACTGGGCGGTCAGGATGTGTGGTGCGCTGGAGAGAAGCGATGTTGTGGGCGGCAGCGTTGTTCCGGCGCCGTGCGGTTATCTTACGCTCTGTCACCAGATGTCGGTATTCCTCGGGTTTACTCCTTCCAGGCGTGAAGGTCGCACCTTCATGGTGGCTGGCGCAAACATGGGGTGGCGCCGGAATGTCCTTGAGTCGATCGGCGGTTTCAGGGAAGGGCTGATACCGGCGCCCGACATGGATGCGGCGTTGCGCGCGTGCCGGGACGGGTGGCGAGTTCGCCTCGACCGCAGCATTCATGTGATCCACGACGCACCCCCTCAGGAGCTTGCCGGGATGTTCAGGTATTCCGCTTCCCATGCCGGGGAAACGATACGCTTGAGGATCAGGCACGCGGACATGCTCGGGACTCCGCGCGTACTCAGGTCCCCGTTTCTGTTGATCGTGCTTGCGCCGTTGATTGCCCTGTGGGTGACGGCGCGCGGATGCGCGAGGGGCGACATCCCGTTGAAGGCCTTGCATACGCTGCCCGTCGTGTTCATGTTGAAGATGGCCTGGTGTTTCGGTGCTGCAAAGGGACTGTGCGTGATGAGGGGTGAGGGTCATGAAACTCCACATGGAGCACGCGGTTGATGAGGGCGTGGCGCCGAACAGAAACCAGTGGGACAAGCGGGGTTATCCTGCGCGGGGCGGAACGAAGACCGGCGGATGCAGGTAGATCGGGCGGAGAGGTATGGAATCGAGAGCAAAGCCGGCCATCCGCCTTTTGAGCGCGATGATGCCCACCTGTGAAGCTGTTGGAATGGCCGGGTTCGGCAGTACATTGAATTCCTTTCCGAGTGACTCCCTCAGGGCATTGCCGATGGAAGGAATGTCGGGGGAAGCTATTGTCGTCCCAGCCGGCAGCTTTGTCCTTAGTTCATCGCAAGACGTCAGTTCGTAGTCGCCCATGATGGTTGCGGTTCCGTCGGCCGCGCGTTCGAACAAAGCGAACCAGACCCGGTTGCGCCGGGCGTCGCCGACAACCGCCAGCGTTCCAATATCCTGATCCACGAGCAAAGCGGCGGCCAGCGCTTCGCCGCTGCTTACCCCGCAGACCGACCTGTAGTCAGGCATGGCCATTCCTCGAATGGCCATCAGGGACACGCGCAGGCCGGAGTAAGAGCCTGGCCCCAGTCCGGCCGCGTAAAGATCCACTGAATCGGGAGAAAGCCTGTTCTGCGAAAGAATGGCTGAAGCGTGCTCCCACGGCCTGTTGCCTGCGTCGCGCGAAGACATCCATTCGCTTATTCCAAGAATCGCGCCATCACGCAGAAGGGCGATGCTTGCGTGCGGTGTCGAACTCTCTATGGCCAGAATGTGCATATTACTGCTGTTCCCGCGAAGGCGGGGCGGGGTCGGAGAATACCCGTCCGTGGTCGCGGGCGCAAGCCGGCAGGACCGGTCATGGAGAACGGCACGGGCGGCGAGAGAGGTCAGTACTGGACGTGCGACCCGGAATAGCCTCCGCTTGATGCGCCGAACCCATCGACGCGGAGCGCGAAATCGTCGAAGAACTGTTGTTGCGAGGATGGCTGGTCGTAGTATGCGTGGACCCCGATTTCGTTAGGCTGGACAGTGTCGAAGTTCGCCGATGTATACGTCGCGTCGTTTATCGGTTGCGTGGCGCCCACCCATGCAACCGGGACGAAGTCGGCGAAATCCCATGAAACCGGGGCGTCGCGGAGGTAGATGGTGGGTCCCTGGACAAAACCGGATATGTGGTTCATACGGGTGTTGCCAATGCCCGTGAAGTCCTCGTTCAGGTCGAGGTATAGCGTTGCCCAGGGAGTTAGGGTCCAGAACCCGCCGGAGTCCCATGTCAGCACATTGTCCGCCGGGGTCAACTGCCTGTAGCGCATCAGTGTGATTGTTCCGCCGGATTGCTTCCAGAGCACCAGGTAAGGAGTGCCGTCTCTGAGCGGATTAAAACCGGAAAGGGATGAGACCCATGCAGGCAGTTGCTTGTTGCTTGCGATCGACCTGAAGAAGGAGATCCCGTAGGAGGTCTGCGTAACAGTGTTGAGGCGGAAGCTGATCCCGAACATGTAGTGATTGCCTTGAGATGCGCCTGGAGAGCGGGCCTTTATCTTGACCTGCACGCCGTAACCCAGGGTCCTGTTCTCGTGCAGCCAGGCGTTCAGGATGTTCAGCGCGGGGTTCCCCTGCCAGTTCATGCTGATGAGGACATGTTCGCCACGCATCAGGAGTGCCGGTTCGCCGTCCGACGGTCCCGTCTGCACGATCGAGACTGACCCGGCGTCGACATTCCATTCGTCGTCCAGCCGCATGTCTCCGTCCCGGTCGAAACCAATGTCGAGTGTATCGGAGCCTGATGTGAGGTTGACCCTGAATGTGATCCTGTGCCGTGTCTCGATCCCGGAGCCCGGGTTCAGGATGCCTGTTGATGTGAACACCAGCACGTTGCCGTTTGTCGCGGTGTCGATCGAGAACCCGCCGCAGGAGTCGAGCATTTGGAACGTTCCTGACACGACAGTCCTGTCCGCCTTGAAGCGGGAGACGGCGTAACGCCCGCCGGACTCTGCGAGGTAGTATGCCCTTTGCGCGTTGTTGGCGAGCAGCCGTGTATGAGTGGAACTGGCGACAAGGCCCACTATTCCGGCGCCAAGACCTGCAAAGACGGTTATCAGAACGATCAGGCTTATCAGGAGCGCGCCGTCCCTGTTTCTTTCGAGGATCTTGCCATGCATATGCTTCATATCAGCGGTTCCTCGGGAATATCCGAACAGCATAGTTGACGCCTGGCGCATCCGTTACCGAGACCTGAAGCTGAATTCCGCGGGTGGAAGCGGACCACGACGGGGCAAGCGAGAAGGTTCCTCCGGAATACGAGACGTACTGCAGATTCACGGCTGACACGCCGTCCAGGAGCGCGACTCCGTCCAGCAGCAGCGGAGTCCCCGATCCTGCCCATGATAGGGTGCGCCACACAGGGTTGCCTGACTGGTCCAGCATGCGGTAGGTGATGGACGAAGAAGAGCCGGCGGATACTTCGGTCACGGCGGTGAGTTCCCTGCTTACGCGCAGCATGGCCGTCTCCACCTTCTGCGCCGCTTCGGTTGTCCGGCGGACCTGAACGAAGGCCCTGGCCAGCGGAACGGCGTACATGCCCGCCATTGCCGACAGGATGGAGACGAGGATGAGTACCACCGCCGTTTCCAGCAGGGTGAAACCGGACTTGCGCTGTGAGTCACGATTCATCTTCAGAGCCCGAGAATGAGAGTCAGCCGGTCTCCCTGGGTGTTCCCGATAGTGACCTTCAATGTGTTGGTGCCGCCCGGACTGAGCGCCTCGACTCCGGATGTGAACCGGATAAAGCGGTTGTGAACAACTGAGTAATGCCCGAAGGCGTTGTTGCGTGAAGTGCCCTCGGGTCCGATCAGAGCGGACATCTGGACAAGGTTGTTTGTGCGGGCAGCGTACTGGATGTTCTCCATGACAGTCTGTATGGCGTAAACGCCCGGAAGCTGTGCCGCCGCCGTGGAACTTCTCTCCACGGACCTTCCGACCACGGTTATCAGGACAGATGCGAGAATTGCCCCAACCACCAGCACGACAATCGTCTCTATGAGCGAGAAGCCGTGCGAGCAGGCGATGCGGCGCAGTTTCATGGTACAAGCCCTGTCTGTCTTGTGACCGTGACGGATGCGATGCCGTTGTTCAGGACAAGGACATGGTCGGCATTTCCCGGACTGCCGTCAGGCCCGATGTTCAGGGTTCCGGCGCCGGAAGTGATCATGACCCTTGCAGGGAGCGCACGTGTGGCCGTGGATTCGCCCGGGAAGCGGACGGGAGAGGGTGCCCCATTCCGGTTGAGCGTATACGACTGCGATCCGAATGTGATGCTCCATGAGTAGGCATTGCTTGCCATCGCAAGCGTTTGGGCGTGGCGAATATGCGACTTGATTATCTGGGCTTCCGCATGAACGTCGGCATGGACGTCGGTTGCGCGCGAAATGACAACAAGGAGAACCACCGCCATGACCGCCATCACCGCAACAATCTCTATCACCGTGAAGCCGGACTTTGGCGCTGAGAGACCCATCACGCCCCGCCGAACACAGTTCGTTCTCACGAACGGAAGTCTAGTCGTGTCCCCAAGTGTAGGCAAGCGTGTTCCGCGCCTCCTGTTCCGCGCCTCCGCATTGCGCCACAATAGAGTTACCGAAGGGGGACGCGGGGATCGGTGCTTGCTCATTGTTTCATCGGGGGGTAGTCTTCCGGAATGGTGGGAGGTCTGCGATGAAGAGAGGTAGAAAACCGATTCGGTTGGGTCTTTTCGGGTTCGGCCGGACCGGACACTGGGTCGCGCACGAGTTGATCGCGACGCCGGGGGTTGAGCTTCCATGGGTAATCCGGAGCGGCGACAAGCATGCGGGCGAATACGCCAGCAGGCTTTGCGGCTTCCAGCGTGACACAGGCATGATTCACTCGATCGAGGAAATATCTTCCCGTTTCTTCAGGAAGCACCGGGTGGATGCGATCATAGATTTTTCGTCTTCCGAGACGGTTCACAGTTATGCGGGGCACGTCCCGGACGGGCTTGCGGTTGTCTGGGCCATTTCCAACTACTGTGCGGCTGACGAGAAAGTCCTGCGGAAGATGGCGGAACGCTGCCCGGTGCTTCGTTCTCCCAACATTTCGATGGGAATCAATGCAGTCATGCTTGCCGCCCAGATCCTGCGCCGGCTTCTGCCCGATGCCGATGTCCAGATAGTCGAAGAGCATTTCAAGGACAAGGCCGACATTTCAGGCACGGCCGTGAGACTTGCCAGGAAACTCGGGCTGGATCCGAAAACCGATATCCGTTCGGTCAGGGCAGGGGGGATTGTCGGACGGCACGAGGTAATATTCGGGCTTCCGCACCAGACGCTTCGCCTGGTGCACGAGAGCATCAGTCGCTCAGCCTTCGGCAGAGGCGCGCTCATGGCCGCCCGTATGCTGATCGGGCGGAAGCCCGGCTTGTACAAGCTCGATCAGCTTCTGCACGACAACATGGTCGAGGCGGTCAGGAGTATGGAGAAAGTGCGAACGCCCAGGCGGTAATCCGCCGGGCGTTCGCGTGAGTTTCACGGGAGTGTATCCTGCTCCACTTCAGCCGATGGCGGCTCCGCCTGTCTCTCCCGTCCGTATCCGGATGCACTCCGGCATATCGAGAATGAATATCTTGCCGTCGCCGATTTTCCCGGTTCTGGCGCCCTTGATGATGGCGTCAACCGTCGGCTTCACGAAGTCCTCGTTCACGGCTATCTGTAGTTCGACCTTCTTCAGCAGATTTACCTCCGTGGCTGCGCCGCGGTACGTCTCCGTGTAGCCCATCTGCTGGCCGCAGCCTATGACGTTCATCACGGTCATCTTGTGGACTTGCGCCTCGAACAGCGCGTTTTTCACGTCTGGAAGTCTTTCCGGCTGAATCACAGCGATTATCAGTTTCACTTCACGTCTCCTTTCAATTCTCAGGTCCTGCTACTTCGTGAGGAATCCCTGGAAGTCGGGATAGGCCTCCATTCCATGTTCGCCCACGTCGAGTCCGCCGACTTCCTCGTCACGAGACACTCTCAGGCCCATCGTCGCTCTGATGATGCTCCAGACCGCGAAAGCAATCGCGAACGTAAACAGGCCGACGCTGGCTACTCCAAGCGCCTGTTTTCCCAGCAGGGAGAGGCCGCCGCCGTAGAACAGGCCATTGCCGGTTGTGCCTGGCATGATCGCATCGCTTGCGAACAGGCCGACCGCCAGTGTTCCGAAGACCCCGTTCACCAGGTGGACAGAGAGCGCTCCGACAGGGTCGTCAATCCGCAGCCTGTCGAACATCGGAACAGCGAGTACGACAAGGACGCCTGCCACAAGGCCGATGACGACCGAGCCGGCGACAGTGACGTAGGCGCAGGGCGCGGTTATCGCGACGAGCCCTGCCAGGCTGCCGTTCAGTATCATCGAAAGGTCGGGTTTCTTGAGCAGCAGCCATGCAGCAACGGTTGCGCTCAGACTTGCGGCTGCGGCGGCCATGTTTGTTGTGACGGCAATGCGCGATATGTCATTGAAATTTGCCGCCATGGTTGAGCCGGGGTTGAACCCGAACCATCCGAACCACAGCACCAGAACACCAAGCGCCGTCATGGACATATTGTGGCCGAAGATAGGGCGGACCGAGCCGTCCTTCCGGTACTTGCCAAGGCGTGGCCCGAGGAGGATGACGCCCGCCAACGCAGCCCATCCGCCGACTGAATGAACCACGGTCGAGCCTGCGAAGTCCCACATCCCGAGCTTCTGCAACCATCCGCCTCCCCATATCCAGTGTCCCGTCACAGGGTACATAAGCGCCACTATCACGAACGAGAATACGATGAACGAGTGGAACTTGATCCTTTCAGCGACGGCGCCTGAGACGATTGTTGCCGCTGTTCCGGCGAAGGCCAGTTGGAACAGGAACTTCGCCCAGAACGGCACGCTTGTCCAGTTCATCGCGCTGTAGACGCCGGCATAGGACTCGCCGATTGCCGGGCTGTTATCGGCGCCTGATGCGAACAGCACACCATTCAGCCCCATGACCGCGTTGCCGTCGCCAAACATCAGGCCCCATCCTATCGCCCAGAACGCAAGCGATGCTATGGAGAAGACGATGAAATTCTTCGCCAGAATGTTTACCGTGTTCTTGGCTCTGCACAACCCGGACTCAACCATCGCGAACCCGAGGTTCATGAAGAACACCAGGAACGCGGCAAGAAGCACCCAGATCGTATCCAGCGCCACCTTGCCGTTCACCAGCATCTCGGCCATTTCACCGGTGAAAGCCGGCGGCCCAAGAGGATCAGACGCCGGTTCGGCAATCCCCATTAACGCTCCGCCGAACACCAGAACCAGTGCCGCCATCAACACCTTCATAAACAACTCCTTTCCCCTTCCGAATCCTCTACCTCGCCTCCACGACTCCAACTAAAGCAGGACAGAGCTTTCGCATGACATGTGCCAACTCACTTCCGTGCGGATCCAACATGCTGGCATGCAGCAGGTTGGTATTGCGAGAGTGATGGATGGCGTGTCTGTTGTGGATGGAGACATCATACATGCATGGCGTTCTCTGTGGCTGCATGCTACAAAAGTGTATGCAGTTGCCGCAGTGTGGTTGAGTGGACGTCGGGGTGTGATTGGTTCATGCTTTCCCGGAGTTGGAGAATGGGCGGTATATGTTGAGCGATCCGGACGGGGGAATAGCGTCGTGATAGATGCACACTGTCATCTTGCGGACATGCGGCTGGCTTCCGAAGATGAAGCCGTGATGCGGCGGGCGGCGGAAGCCGGTGTGAGGGGAATGATGTGCTGCGGCACTTGTGCCGACGACTGGGATGGAGTGCTGGCCATTGGCGCCCGTTACCCGGAGACGGTCTCTGTTTCGCTTGGTCTGCACCCGTGGTACGCGGGTGGGAGGAAGTCCGGCTGGCTTGAAGCCCTTGAAGGCAGGCTACGGCGGAATCCGGCGGCGGCCGTTGGCGAGATCGGTCTGGACCATGCCCTGGCTGACTTTGATGCGAAGGAGCAGGAGGACGTATTTGCGGTGCAGCTTGATCTTGCGATCGGGCTGAACCGGCCTGTCAGTATCCATTGCAGGCGGGCGTGGGAACCGATCCTGAAGGTTCTCGGTGCGCGGTCGGGCGCGGGGCTTCGGTTCATGGTACATTCCTTTTCGGGGTCGCCGGAAACGATGCGGGAGATCGTCGGATTGGGGGGGTACGTATCTTTCTCCGGGGCGCTGACGTTGCCGAACAACCGCAAGGCCCGGAAAGTGGCGGCGGAAGTCCCTCCGGACCGCATCCTAGTTGAGACGGACTCCCCGGATCTCATGCCATGGCGGGCCGACGTGACGCAGGTTGTGAACGCGAGGGGAAGGCCGTCGGGGGTGAACGAGCCGGCGAACCTGCGGTATGTGGTGGAGAAGCTCGCGGAGGTGCGGGGCTCGGGCGTTGGTGAGGTGGCTGAAATGACTCGCAGGAACGCTCTCGAGTTTTTCGCGGGGGTAATGCGGTGACGCACAGACGGTTTGCCAGGACCGAACTGCTTGTAGGCCGCGAAGCGATGGAGTGTCTCTACGCGTCGCACGTGGTGGTTGCCGGGCTGGGGGCCGTGGGGTCATACGCGGTGGAGGCCCTTGCCAGGGCTGGTATCGGCAGGCTGACGCTTGTTGACTTCGACGTGGTGAGGCCGAGCAACATCAACCGTCAGCTCTATGCGCTCGATTCGACCGTCGGCGCCGACAAGACCCGACTGGCGGTCGAGAGAGTCAGGGACATCAACCCTGATTGCGAAGTCCGGGGCTTGAAGTTGTTTATCGATGCCGAGACGGCGCGGCAGGTTGTCGATTTGAGGCCGAACTTCGTCATAGACGCCATAGACAGCGTCGGGCCGAAGGTGGAACTGCTTGCGGCATGCGCCGCGGCAGGGTGTGATGTCGTTTCCGCGATGGGGGCTGCCACGCGGTGCGACTATGCATCTCTGCGGGTTGGAGACATATCTGAGACGTCCCTTTGTCCCCTGGCAAAGTGGGTGCGCAAGGGACTCAGAAAACGGGGCGTCGGCGGCGGCATCGCATGCGTCTATTCGGTTGAGCCGGCGAGGCAGCCGTCTCTCGATCCCGAGCCCGATGAACAATCGCTGCAAAGGGGAAGGGCGAGACGTCCGCTCGGGAGCCTGTCCTACATGACGGGGATATTCGGGCTTGTCGCCGCAGGTCATGTGATAATGACCCTTGCGCGCCGGGGCGGCTTCACGTCCGGCGGCGCGGGTCCGTCGGAAACGGAGCGCGGGCAATGACATCTCGTTCTGGAACGTGTTTTGCGGCACTGAGAGCCGAATTCCTGCCGGCCTCGATTCTGCCGGTCCTTCTTGCGGCCGCGTGGGTTCGTTCGCGCGGGATCGTTCCGGACATGCTTGACCTCGCCGTTATCGTGCTTGGCACGGCCCTTGCGCATCTGGGTGCAAACACCATGAACGACTATGGTGACCACATTACCGGATCCGACGAGGCAAACACGGCGCCCTTGCGGCCATTCGCCGGGGGCAGCAGGGCGATCCAGGACGGACGCATGAGTCCGCGCGGGGTGCTTGCGCTTTCGGTTGCACTGCTCACAGGCGCGGCGTTGATGGCAGTGACCCTGGTGGTCAGGAATGGCGCAGGCGTGTTATGGTTCGGGTCTGCCGCGCTGTTGCTTGGCGCGGCGTACTCGCTGCCTCCGTTGAGGCTGTGCTCACGCGGGTTGGGAGAGGCGGCTGTAGCCGTGGCGTTCGGGATCATTCCGATAGCCGGCACCGAGTACGTCTTGAGCGGTCGAGTGTCCTTTGAGTCGCTGGTGATGTCGCTCGTGCCGGCGATGCTGATATTCTGCGTCATTCTTGCGAACGAAGTGCCTGACATGGAGGCGGACAGGGACAGCGGGAAGAGCACGCTTGTGGTGCGTTTTCCGCGGGGATGGGTAGCGGTCTACTCTCTGTTCTCGCTTGCGTGGCCGGTTCCTCTGCTGTTGCTTGTTTCTGCCGGATCCGTTCCGGGGCGAGCATTGGTGGCTCTTGCGGCGTGGCCGCTGTGTGCAGGCGCGACGGCTGCGGTGTACCGCGCTCGCAGGACGGGCGGCAGGATCGAGTCGTCGCTCGCGTGCGGGCTTTCCATTGCCGCGCACCACGCAACGGTGGCGCTCCTCGCGGCGGCGTTGGTCACGGTGAGAGCATGACGAAACCGAGGATAGGAATTGTTGGCTGCGGCTTTGCCGGTCTTGCCGCGGCGAGGGAATGCCTGCGCTGCCGGGGTGTCGAGACGGTTGTCGTCAGCGACAGGGACACGTTCGACTACCTTCCGCTCCTGCCCGACGTGGCGGGGGGCCGTTTGACGCCGGAAGCGGCAAGAACGGAAGTCCGGTTACTGTCTCGAGGCCGGTTCCGCTTCATCAAGGCCGCGGTGGAATGTATTGACGGCGATGCCGGGCGATTGTCGGGGAGCGGGTTTGACGAGGGGTTCGACGCGATCATCATCGCGTCAGGAAGCTCGACCAGGACGTTCGGACGCGCGGACGTGGAGCGCAATTCGCTGCGACTTGACAGCGTCGCTGACGCGGTCGTGATGAGAAAGACGTTTCTTGGCCCGTCAACACGCGGGGCTGTTGTGGTCGGGGGCGGTTACACCGGGATTGAAACGGCCTCGCATCTTTCCCGGCTGGCGGAGTCGGCAGGTGACGGACGATGGGTGGTTCTCGTTGAAGCTTCCGAGTCACTGCTTGGGCGTTCACCGGCGTGGATGGGCAGATACGCGGCTGACAACCTGAAGCGGATGGGCGTCGAAGTGGTCACAGGCTGCACTGTCAGCGCGGTGGAACCGGATCGCGCTGTTCTCTCCAGCGGGAGGGTACTGAGCGGCGCGGTTGTCGCATGGGTGCCCGGTGTCGCGGGAGGGAGCGTTCTGAACAGTGTCGGGGAAGTTGACAGGCAGAACCGGCTTGTCGTGGACGCGTTTCTCGGCGCCGGCGGCAGGTGTTTTGCCGCAGGGGACTGTGCGCACTTCGAATGGAAGGGTGAACCGCTTCGAATGTCGGTGCAGTTTGCGATAACGCAGGGCCGGGCGGCCGGCCGGAATGCCGTGTCGGCTGTGACGGGTCGCGCTCCGCGTGAGTACAGGCCGTTTGACCCGGGCTACGTGGTGCCGATGGCCAACGGAAGGTCGTGCGGCGTTCCGCTCGGGGTGTCGGTACGTGGCCGGATTCCCACAGCGCTGCACTATTTCATGTGCGCGGCTCGAGCGCCTTCCATGCGGGCGGCTGCGCTTCTCCTGTGCGGGCTTGCCAGCCGTGAACGCGTATCGGGCTCTACCTGAGCCATGGATTCCGGAATGCCGAGCCAAGGGCAAGGCGGCCCGGTCCGCTGATCAGCAGTGCGATGAAGACCACCAGCATGGACATCGCGTGCGCCGCGCCCTGGAACCCGTGTCCCGAATTCAGGTGCATGACCGTTGCGATGAGCATGGTGAAAGCCATCAGTCCCGACGCGATGCGCGAGAAAGCGCCCGCGGCAAGGCAAATCCCGCCTGCGAACTCGGAGACGGCGGCCATGAACCCCCAGAACACCGGCAGGAAGGTGATGCCGATCATTCCCATGGTCTGCCCCAGTCCCTCCCATTTCCCGGGACCTCCGGAAAGTTTCGGGTACCCGTGTATTGCGAAAATGATTCCTATCCCCAGTCTGAGCACGAAGATCCCGACATCGAGACTGCCTTTCATGACGTAGCCTCCCTGGTTCATGCGGAAACAACGCAATCCGACACTGCTGGGAGTGTAGTCGAACCGTCCGGCTCCGGGCAAGCGCTGCGCGGACTGGTTGGGGCATGGACAACCGGGCGCGCAGCGTTTAACATGCAGAGCGTAATTCGAAGATTCAGCCCGGAGGATTGACGTGGAGCCTGATCCCGGTTCTAGAACCATGCGGATAGACATCCTTCCGCAGGCGGCCGCCGCAGGTTCCGCCGGCGACACTACCCGCATAACGGCCGCTGGGTACGACACGACTCTGGTTGGCCGCACGATGCGGCACGCGGACCCGTCATCCGGCTACAAGAAATTGCTTGAAAGCGTATACGACGCGGTCTTCATAACGGACTCGACCGGAAGCATCCTGGATTTCAACACCAGGGCCACGGACTTTTTCAGGTGTTCATCCGGTTCTCTCGAGGGGCGGCAGGTAACGGCGCTCATATCCGGCGGTGATGAGTCGCTTATATCCGAGATCAACCGCAACCTCGACGGCCGGCGGTACACACTCATTGAGGCCTACTGCCTGAGAAAGGACCGGACGCTCTTTCCCTCCGAAATCGCCGTGAACAGGATAAACCTGACCGACGACGGTCAGCTCTGCTTCTTCGTGCGCGACACAACGGTTCGCAAGCGGGCGCAGGATGCTCTTGAACAGGCGGTGCAGCGGCTGGAGGAACATGACCGCGCACGGTCGCAGTTCGTTTCCAACGTCTCGCACGAACTGAGGACGCCGCTGACGTCGATGATCTACGCGGTTACGAACCTGAAGAAGGGGGTGGCCGGACCGGTCTCGGAGCAACTGGCGAAGTACCTCGACGTTCTCGATGGCGATTGCCACAGGCTCTTGAGGACGGTGAACGACATACTGGACCTGAGAAGGCTGGAGTCCGACTCGCTGGTGCTGGCGAAACAGAAGGTTCCTTTCGGGGCGCTCGTCCGCAGGTCGGCGGAGGCCATGCGCGGACTTGCGGAGCGGAAGATGGTGCAACTGGACATCAAGACCGGGATTGACCGCTGGTTCGTCGACTGCGATCCGCACAGGATGGAGCGCGTCGTCGTCAACGTGGTCAACAACGCCGTAAAGTTCACCCCGGACGGCGGGCGTGTGCGGGTCTCGATCGCGGACGACGCCTCGGCGCCGGGGCGTGTGCTGCTGAAGGTCACGGACAACGGCATAGGAATCCCTGCCGAGCACCTGGGCCGCGTTACAGAGCGGTATTACACTGTCGGGGACCAGCCGGCCGGGACCGGTCTCGGGCTGGCGATATCGAAGGAGATTGTGCAGGTACACGGAGGCACTCTCAGTGTTCTCAGTCCGCCGGCGGATACCCCGCGCGGCACGGAGGTCAGGGTGTCGATGCCACTGGCCACTCCGCCGACTGTGATGATCGTTCATGGGGATGTTGAAGTCCGGAACAGGGTGGCCCTTTCGCTGGAGGCCAGGGGGTTCCGCGTATCGAGGCCGGAACGGACTGAACTGGCTCTGGGCGAGGTGGAGCGGTCCAGGCCGGACATGGTGATTACCGACACCGAGGTCCCGGGCACTGAGGCCATGGAGATGGTCTTGAAACTGAAGGGGTTGAAGGAACTCGGACGCACGCCGCTCATGGTGGTGACAAGGCACCAGCCGGACAGCGCCCGGCGGCAGTTGCTTGCGAACCTGACCGTGCCGCTGCTTGCGGCGCCCTGGGAAGAGCACGAGCTGCAGTCTTGCATTGAAACCATTTTCCTTGGATAGATGCGTGGCGGTACGGGGAACATCCCCCCCGCTTCTGAGGGAGGACAGACATGGAACAGAGCGAGAAAAGCAAGATACTGCTGATAGACGACGATACCAGCCTTCTGATGATGCTGGGCGATTTCCTGAAGTTCGGCGGCTACGAAGTGGTTACCGCCGACAGCGGCGAAGAAGGTTTGAGGCGAATCGAGAAGATGTCGCCCGATCTCATAATTCTGGACATGAGCATGCCCGGAATGGGCGGGATCGGTTTCCTGAAGGCGATCACGACCCCCTCGGGCCGCCCGCGGTATCCGGTGCTTGTGCTGACTGCGCGGGCCAATATGGCCGAATTTTTCGCGGATGTGCCTGTTGACGGCTTCATAGCCAAGCCGTGCGACACCGATGATCTTCTCGATGAAGTCGGCCGGATAATATTCCTTCGCAGGGGAGACAGGCAGGCCCAGTCAGGCGGAGGCAGGCGGAAGGTGCTTCTCGGCGAGGATGACGAGGCGATCAGGAAGCGGGTTGTGCGGGCATTCGGCGACGCCAACTACGTTGTGGACGTTGCGTCGTCGGGGCCTGAAGTGCTGGAGCGTGCGATCGTCGGGCGGCCCGACGCCATCGTCTGCAAGCTTATCCTGAAGGCCATGAACGGTGATGCGGTTGCCAACATGCTCAAGGAAATGCCCAACACCGCTGGGATACCGGTGATTATCTACGATGATTCCGGCTCGGCGTCGTCTCCTTCCGCATACAACAGGTCGGGAGCAAGGGTGGTTGCCGTGGTTGGCTCAAACGCGTCAGCCGATCTCGTGAATGCGGCGGACTCGGTGCTGCCGGCAAAGTCCTTTTGATCGGCTGACTCTCCGACATTGCTCTTCGCCGGGAGAAACAGCATAATTCCCGGCCAACCGAGGTCCAGATGCGCTGCCCGAAATGTTCGCACGAAGAAGACAAGGTTATCGACAGCCGCGCCGCCCGCAACGGGGATGCCATAAGGCGTCGCCGGATGTGTCTTCGGTGCGGGCACAGGTTCACCACCTACGAAGAAGTCATCCGGGCCCGGCTTCGCGTTGTTAAACGCGACGGGCGTTCGGAGGATATCTCGCGGGAGAAGCTCATGCAGGGCGTGGACAAGGCCTGCGAGAAGAGGCCTGTTGCGGCCGAGGACATCGAGCGTCTTGTGGACCAGGTGATTGAGGAAGTCGAGAACGAGTACGAGCGGGAGGTCCCTAGCCACGTCATCGGCCAGAAGGTCATGGACCGTCTTGAGGCGATTGACGAAGTCGCTTACGTAAGATTCGCATCCGTGTACCGCCGGTTCAAGGATGTCAGCCAGTTCCTTGGCGCCATCGAGGGGCTGATAGGGAAGACAAGCGTATGATCCTGGCTCCAGACTGGGATATTTCATCCGAAGACGACAGCCTGATGGTCGCCGGCCTTACCGAGGAGATCCTGGCGGTCTGCGGAGACTCGATTCAGATGTCGGACGAGCAGGTGGCCGACCTGGCGCATGCGGTTGCCGACTACATACGGCTTGAGTGCGGGGACCGCCTGTCGGACAACGGATCGCTGGCGATGCTCGCATCGCGCGCACTTGCCTCGCTCGGGGCGAGGCAAGCGGCGCGTCGTCTGGTGATACACGGCACCGGCCTGGTTCGGCCTTCGGAGTGGGAAGTGACCGGCGAGGAAGCGGTATGGGTGCTTGACCTGCGCCAGATTACCCTTCGCCAGGAAGTCCAGCTTGAGCTTGTGTTCTTCCAGTGCCTGCGTTTCATTCTCGATTCTCTGGCCGAGGTATGGGATTCGACCGGCGGCGCCGGCATACTCGGGCTGCGGCACGTGTCATCGACCGCGAAGGTGATTCTCGGCGGGAAGAAGAGCCCCGCGGAGGTGGAAACCATGGGCACCGAAGTGAAGAAGGCGGTGAGGGAGAGTCTGGAACAGATACGCCAAGCCCGCAAATGGATGACTTCGCCCTACGTGATGGATCTCGACATATGACAGGCTCCGGCATGGTGAACGAAGAACCGCGCAGAGCGTTCCTTCGCCGCATGGCTGCGGCCGTGCCGGCCGTCATGCTTGGCGCGTGGTCTTCGCGGGTTCTCGCTGACGATGAACCGGTCCCGGGGGCTGATGCCACTGGAGAGCCGGCAGCGCCGGTTCGGGATATCGACGGGGTCGAGTTTGTGCTGAGGTCCGAATGGACTGCGTCGTGGAGACCTCGACCCGAGAGAATGCGGCTGGCCGACAGGTTTGAAAGGATGACGGTTCATCACTGGGGTGTGGACGCCTCGGGAATGGACCAGGGCCGCGACGCGGTGGCGCGCAGGATTGACGGCATTCTCGGCGCACACGTTTCCCGCAACTACGGCGACATAGGCTACCACTTCATACTCGATCTTGCCGGTCGCGTCTGGGAGGGCCGTTCGCTGGTGTTCGAGGGCGCGCATGTTTCGAGCGAGAACAGCAGGAATATCGGGATAATGCTTCTCGGCAACTTCCAGGACGAGAAACCTTCCGACAGCCAGCTCCGTTCCCTTGGTCTGCTTTCCGGCTTCCTGGCGTCACGGCACAAGGTCCCCGAAGGGAATCTCTTCGGCCACTGCGATCTTGCATCAAGCGAATGCCCGGGGCGGTTGCTTTATCCGCGCGTACGGGAAATCAGGGAGAAGGGATGGGCATGATATCGGACTCCGTCATCAAATCGCAGCTCGGCAATGTTCTGAGGGAAACCGACTTCGGCTGGCTTGGGCGTCGCGAGCAGGGCAAGGTGCGCGACAGTTACATGAGGGACAACCGCCGCGTGCTGGTTGCGACCGACCGCATATCCGCGTTTGACTGCGTTCTGGGGACGATTCCGCTGAAGGGACAGGTATTGAACGAGATCGCGGCGTTCTGGTTTGACCAGACCGCGGACATTGTCGGAAACCACGTGTTGTCCGTCCCGGACCCCAACGTGATGGTTGTGCGCGAGTGCGAGCAGCTCCCGCTCGAGTTCGTGGTTCGCGGGTACATCACCGGGGTCACCAAGACCTCCGCCTGGTACAACTATGAGCGTGGCGTGCGAGATTTCTGCGGAAATCGCCTGCCCGAGGGGCTGAGGAAGGACCAGAAGTTTGACAGGCCGATACTTACGCCCACGACGAAACTCGAGAAGCATGACCGCCCGATCTCCAGGGACG
Organism: Lentisphaerota bacterium; assembly: GCA_016873655.1. Taxonomy (GTDB): domain Bacteria; phylum Verrucomicrobiota; class Kiritimatiellia; order UBA8416; family VGWI01; genus VGWI01. The sequence continues at coordinate 20,982 of VGWI01000040.1, forward strand.
AAGCGATCAGGGACGGGCTCATCGACGCAAAGACATTCGACGAGACGGCCGACATCTGCTTCAGGCTGTTTGCCCGCGGGGTGGAAGTTGCCGCGAAGCAGGGGCTCATACTCGTTGACACCAAGTACGAGCTGGGAAAGCTCGACGGAAGGATCGTTCTTTCTGACGAGGTGCATACGCCTGATTCCTCCCGCTACTGGTTTGCGGAGAGCTACGAAGAGTGCTTCGCGGCAGGACGGGAACAGAGGAAGCTCGACAAGGAGTACGTGCGGGAATGGCTTGCCGCCCAGGGGTTTCTCGGTGGCGGCACGCCGCCGACGCTGCCTGACGATGTGAGGATTGAGGCCGCGGCGCGTTATGTGCAGGCCTACGAGCGGGTGACCGGACGCTCGTTTGCGGTGCATACTGAGCCAATTCTGGAGCGCGTTCGCTCGGCCCTGAAGAAGCTGTAGCACGCATCCGGCCACCGGTCTGAAATGTCAGCAGTGTCGCCATCAACGCCGGGTATTCGCCACGGAAGGAGACAGAAGAAATGACAGCATACCAATCCATTCCGCGTCTCGGGGTCTGCATGGCTGCAATCGCTCTCGCCGGTTCCGTTGTTGCGGGCGAGCACGGCCGATGGCGCGGGCCCGAAGGCACGGGAGTTGTGCAGGACCCTCTGTGGGATCCGTCATCCGTGAACCGCAATCCGTCGGTACTGTGGACTTTCGACGTGGGGGTTGGCTACTCGTCGGTGGGCGTGTCGGGCGGCTTCGTCTATGCGTCCGGCAACTCCGACGGCAAGGACACGGTGTTCTGCCTCGATGCGAAGACCGGCCAGACAAGGTGGACCCACTCGTATCCGGGCAAGGGCGGAAAGATGGGCGGCCCGAGGGCTACTCCGGTGATTGACAGGGGATTCGCATATGCCGTGTCGCAGGCCGGAGAGGTACTCTGTCTCGACGTGGCGGCGGGCGGGGTGAAATGGAAGGTGGATCTCGGGCGGGATCTGGGCGCCAAGGCCCCGCAATGGGGGCACAGCGGGTCCGTCCTGGTCGAGGGAGACGTTGTTTATCTGAATGCAAACAGGTGGGGCGCGGCGCTGGACCGTCAGAACGGCAAAGTCGTATGGTCGAGCCCGGAAGGGGTCTGCGGTTACTCAACTCCCGTGCCGGTTGTGGCGGGTGGGAAGCGGACTATCGTGCTCTTCGGCCAGGAACACGTGGCTGGGGTCGAGATGGCCACCGGCAGCAAGCTATGGGAGTTCGAGTGGAAGACAAGTTGGGACGTGAATGCGGCGGACCCGGTCATGGTTGGGGAAATGGTGCTGATCAGTTCCGGATACAGGCGCGGTTGCGCGCTTCTCTCTGTGGGAACGGACAAAGTCGAAACCGTATGGGAGAACAAGGCGCTCTCCAGTCACTTCGCGACGCCGGTGGTTATTGAAGGTCACGCATACGGCATAGACGGCAACGCGGGTAAGAAATCGCGGCTCGTTTGCCTGGATCTTTCGAACGGCAAGGTGAAGTGGTCGCAGGAAACGGCGTTCGGGTCGGTTATCGCGGCCAACGGTCACCTTGTGGTTCTCGACGAGAACGGGGTCATCCTGATAGCGGTTGCTGATTCCGCTGCCTACCGCGAGATCGGGCGGAGCGGGAGCATGCTCAAGAAGACGTGCTGGACCGTTCCCGTGCTGTGCGACGGCATCCTGTACTGCAGGAACGACAGCGGAACCCTGGCAGCGGTCGACATGCGGAAGTAACTCCCGGCGGGCGGGCGCAATCTTGAGCCCGGGAGGGGGCATCGATGGCCGACAGGTTCCTGATCTACTGCCATTGCGCATACAAGCAGGTCATTCCGGAAGAGACCCGGAGTGCCGTGTGGCGCGCCGTTTCAGGCGCTGACTCCGGGATCGTGGTTGTAGCGGATCTGTGCGAACTGGCCGCATTGCGGTCGGATATCCTCGAACCGGTCGCGGAGTGCCGCGAGCTTGTGATCGCCGCCTGCTATCCGCGCGCGGTGAGGTGGCTGCTGAGCTGGGCGGGGTACGATCTGGATGGAGTCAACCTGCGCGTTCTGAACATGAGAACCCTTCCGCCCAGCGAGGTCCTGGCCGGACTCGGCATGGAACCCGGAATTGGAGAGGACGGGCCGCCTCCGCCGAAAGGCGAAGGAAAGTGGGTGCCGTGGTTTCCGGTGATAGACTATGACCGCTGCAAGAACTGCAAGCAGTGCATGGCTTTCTGTCCGTTCTCCGTGTACGGCCTTTCGGCTGACCGGAAGGTTGAAGTCCAGAGGCCGGAGGCGTGCAAGGACAACTGCCCGGCGTGTGCCAGGATGTGCCCTGAAGTAGCGATAGTTTTCCCCAAGGTCCAGGACACGCCAATGAACGGCGAACGTGTTGATGACGAGGAAGTGAC
>VGWI01000041.1 GCA_016873655.1 Lentisphaerota bacterium
GCTGACCCCCATGCCCTCCTTGAAAAGGGCTGACCCCCATGCCCTCCGGCCGCGGAGATCCGGATCCGGCGCCGGCGGCTTGTCACGTGAAGCCCCGGCAGGCGCTGGATCACAGCCGGGGTGTTACGGCCGGGACGGCCGTCTCCACTTCCGAAGAGCGGTTGAGTGATGGGAAATCGGGATAATATCGCTGGACCCTGTCCGAACAGGCATGCAATTCTCATGGACATGAAAATGCGCGCTCTTCTCTGCATCTTGCCGGCGATCGCCGCCTGTTCATCCGGCGCCATCGAGTTGAAGAACGAAGCCGCGGCTTCGGCAATCGACGCCCGGAACGCGAAGGCGGCGGAGGCGCGGGATGACCTGTTCGTCAGGCCGGGGCTGGTCGCCGACCGGACGGCCCGGCGGATCACTGTTACGGCGGAAACCATGTCGCTGGAATACCCGCCGGAATTCCTGCTTGTCGCAAGAGAGAGCTCGCGCGATTACGAAGCCATGGCGGTGTCATACGCGAAGCCGAGCGACATCCACGCGGCGCTGGAATTCATCGGCATGAAGCCGGGACAACCTTGCGAGCCGGAACATATGCGTTTCTGGCCGAAGGGCGAGCGCGTCACCGTCACGGCCACGTGGCAGAATGCCGACGGCAAAGCCGTTGCCGTGAGAGCGGAGAAGCTGCTGTTCGACAGCAGGCTGAACAGTCACATCCCGGAGGCCGGATGGGTGTTCACGGGGTCAAAGCGCGTTCACGATCCGTCAAGGCCCGGGGAATCCGCGTACGAAGCGGATACGCAGGACCCGTGTTCGATAGTGCCCGCCTACAACGCGCCCGGTACGGTGCTCGACCTCCCGCGCCGCGCCGCGCAAGGCGCCGAGTACGGGAACATAGCCCTCAACCCGGAGTTTAAGCCGCCGGCAGGCGCATTGATCAACTTCGCGTTTGAGCCGGAACGTCCGGCCGACAGGCCGAGAGTCCTGGACGTCGCCTTGACGGTGCGCGCGGACAATGCGGCCGGGGCCGCGCCGGTGTTCGATATCGAGCATGCCGGCGAGCCCGACTGGAAGGGGAGGGGATTGACCACGCCGGAAGCCGTCAGGATCTTCGCAAATCTGAACGCTGCAGGCAGAGACCCGTTCGTCACCGTGCGGTTCGCGGACGACCTGCTCCTGCGGCAGGTGAGGCCGGTGTGCAAGCTGCTTGCCGCGATCGAGTCGGAAAACGGCATCCGCATCGAACCGCCGCCGGAAGGCCGGCTCTATTACCGCGCCTTCATTCCGAACGAGGAGTTCAGGGACCGGAACCAGCGCATGGCGCAGCCGTGGGAACTCCGTCTCTCATCAGGCGCGAACGGGATAACCGGCAAGCTGACTCAGATCATCGAGAAGTGGCCCGAGAACGCCGTGCGTCCGGAACTGGAACTGGTTCACCACGACGCGCCGGCGCCGGCCGACTTGAAACGCCTCCTTGCCGAGCACGGCCCGGGACTTCCGGTGATACTCGTCTTCGCGCCCGGCGCAATGACGCACGGGGCCGTGATGGAATTCGTCAGGCCGGTGCTACCCACGCACGGGGTGGTGCATGTCTTCGTTGACGATCCGCCCGCGGAGACTACTCCCGGCCAAACTTCCGGTTGAGTTCGCGGAAACCCATCAAGACCATCGTCGGCCTGCCGTGCGGGCAGGTATACGGCATTTCGGCCGCGGCCAGGTCAACTACCAGCCGCTCGATTTCATCGAGCGAGAGCCTGTCCCGCGCCCGCACGGCGGCCTTGCACGCCGCCCTGGCGATCGCCTCCTCGCGGCCACTGGAAGGGCCGGCCCTCGGGCCTGCCTGCTCAAGCTGGCGCGCGGTCTCGACGAGAATCGCATTGGCCCCCACCCCGGCAAACGCCGCCGGCAACGCGTCGGCAATGAACGTGTTCTCGCCGAACTCGGAAACGCCGAACCCGAGCCGGTTCAATTCCGCCATGCTTTTCCGCACCCGTTCGGCGTCGCCCGGCTGTAATGCCACAGTCTCGGGAATGAGGAGACGCTGCACGTCGGCCCCGCCAGAATCAACGGCTTTCATGAATGTTTCGAACAACACCCGCTCATGCGCCGCGTGCGGATCCATGAGAACGAGACCGTCTTCGGTCTCCAGCACGACATAGAGCCCGCCAACCTGCCCAAGCACCCGGCACCACGACCACGGAGAATGCCTCTTTGCGTCGCCTGACACGTCGGCCGGCGCGGCCGGTCCCTCCTCATGCCCGGCTGCGCCAGCCCGCGGCCCGGCGTACGGCGGGTCGCCCGGGAATGCCGCAAGGCGCGGATAGCGGAAGGCGCGCGACTGCGGAAGGTTGGTGATGGCCAGTTCGGGCAGACCGGGCGCGACCGCCCCGGCTTTCGGTTGCTCCGCAGTCGCGGTACGCGGCGGGGCGGACGCGGAAAGTGCGCGCCTGATGGCCTCGATAACGCTGTCTCTGACAGCTGAGGTCTGCCGGAAACGGACCTCCCGCTTCGTCGGATGCACGTTCACATCAACTTCCGCCGGGTCTGTCTCCACGAAGAGGAAGAGGGAAGCATACGTGTCGGGCGCGATGATTCCGCGGTATGCCTCGCGGATACAGTGCGCGATCAGCGGCGCCGACGTGGCGCGCCCGTTGATGAAGACGAACTGCTCCGACCTGTCGGACCGGGCGAGTGTGGGGATGCCTGCAAAGCCGGCAACGCGCACGCCGCCGCTTTCCGACTCGATCGGCTTCAGCCGCTGGATCATATCCGGCCCGAACACCGCGCGGATCCGCTCCGCCAGGTCCGCCCCGCCGGGCAGAACGTCCGGGTCCTTCCCGTCAACGGCGAGCGACATCGCAACGCCCGGGTGCGCGAGCGCCTGCTCGATGTAGGCGGAACGCAGTCTGCCAAGCTCCGTGGCATGGGAGCGGAGGAACTTGCGCCGCGCCGGGACATTGAAGAACAGGTCCCGGACCTCGATCAGAGTTCCGCGCGGGCAACCGGTCTCGCGGACATCCTGCACGCGGCCGCCGGAAACAACCACCTCCACGCCGGCCGCATCGCCCTCCGCACGACTCACCAGCCGGAACCGCGAAACGGAGGCGACCGCCGCCAGCGCTTCGCCCCTGAAGCCCAGCGTGCCGATGTGCTCTATGTCGTCAACATCGCGTATCTTGCTCGTGGCGTGCGGTTCAATTGCCAGAAGCGCGTCGTCCCTGCCCATGCCGCAGCCGTCGTCAGCCACGGAGACCAGCCGCCGGCCGCCTTCGGCCACGGTGACGTTAACCCGGCCCGCCCCGGCGTCGATGGAGTTCTCGAGCAGTTCCTTCAGGACCGACGCCGGCCGTTCTACCACTTCGCCGGCCGCGATCTTGTTGACCACGTGCGGGGGAAGCACTCTTATCCGGCTTGCTGAGCTCACGTGCCGAGCATAGGCGCATAACGGCATGGACCGCAAGAACTGGGGCAGGTTCACTCCCCGCGGCGGCATGCCCGTCGGGGAAACGCGTCATCCGCGAGCGGACCCGAAAAGCTGCTTGTCGTCAGATGCTGACGTCAACCTCCGCCGCGCCGCCCGCGGACGAGTCGGCCGCTTCGAGATCGAGCTCCTCCGGCGGCTTGAAGGTCGGGAGATAGCGGTAATAGACCTCGAGCTGCAGCGTGCTGAGGCACGTGTTCATGACCTTCTTCTCGGGGTCGGTATGGCCGGACACCTTCTCGTCCAGCGTCCAGTATCCGATATCAACCATCTTGCCTTCCGGCCCCATGATGCCGTCCTTGATGATGATCTGGTTCTTGGCCAGCACGGGGGCGAAGGTCGCGTTCCACTTCGTCCAAGTATCGCCGCCGTGATGGAACAGCGCCTGGGTGGTGTAATACCAGTAATAGAGCTTGTTGTAGACCCCGCCGCCCTCCCAGTTGTAGGTGGATTTCTGGAGCGAGATCAGGCCGCCCTTGCACTCGTCGCTCTTCGCCGCCCCGAGAAGCTGGAGGCAGAGCACGCCGACGCTTGTAAGGCCGCCGGGATTCCGGGGCATCGGCGGCCCGGTGTAGTAGAACTCGCCGGCCGCGGCATTGCCCGTGAAGTTGTTCTTGAAGCCGTCAATGGACTTGCGGATGGCGTTGTCCAGCCCGGCGTTCTCGAGACCGGCCATTTTCGCGGCCTTCAGCGCCTGCGCGCACCAGCCCATGTACGACGTGTCGTGACGTTTGTCGTTCGGAATCAGCTTGTAGTCGAAGGCCCCGTTCGGGTTCTGGCCGGCGATGATCACATCCATCGCCTTCGTCGCCGCGTCCTTGAGCATCGGGACCTTCGTCATTCCGTAGGCTTCAGAGAGCGCGTAGGCCACGATCGGATGGGTGTAGTCGTTGTCGTCTCTCGGCGAGAAACGGCCGTCGCCCTGCTGAGCATCGAGCAGGAAGCGTATCGCCTTCTCCACCGTCTGGCCGAATTCCGGTGAAGCCGGCGTCTCGCCGTGCGCAAGGTATGTCAGGAGCGCAAGAGCCGTCATCGCGCACTTGTTCTTCTCCCATGACCCGTCCGGGTTCTGGTTCTTCTTCAACCAGCGCAGCGCGCGCATGACGACGGCATCGGTCCACTGGGCGCCGTGCCGGCCGAGCAGGTCGCCGCGTGCGCCGGGGCTTCTGCTGCCGTAGATGCCGCGCATGGTGACCGGGCTCTTGATGATCGCGACGGTATCCATGTCGGCGGGCTGCGGGCTGAAATCCTTCGGCGGGCCCGGCATCGGAATGTCCGTCACTATATCGTTCACTTCCACGTCGCGCTCGTCTGGAAGAACGGGAGGCGGCTCCTTCTTCGGCGGCTCTTCCACTGGCGGGGGCTTGTCCGGTTCCATGATGCGGGCCTGTACGGACGGCATCGGGGGCGGCGCGACCGCCGCCAGGATGCCTATCACCAGCAGTGCGATGATCGGCACCACAACAGCCGACGCCGGGGCCGAGAGGCGAATCACCTGAAGGCGGGCGAACTTGTATTCACCGGAGTCCTTGGGCTGTTTCAGTCCGTTCGCGACACGGCGCCACTTCTCGGAGAAGGACACGTCCTTGAAGAGGTCGAGATATTCCTGGTGCGCGGTGCCCGAGACTTCATGAAGCTGTTCGTCCATGACGCAGTTCCTTTCGCACGTTCCGGTCGCCTGCCGGGAACCCCGTGCTCAACCTTTATACGCCGGGTCCGGCTGATTTCTTGGGGTCAGCCGGAAGAAGCCGGTGCGGGAGCACAGAGGTCAGAGGCTGAAAACCGATATCTTCGTAAGCCCCGTTTTGTGGCACACGTCCAGCAGCTTGACGAGGTTGGCGTGGGGGGAATCGCCGGTGCACTTGATGATCACGGAAGGCTTCGTGCTGTAGCCGGCCAACCGGCGGAAATGGCGCTCGATATCGCGCAGCGATACCTGCTGCCCCTTCAGAACGAACCCCTCGCCCCCCAAGCGCTTGTGGTTGTAGACCATGATGTCGAGCAGCTCGTCTATCTGCTTCTCCGGCGGCGGCCGCATGTCCGGCTGTGGACGCGAGACGCCCAACTCCGAGATGATGTCCTGCTGCTTCAGGGTGACGATGAAGAAGATGAGTAGCTGGAAAACGACGTCGATCATCGGCGTCATTTCAAGCTGCGGCGCCTCGCCCTTCCGCCGGTCCTTTGTACCCTTGAACTTCGACATCGTCGGTCCTCAGCGCTTCTTTTCCTTGATCGCCGCGAAATCGATCAGCCATATGTTCTGCGTTGTGCAGATGTCCATCACCGCCCGGACATCCTCGTGCTTCGTTCTGTGGTCCGCCCTTATCAGGATCGGGAACGGGCCGCCGAGCCTGCGGAACTTGTCGGAAAGCATGTTGCGCAGCTGTGTCGGGCTGAGCCTCGCGCCGTGCATGGATATCCAGCCCATGCGGTCAACCTCTATCACTGTCGTGCGCTGGTCCTGTTCCTTCTGGACAGGCCCGTTCCGGGAGTACTCCAGCTCGATATCCTCGTTCAGCTTCTGGTCGATGGTAATGACGACGATGAAGAAGATGATGAGCTGGAAAACGACGTCGATCATCGGCGTCATGTCCAGCGGACATCCCTTGTCATCGCGCTTGCGTGCCATCGCTCGGTCCTCCGCGCCCCGCGGGCAGGCGGATCAGTTGTCCACGACCTCGACGTTGCGCAGGTCCTTGATGAGTTCCATCGTCATGGCTTCCATGCGTAGCACGATCTTGTTGGCCGAGTTGCGGAACGTGTAGTAAACGGTCACGCTCGGCACAGCCACGGTGAGGCCCGCGGCCGTGGTGTAGAGCGCCTGCGCGATGTTCATCGCGAGGACCCCGATATCCGGCGCGCCCTGGCCAAGGGAAGAAAAGGCGCCGATCATGCCCTGGACCGTTCCGAGCAGGCCCAGCATCGGCGCGATGTTCGCCACGACCGATATCCAGGTCAGTTTCTGCATGATCTTTTCCGTCTCGAGGTCGGCGGCCGTGGATATCGCCTCCTGTATAACGTCGAATCCTTCCTCGACATGGCTGAACCCCGCTGTCAGGACGTTAGCGAGCGGGCCCGGTTCGTTCTCGCAGTTCTGGAGGGCCTTCAGGACATCGCCCTCCGCCATGGATTCCGTGACGTTCTGGATCAGGGTTGCGGGCATGATCCGCTTCTCACGGACAGTTATGGCGCAATCGACGACGAAATAGACGCCCACGCCACCAGCGCCGAACAGCGCCAGCCACAGCAGCACCCCGAGGGGACCGCTGCCGAAGACGACGTGAAGAAACCCGCCGGACCCGCGGTTGGATGCCGCAACTGGTTCAGCCCCGTCGGTGGCGACAATGGTGCCGGCGTCGGCCGCCGCTGCCGCGCCTTCGGCGCCCTGTGCGGCGGCGTTCGAAACGGGCATGAGTACCGCAAAAGCAAGAGCCAACCCAGCCAACAGAACCAGTTTCTTCATCAGTCAGTCACTCCTCCATGCTGCGCGCCCGAGAAAACAACGGCCGGCCCGTCAGGTTCCGGAAACAATCCGCTTAGCATACTCAGTATCCGGAAACTCGGCTAGAAGTCTCTTCCTCATCCGGTCCGAGAAATCCTGCTGCCCGAGCCGCTCAAAGCACTTCGCGGCCTTGAACAGCGCTTCCGGCTGCATCGGCCTGATATCGCGGAAGAGATAGGCGATGCGCAGGTACCCGTCCACCAGCGCTTCCTTGTACTTGCCTTCCTTCTCGCGCAGGTCACCGCGTTTCATCTGCGCGGCGGCGGAGAGGTTCCTGTCCCCCTGCGCAACGGCCTTCACTATTTCAGTCTCCAGCGTGCTGCGCTGGTTCTTCGCGAGCAGCACCTCCCAGTAAACCGGGGCGAAGTCGGGCGACATCGAGGCGGCCGGGTTCGAGCGTATGATGCGCTGGCACATTTCAAGCGCCTCGTCGGGGTTGCTTTTCACCTGTATCTCCGCCAGCAGCCGCGCCGCGGGCAAGTCCCACTTGAGCCCGGTATAGACGGCAACAATCTGCTTCAGCACCGACACCGCCTCCGAGCCGCGTCCGGACTGGACCAGGGCGGCCGACTGGTCAAGCTGGCGCGGACGCGGAACGTCAACGTCCACGATCTCGTCCTTCGACACGGAAAACCGCGCCGCCGGAGTCGCTATCTGGTACATGCCGCTCGATGAGTCGTACTGGATCACCCCTTCCAACCGCTGCCGGTCGCGCTTGATAAGGGCCCCCTGCACCTGGGCCTGAACAGAGCCGGCGGACAGTGCGAAAGCCGCCGCCAGCAGAATCCGGGCTGCCGCAGCGCCCGATGGAGCGAACAATCTGATCTTCATTTTTCCTCCTGTCGCAGACCGTGTCTTCACGGCGCGCCTGCGCCGGGCGTTGCCGGTCCGGGGGTCGCGACCTCCGTGATCAGCTTCGTCCTGGCCAGGTTACGGTAGTTGCGCATGTTGAGCGCCCATTTCCCGCGCGGGAACTTCTCAAGGTAGCTGTCGCAATCCTCGACAGCGTCCTCGTACTTGCCGATTTCGATCAGGATCGGGATGCACTCGTTGTACGCATCCTCGACATGCGGACGCACTTCGGGATCCGACGGATTCGAAAACATCATCAGCCCCTGGTACGCGAAAGCCGCCTGCCCGCGGTATTCCGCCACCTTCGGACCCTTCCCGTACTTCTCCTGCGCTTCGGCCTTGCGCCCGTAAATCCGCGCCGTTTCCACGTCCAGCGAGGCGCGAACGCCGGCGGAAGTGTCGAACCTGCGCGCGCGCTGCATGGCCTCGACCGCGGCGTTGAAACGGGCGAGCCGGACCGCCTCGTCCGGCTCCTCGACGGCCATCTTGCTCTGCGCCGCGCTCTGGAGCCTGCTGGCCTCCACCGTGTAGGCGCTTCTCGGGAAACGGGCGAAGAGCTCGTCCAGCGCCTTCACTGCCTCATCGAGGCGCGAGAGGCCTATGAGCGCCTTGGCCTTGTTCAGGAGGCCGGGCTCGACGCCTGACCGGTCATCGGACGCGGCAATTACGGTTTCAAAAGCCGTGAGCGCCACTTCGGCTTCGCCGGCCTTGAGAAGTTCCTCGCCGGCTGAAAGTATCTGGCCGGGACTGTACCTGCCGGCCTCGCCTGAGAACATCTTCTTGAACATCTCCAGCGCCTTCGTGCGCTGCCCGATCTGCAGCAGGTTCATGCCAAGCATGAAGTAGGAGTTCTTCGCCTCCGGAGAGTCGGGGTATTCCTTCTGGAGGCGGCGCAGCGCTTCCTCGGCCTCAACGGACTTGTCCATGACCGTGTAGAACGCGCCGACCTGGCTGAGCGCCACCGGCGCGAACTGGGACTTCGGGAACTGCTCGACCAGCTTCAGGAAGGACTGGATCGCCAGCAGGCGCAGGTAGTTCTCGTCTTTGCCCTCGGGCGCCTTCATCTTCGGGTACCCCATCGCCCTGTAGTACAGGGACGCTTCGAGCAGCGCACGGTTGATCGCGGCTTCTTCGTCGGTCGTCTGGTAATCGGAAGGCTTGGTGGAGAGCCGGTCTATCACGCTCTTGAACTGGAGATAGGCGCGGTTGATGTCGCCGACCTTCCTGTATGCGTTGCCGAGCCGGAACTCGCCGTTCACAAGCTGGTGTCCGGGCCGTTCAACTTTCGATACGGCAGGAAGATAGCGGTTCTGGAGAACATCTATCTCGTTGGTTATCTCGCCCATCTCGGAGTAACAGCGCGCCTGGCGCGCTATGGCCTCTACGCCTAGCGGGGACGATGGGTAGTTCGTTTCCGCCTGCCGGAAGAGCGCGAGCGCATCGTTGTAGTTGCGGGCGTCAAAGTGGTCCGCCGCCGTCTTGACAAGCAGCGCGGGGGCGCTCGGATGGGTGCGGAACCGGTCGAAGAAGACCTGGTAGGTCCTGTCGCGGTCGGTCGTGTTCTTCTTCTCGTCGTAGAGCGCGGCCAGGCGAAGCAGCTCATCGCCCGCCTTGCGCGAGCGTTGCTCGTCGGCGCCGAACCGTTCACCGAGGTAGCGGATGGTCATTTCCGCAAGGATCGGTTCCCCGAGCTCGATGTAGCAGCGGGCAAGGTCGCCCAGGCCGGCCGTGGCGAGATCGCCGTCCGGCAGGATTTCCAGCCCGGATATGTACGCGTCTGCCGCTTTCTCGTGCTGGCCCTGGTTGAACAGAACACGCGCCGTCTGGAGATGGGCCTCCTGGACGGCCTGCAGTTTCTCCGGCGTGATATTGCTGGTTATCTTGCCGCCGAGCCCGATCAGGATATCCTCCACCTTCTTCGCGCGCTTACCGGCATCGGCGGCCCACGCGGTGTTGGGATAGTCAACGAACACCCGGTAAAATTCGTGAAGCGCGCCGTTCTTGGCCCGCTTCCCCGTGGAAATCAGGTCTCCGGCCAGCAGCGCGATGGCACGGTCGCGGTTGCCCGCAGGATCTGCCAGCAGCTTCTCGGCCTCCTCCTGACGCATGACCCCGACGAGGTAGCGGCACTGGGCCATCGGGCTGAGCCGCGAGAGCGGCTCGCCGCCCCTGGCCTCCTCGGCACGAAGGTTCGCGTCAATATCGTCGAGCTGCTGTTTGTATTCGACGAGGAGCTTGGCGGCGCCATCGACATCGTTCTTGAGCATCCTGACATGGGCCATTATGACGATGCTCTTGCCGAACCAGAGGTCCTGAATCCAGATGAGTTTGCCGATCTGGTCGTCTATTTCCTTGAAGTAGGCCTGTCTCTGGGTCTTGTCGGCGGCTTCCTGGGCCAGACGCAGCAGCAGTTCCGCCATTTCGCCGCGCGCCTGGCGTTCGACGTGCTGCTCCAGTTTCGCCTTGAGCACACGCTTGTACGCCTTCAGCGCCTCGGCCGGCTTGTTCATCCGTATGAGCATCTGCGCGTACTTGTAGGCCGAATCCCGGTAGAAGACATTGAGCGCCGGGGTGGGGCCGTCCGGGAAGGCGGTGAAGAACGCCTCGTACTCCGACTGTGCGTTGTCATACATGCCCCAGGCGAAGTAGCCGTCGGCGAGGGCGAGTTTCATCGCCCACGTTTCCTGGCCGCCCTGGTCGGGCTCAGCCTTTATCGCCGCCTTGATGGCTTCCCACTTGCCGCGGCGTATCATGTCCTGCAGCCGGAGCACCTTGAGAAACGCGCGCGCTTCAGGATGGCGGTCGGCGTCGATGCGCTTCATCACCATCTCGGCGTATTCAGTGAGACCCTCGTCCTGCAGGATGCCGGCGTACTCGATCTCGAGCTTGATCACCGGGTCAACGCCGGACCCGATCCCGTTCTCCTGTGCAGGCAGGACGGAAGCCCGCAGGAACACAGGCAGGGCCAGGGCGGTCAGCGCTATCCATCTGGCAGGTTGGCTGATACGCATGCGCAAGTACCTATCTCATTTCAAAAAGCGCCGTCAATTCCGAACTGAAAAGGTCGCCGCGGAAACAGGTGCCGGCAGCCGCGAACGCCCCCTTCTCTTGAGATACGCCGGGAACGGCAGATTCCTTGGGGCGCGTTGCGCCGGAAGAAGACGTTACCGAAGCGTTCCTTGCATTGAGGCGGGTTTGGGCTTGATGCTCTCGCGGCATGAATGGCAGATTGGCGGCCCTTTTCCGGAAAGCATTCGGTACAGCAAGAGGAGACGGACCCATGAGTGTTAAACCTGACGGAAACATGCTGATTGCGCAGAGCGGCGGCCCTTCAATGGTCATCAACGCAAGCCTCGTCGGGGCGGTGATCGAGGCGAAGAAACAGAAGCGCATCGGCCGCATTTTCGGCGCGCTGCACGGGATAAAGGGCATCCTCGACGATAACCTGATAGATCTCGGCAAGCAGTCGACTTCGACGCTGGAGGCGGTCGCGGCCACACCTTCCTCCGCGCTCGGCAGCGTCCGCAAGAAGCCGACGGCGGAAGACTGCACCCGCATTTTCGAACAGCTCCGCAAGCGCGATGTGCGCTATTTCTTCTACATCGGCGGCAACGATTCCGCCGAGACGACCCACATCATCCACCAGGAAGCGGTCCGGGCCGGCTCGGACCTGAGATGTTTCCACATCCCGAAGACGATAGACAACGACCTCCGCGAGAACGACCACACGCCGGGCTTCGGAAGCGCGGCTCGCTTCGTGGCGATGGCGGTGATGGGCGACGATCTGGACAACCGGGCGCTGCCGGGGGTGAAGATAGACGTGGTGATGGGCCGCCATGCCGGTTTCCTCACCGCGGCGTCCGCCCTGGCCAGGACACGCCCGGACGACGGCCCGCACCTGATTTACCTGCCGGAACGGCCATTCAACGCCGACCGGTTCGTCGCCGATGTGCAGAAGGTCTATTCCCGGCTCGGCCGCTGCATGGTCGTTGTTTCCGAAGGCATCGCCGACGACAAGGGCACGCCGGTCGCCGCCACCTTCATCAAGGAAGTTGACTCGCACGGCAACGTGCAGCTCAGCGGGTCCGGGGCGCTGGGCGACCTGCTCGCCGGCCTCGTGAAGGACAAGGCGAAGATATCGCGCGTCCGCGCCGACACCTTCGGCTACCTTCAGCGTTCGTTCCCGGCGATGTTTTCCCCGGTTGACGCCCGCGAGGCGAGAAAGGTCGGCCAGGAAGCGGTGAAGAGCGCCATGAAGACGCCAAGCGGCTCCATCGCGATCCGCCGCAAGCCGGGCCGCACATACAGCGCCTGCTTCGAGGCCGTCCCGCTTTCGGCTGTGGCCCGCGAGACGAGGCACGTGCCCGACGAGTACATCGCGAAATCGGCGAATGATGTGACACCCGCCTTCATCGCCTACGCCAAGCCGCTGGTCGGACCGCTTCCGAAAATCGGCAGGCTCAACGCGATTAAGGCCTGAAACTCCGGAACATGTTCGGCACGCGCTGACGCCGGCCGCGGAAGAATCCGCCCGCCGACGACCAGTTGAGGCTCTAACCCATCGCGACAGGCATGCGAGCGGACGCGGGCTTGGCTGCGAAGAAGACGGGCTGCGTCCTCACGGTACGCAGGCGTAGAAGACAAGCGCCACGACGCCGCCGATGAAGGCGAGAAGGGCCATTACTATCCAGACCACCGCGCCGGACCCTTCGGGATCCTCGGTGTTCACTTCCATTTTGATCACGTCAGACATTCCTCCCTGAACAACCACCAGAAGGAATATCACCCGAATTATTGCGGCGCAACGGGAAATACGCGTTTTGGGCGTAAGGATTTTCCTACAAGAAAAAGTGCCCGTTTAAGGCCGTTTTCAGCCTCAGGCGGAGCCGTCAGGAGTACGGCGGGGCCGTTCAGCCAGCCACTTCATCGCATATTGCGTCAACTGGAATGAATCGGTCAGCCAGAGTTTGTGGCGTATGTGAAGCCTGTGCGACTCGATCGTCTTCCGCGCCACACCAAGTTTTTTCGCTATCTCGCCGGCGGACAACCCCTCGCCGATCAGTTCGAGAACTGCCAGCTCCCGGCCCGTCAGGCCGGCAAGCCCGCGGTTGCGGAACCTGCGCGATCTCGGGCTCCGTTCCATCATCTCGACGAGCATGCGGCTCGTAACCCGTTCACTTGCATAGACCCGGCCGTCGAGCACGGTGCGTACCGCGCGCACGAGCGTGTCGGCCGATTCCGCCTTCATCACGTAGCCGTTTGCGCCGGCGCGCATTACGCGTTCGGCGTAAAGGGTCTCATCATGCATGGAAAGAACAAGTATCGGCATCGCGGGGAAGCGGGCCCGGATATCCCTGCACAGTTCAACGCCGTTGCCGTATTCCAGCGATATGTCCACGATCACAGCGTCCGGCGGATGCCTCAGCACGAGGCGGAAGGCGGTGTCGGCGCGGCCGCCGCCATCCACGAAAATCATGTCGCCTTCCTGGTCTATCAGGCGGCGGATTCCGTCGCGCACGATGGGGTGGTCGTCCACCAGCATGACCCTTGCCCGCCGGTGCAACCTGCGACCGGACAGAACGGTGTGAGACGCAACCACTCCTCTTCCTCCCCGCTTTGCAGCCTGTCCCGAACAAACGGCGGAAGAGACTGCGCGCACACAGCGGGCATGTCAAGCGGCCGCTGTACGGGAAAATGAAGATCCGCCGCGCGGCGGACAGCGGAAGTCAGGGAACGGGGAACCCGGCCGCGAGTTCCAGCGCTCTTGCGCGGACCGCCTCCTGCAGCGCCGTGTCGGCCGGGGCGCGCAGAACATCCGCGATCCAGCCTCCGACCAGGAGCATCTCCGGCTCCTTCATGCCGCGCGTGGTCAAGGATGGTGTGCCTATCCTGATGCCGGAGGTCAGAAACGGGCTCTTCGCGTCGAACGGAATCGAGTTCTTGTTGACGATTATGCCAGCCTTGTCCAACACCGCCGACGCGTCTTTTCCCGTCAGGTCCAGAGCCGAGAGGTCCACGAGCATGAGGTGATTGTCCGTCCCGCCCGAAACGATGCGCAGGCCGGATTCGGCGAGGCGTCCGGCGAGCACCTGCGCGTTGCGCACGACCTGCGCCGCGTAGGCCTTGAACGCCGGCTGCGCCGCCTCGCGCAGACAGACGGCCTTCGCGGCGATCGTGTGCATCAGCGGGCCGCCCTGCAGCCCGGGGAAAACCTGGCGGTCAAGATCGCGCGCATACTGGCCGCGGCAGAGGACCATGCCGCTCCGCGGGCCGCGCAGCGTCTTGTGCGTTGTGGTCGTGACGAACTCGGAGTACGGCACCGGGCTCGCGTGCGCGCCGCCGGCCACCAGCCCCGCGATGTGCGCCATGTCAACCATCAGCAGCGCGGATACCTCGTCGGCTATGGCGCGAAACTTCTCGAATTCCAGTGCGCGCGGGTAGGCGCTGGCGCCGGCGACTATCAACTTCGGACGGTGCTCACGCGCAAGGCGGAACACCTCGTCGTAGTCTATGGTTTCCGTCTCCCGGTTCACACCGTAGGAAACAACCTTGAACAGGCGGCCGGAGAAATTGACGTCATGCCCGTGGGTCAGGTGCCCGCCATGCGAAAGACTCATGGCGAGGATCGTGTCGCCCGGCTGCAGAACCGAGAAATAGACGGCCATGTTGGCCGAACTGCCGCAATGCGGCTGGACGTTCGCGTGGTCCGCGCCGAAGAGTTCGCATGCGCGGCTGATGGCAAGGGTTTCAACCACGTCCACGTAGTCGCAGCCGCTGTACCAGCGCTTGCCGGGATAGCCTTCGGCATACTTGTTCGTCATCGAGCAGCCCTGCGCGATGCGAACCGCCGCGCTGACATGGTTCTCGGACGCGATCATGTTCAGGGTGTTCTGCTGGCGGGTGATTTCCGCGCGTATCGCCGCAAACGTTTCGGGGTCTGCCTTGTCGAACTCAGTCCCGCAATCGCGCGAAAGCGGATCCTCGATCTTGCCGACGCGCCGCACATGGCGTTCTTCGCCGCTGAAGGCGCTGTCGAGCCATGCCGCGACGATATCGCCCACGCTCTTCGGGTCCGAGCCGACCGCTCCGAGCACAAGCACGTTGGCGTCGTTGTGGGTTCTGGCCTTGGCGGCCATGTCCGGAGTGCCGCACAACGCAGCGCGGACGCCGGGCACCTTGTTCGCCGCAATGGACATTCCTATGCCGGTCGTGCAGACGAGGATTCCCTGCGCGCAGCGCCCGTCGGAAACACGGCTCGCAACTTCGCGGGCATAGTCCGGGTAGTCAACCGGTTCGCGGCCGGTGCAGCCGACGTCATCGACGGCGATGCCGCGCTCCCTGAGGATCCCGGCAATCTGCTGCTTTACCTCGAACCCGCCGTGGTCCGAACCGATGGCGATACTTGCGGACATGCTTCGTTTCCCTTCGTTTGACCGGTCAACGCTTTGCGCCGGGGTCCACGTTGCCGTTATTCTCGTCCGCGATTTCCTCCAGAAGGCCCGTCAGCTCAGGCAGCGCCGATTCGATCTCGTCGCGTACGGCGCGATAGGTATCAATCGAAAGCCCGATCGGGTCCTGAACATCGCCCTCGCCGCCGGAGATGAAGCTCTTCAGGGTGAAGAGCTTTTCGCTGATGCCCCCGACGTGCTCCAACAACTGTTCGCGGTGCGCGTCGGTCATTACCACAATGAGCGCGGCCCCGTCAATCAGGTCCCGGGTGAGCGGTTTGCTGAGGTGCGGACGCAGGTTCACGCCGCGCTCCGCAAGCACTTTCACGGCATTTTCGCTCGCCGGGGCGCCATACGAGGCGAAGGTTCCGGCGGAGGTCACGTGCCAGCAGGAGTCAGGGCCAAGCCGCTTCTTGAGCATGTACTCCGCCATGGGGCTGCGGCAGATGTTCCCGGTGCATACGAACAGCAGGAGCCTGCGTGTTCTGCGTTTCTTTCCGTTTTTGCCGGCAGGTGTCATGCGTTGCACGCCTCCATGATCGCCGCGGCCGCCAGCGCGCCTTCGCGCAGAACAACGGGCCGGCCGGCGCGGAAGGCCACCACCGTGCTGGCCGCGCCGCCGGGCGAAGGGCCGGCGTCGAGCACCGCGGCCACACTGGCTCCGAGCG
The DNA here is from genome assembly GCA_016873655.1 of Lentisphaerota bacterium. Lineage (GTDB taxonomy): Bacteria > Verrucomicrobiota > Kiritimatiellia > UBA8416 > VGWI01 > VGWI01. Next base: position 15,943 of record VGWI01000041.1, read on the forward strand.
CATGCGCGGCGGCAGCGGCGGTCAGGGCCGCCGGCTCCCCGCTCAGGTTCGCGCTGGTCACTCGCAGCAGGCCGCCGGCAGCGCGCAGCAGCATGAGCGCAGGATCGAAGGCGGGTATGCGGAAACCTTCCGGATCCGAACCCGCGACCGGCAGAACGAGCGTGAGCGGACCCGGCCAGAACGCGGCGGCCAGCGCCGCGGCAGCGCCTTCGAAAACCGCGCCGGCGCGTTTCACTGACGCGATGTCCGCGGCCAGGAACGGGATCGGCTTCCCGGCGTCGCGGCCCTTGGCCGCGAAAAGGCCCTTTACTGCGCCGGGCCTGCCCGGGTGCGCGGCAACACCGTACACGGTGTCGGTGGGCACAATGACCAGTCCGCCGGCAAGCATCGCCTCAACCGCATCCGCGCACGCGGCAGCGTCGGCTGTCCCGTCAAGGCGCAGGAGTTTCGGTTGTCCCGGCATCGGCTTTCCCTTTCTTCAGCGTCATCAATCCGACCAGTATGTCCGAGGCGCGCGCGCATAGCGAGTCGTCCGCGCCGGTCTCTATGTCGGGCCGAAGCGTCTCGCGGAACGCGGCCGGCCCCTCGACGACGGAGTCCGCCCTGAGCGTAGCCACGAGCGCGGTCCTGTCGGCAATGCCGATCTTCGAACGCATGCGCCCGCCGCTCGAGGCCGGTTCGCCCGCCAGCAGAAAGCCATGCCGCCCTTTCATGAACGCCGCCAGCACCTCGGCACAGCCTCCGGTGTCGCCGTTCATCAGCACGATCACCGGCCAGCGCCCCGCCAGGACTCCCGCGCCGGCCGACCTCTGAACCCTGATCGGCCGGCCGCCGGGCGAACACAGCCGGAACAGGAAGGCATCCTTCTCCCCGGCAAACAGCTCCGCGACCGCCGAGAGAGCGCCGACGTCATTGCCGCTGGCGTCACGGAGATCAAGCACGAGCCCGCCGACGCCGTCCTGCGGCCATTTCGCGGCCCCGTCCCGCAGAAGCGACACAAGTGCGGGGCCAATGCTGTTCGCCCTTACGCGCGCGATGCCGTTGGTAACCGACACGGACGGCGGCGGCGCGGGCGCCGCATCAGCTTCGCCGTCCTGAAGCAGACGCGCGCCTGGATCGGCCGCGCGCAGGATGGCCTCTATCGCGCCCAGCTCCGCCGCGGCCGGGTCAACGGGTATGCCGCGGGAAACGAGCGCGCGGATCGTCTCGTCAAACCTGGTCGGCGTTGACGCCGGTTCCGCGCCCGAATCGGCGCGCGCCTCCGTCAACAGCATCCCGGCGGCGGCCAGCGCCGACAGGACGCTACTTGCCGCTGAGAGCCGCTTGCACACGCAGGTTTCCCTTCTGCACCTTCTTCTCGAGGCCCCTCTTGTGCGCAAGCAGCTTTCTGCGCAGCGCGGGGCGGTCCGTGGAAAGTATCTGCACGGCCAGCACAGCCGCATTCGCCGCTCCGGCGGAACCGAGTGTGACGGTCGCAACCGGGATCCCGGCCGGCATCTGCACCGTCGCCAGCAGGGCATCGAGCCCGTTCAGTGCGCCGTTCTGGACCGGTATGCCTATCACCGGAAGCGTCGTGTGCGCCGCGATCACGCCGCCAAGGTGCGCCGCGCCGCCTGCCGCGGCTATGATCACGCGCAACCCGCGGCCAACCGCCGTCGCGGCATAGACCGCCGCGGCCGACGGTGTACGGTGCGCCGAAAGAACCCGTATCTCGCAGCCTACGCCGAAGCTTTCCAGCAGGTCCACGGCCGGGCGCACCAGCGGAAGATCCGAGTCGCTGCCCATGAGAATCCCGACCTCTACCTTGTTTTTCTTCAAGCGTTGCCTCCTTTGTTCTCCCTCGCAAACGCCCGGTGGGCTATGTCCTTCCTGAAATGCGCGCCGCTGAACTTCACCAGGCCCACCGCCTCGTAGGCGCGGGCCACGGCCTGCGCCATGCCGCTGCCCAGCGCGGTTACCCCAAGCACTCTCCCGCCGGCGGTCACAACCTTGCCGCCGGCCAGCGCCGTGCCCGCGTGAAACACCGTGGCGCCCCCGACGGAATCCGCGGCTTCAAGGCCGGTGATCGGGTCGCCTTTCGCGTACTTGCCCGGGTATCCGCCTGCCGCCATCACGACGCACACGCACGCGTCGCGCCGCCAGCGCAGCATGTCCTGCGTCAGCCCGGAACCGTTCGCGCAGGCCAGCAGGGCCGGCAGCAGATCGCCTTCGATGCGCGGCAGAACGGCCTGCGTTTCCGGGTCGCCGAACCGGCAGTTGAACTCAAGCACCATGGGGCCTTTCGCCCCGATCATCAGGCCGGCATAGAGAACGCCACGGTAGACAATGCCGCGCCGCGCAAGTTCCGCAAGCACAGGCTCAAAGACGAGTGAACGGATGACGGGCCACAGGTCCGCGGTGACGACCGGCGCGGGCGAGTATGCGCCCATTCCGCCGGTGTTCGGGCCCTGGTCGCAGTCGTGTACCCGCTTGTGGTCCTGGGCCGAGGCCAGCATCACTATCTCACGCCCGTCGGTAAGGGCCATTACCGAGGCCTCCTCGCCGTCCAGGAAATCCTCGACAAGCAGAGATCCGCCGGCCTCCCCGAAACAGCGGTCGTCCAGCACGGTCTTCACGGCCGCTTCAGCCTCGGCCAGTTCGCGGCAGACGAACACGCCCTTCCCGGCCGCGAGCCCGTCGGCTTTCACAACCACCGGCGCGCCGCGTTCGCGCAGGTGGGAGAGTGCCGCCGCCGAATCAGTGAACGTTCTGGCTTTGGCGGTCGGCACATTCGCGGCCTGCATTATGGCCTTGGCGAAAGCCTTGCTGCCCTCGATCCGGGCGCCGGCCCGGGACGGGCCAAATACGGGGAGCCCTTCCCCGGCGAATGCGTCTGCAATCCCGGCGCACAGCGGCGCCTCGGGCCCCACCACCGTCAGCTCAGGCCGGTTGGCGCGGGCCCAGTCAAGCAGGGCCGGAACGTCTTCGGCGCTGACGGGAAGGTTCGTGGCGACATTGACGGTGCCGGCGTTGCCGGGCGCGCAGAAGATCTCGGGACGCGCCGAATCACCCGCCAGTTTCCACGCCAGCGCGTGCTCTCTTCCGCCTCCGCCAACGACCAGTATCTTCATCTTGAGTCCCCGGTTATCCCGCCCAGTCAAACGACTTCCCAGTGAACCGACAGACCCCGCCGCGATCAAGCGATTTCTTGGACGGCCCTCGTCGGCCCGGCGCGATCGGCCGGGAATGGACGCCCGTTGGGCGCGCGAGGAGAAAACGTTTGTCCGCATGCCATGTTTTGTGCTTTCGTGGGCGGGCACAGGGGCACGTGCATCCATTCGTCCCGTGCAGTCGGAGGTGCGGCAGATGAAGAAGTCGGCATATGCAAAGGCCGGGGTTAACATTGACGAGAAGATGGCCGGTCTTGCTTCGGTCAAGCGGCTCATACGCGGAACTTTCACGAGCGACGTGGTGGGCGACATCGGTTCGTTCGGCGGCCTGTTCGAGTCGCCTGGCAGCGAGAACCTCCTCGTTGCAAGCACCGACGGGGTCGGAACGAAGCTGAAGGTCGCCTGCATGACCGGCCGGCACGACACGGTCGGGCAGGACATCGTCAACCACTGCGTAAACGATATCCTTGTCCAGGGCGCGCGCCCGCTGTTCTTTCTCGACTACATCGGCACCTCGCGCCTCAAGGCCGCCATCCTGAAGGACGTCGTACGCGGTCTGTGCAAGGCCTGCAAAGAGAACGGCTGCGCGCTGCTCGGCGGAGAAACCGCCGAGATGCCCGGCCTCTACCCGGGCGAAGAATACGATCTCGTCGGGACGATTGTCGGGACGGTCCGACGGCGCGACGTGGTGACCGGGGCGAATATAAAGCCGGGAGACTTCATAGTCGGCCTGCCGTCGAACGGCCTCCACACGAACGGCTACTCGCTGGCGCGCAAGGTGATCTTCGAGAAGGCCGGCCTGAAAACTGTGGACCGCCTGCCCGGCGCCGGCCGCAGCGTGGCGGATCTCCTGCTTGCCGTCCACAGGAGTTACCTGAAACCCGTGACCCGCATCATGCGCTCCGTCCGCGTGGCCGGCATGGCGCACATTACCGGCGGCGGGTTCTACGACAACATTCCCCGCGTGCTGCCGGAGAACATGATGGCAGTTGTGGAGAGAAGCGCATGGACGCCGCCTCCGCTGTTCCGGTTCATCGCGGAACGCGGAAACGTCACCCCGGAAGAAATGTACCGCGTTTTCAACATGGGTATCGGCTACGTGCTGATCGTCGGCAGGCGCGACCTGGCGAAGACGCTGTCGGCCCTGCTGACGGCAAGGTGCCCGGGCAAAGTCATCGGCAGGATCGAACGCGGACAGAAGAGCGCGGTGGTCACGGACTGACACGCGGCCGGCCCGCGGACAAGCCGGTCGCCGGTGTTCAAGCATGGCTTCCGGCCGGCCGGAACGGTTCATTCACCACTTCCAGCAGTTCCCCGTGTATCCGACCGTTCGAGCCGAGGAACGCAATACGGTGCCCGGGGAATTCCCTGATTGTCTCGCAACAGCCGCCGGCGCGCCGGACGATCAGTTCAGCCGCGGCGATATCCCATGTGAAAATACCCGCCTCGAAGTACGCGTCGGCATGGCCCCGCGCCACGCGGCACAAGTCCAGAGCGGCGCAACCCATCAGCCGCACCTTCCGCGACCGCGACGCGAGCGCCTGGAAGAAGGCGTAAGGCGGAATGCCCGGCACGGCGTCCCGGTCCGAACCGGTCATGACGATCGCCGCGGCGAGACGGTCGGTCGAGGAAACCTGCAGCGGCTTCCCGTTCAGAAGCGCCGGACCATCAAAGGTGGCCGTGTAGATTTCACCCGTTTCCGGCGCAGAGAGCACCCCGGCCACCGCCCGGCCGCCGGACCGGACTGCCACGGAACAGCACCAGAACGGAAACCCGTGCGTGAAGTTGACGGTGCCGTCAATCGGGTCAACGATCCACTCGAAGGCCCCCTCCGGCGTCTCGCGCCGGCCGCCGGTATCCTCTTCGCCGAGAAAGCCGTGGTCGGGGAACCTGCCCAGGATGAGCTTCTCGGCGATCCGCTGGCATTCCACGTCGAGCTCGAGTTTCACGTCGTGGTCGGCCACCCGGATCGTCTTCTTTCTGCGCGCCGGGTTGCCCGCCGCGTGCGCGGATGCGGCTGTCGCCGCGTCAAGCGCGCATGAAAGCAGGTCGGCGGTGGTAACGGGCGTGGTCATCCGCTTCAGGCAGGCGCGAGCTGCTGCGCCCGCTCCTGCTCCTCGCGCTTGCGGAAACGCATGGAAACCATCTTTGAGACGCCCTTCTCCGGCATGGTCACGCCGTAGAGGATGTTGGCCGCGGAAATCGTGTGCTGGTTGTGCGTGATTATCACGAACTGGGACTGTGACAGAAAATCGCGCAGCACATCTATGAACCGGCCGATGTTCGAATCGTCCAGCGGGGCGTCAAGCTCGTCGAGCAGGCAGAACGGGCTCGGTTTTATCATGTAGATCGCGAACAGCAGCGCGACCGCGGTAAGCGTGCGTTCTCCGCCGGAAAGCAGGGAGATGTTCTGCAGCTTCTTGCCCGGCGGGCGCCCGATGATCTCGATTCCACACTCGAGGATGTCCTCCTCGTTCACGAGCACGAGCTTCGCCGAGCCGCCGTTGAAGAGCCTCGTGAACATCTTCTGGAAGTTCTCGTTGATCTTCGCGAACGTGTCGGCAAACAGGTCCGAAGTGGTCTTGTTGATCTGCCGGATCATGTCCATGAGCTGTTCCTTTGCCTGGACAAGATCCGCCTCCTGCTTCGCGAGGAAGGCGTGGCGCTCCTCGAGCTCACTGTATTCCTCGATCGCCACGAGATTCACCGGCCCCATCGCCTCGATCTTCAGGCGTATCTCGGCAACCTGTGTTTCGATGCTCTCGAACGAGGGCGCGCCTTCCGGCCACTCCGGCTCCGGCCAGTTGATTATCTGGTCCAGCGAAACGCCGTACTCCGAAGTAGTGCGGTCAATCTGGTTCTGCCTGCGCATCCTGTGCTCGGCAAGCTGGATGTCCGTGTCCGCCTTCGCGGCGCGCACGGTGTCGAGCGTCTTGCGCTTCTCCGCCAGCAGCGAGGCGCAGGACTCGGTTGCGGCGGACTGCTCCGCGCGCAGGGCGGTAAGCGTCTCCAGGCGCGTTCCGTTCTCGCTGACCTCCTGCGAGAGCCGCTCGAGCCTGGACTGTGCCTCGGTGTTCGTACGTTCCAGCGTTTCCGAGCCGCGTCGGTAGTTCTCGATGCTGCCTGCGCGCGCGGCGGCGGTTGCCCGCAGTTCCGCGACACGCGCAGTGGCGGACTCGCGCTGCGACTCTGCGTTTTCCAGTGCATTCTGCATCCCGCCGCAACGCACGCGCAGTTCAACGAGTTCGCCCTGGATCCGGGAATGCTCGTTCTCGAGGTCGTGCAGTTCGGACGTGCGCGCCTGGATGTCCGAGGCCACCCCCTCGCGACGGCCCAGTGCGGCATCGCGTTCGCGGTGTATGGCCTGGCGTTCCTCCACGCCGGAACGGGTGGCCTCCGATATCGAATCGAACTCGAAGCTGACTGTTTCCAGTTTCCTGCGAGCCTCGGCGGATTCGCGGGAAAGGGCCTGCTGCTCGCCCTCCTTCTGCGCCATCGCCCGCCGCCGCGAGTCAAGCTCTGCGCGCGCATTCTGGATGGCCCCGCCAAGCTCGCGGATCCGCGCCGCGCATTCGGCAAGCCGCGCTTCCGCGGCCGCGGCGGCCGTGCGCGCGGCTTCCAGCGCCGCGCGCGCGGTGTCGGCGGCGTGCTTCACCGTGAGCGGCGTGGCCGTCGGCGTTTCGGCCGACCAGTGCTCGAAGCAGTTGCCGCGCACCACGGCCCCGCCCCGCGTGACCCATGTGGTGCCGGATGGTATGTCGGGCGGCACGGAGTCCAGCGAGTCCGCAAGCCGCACGCCTGCAAGCGCGGCGGCAACCGCCGGCCTCACGCCTGCGGGGCAGCTCACCTTGTGAATCAGGGCGTCTTCCGGCTCCGTGGCGCCTCCGGCCGGTTCGCAGGAAACGAGGCGCGCCGCGCCGGCGCCG
>VGWI01000042.1 GCA_016873655.1 Lentisphaerota bacterium
CATCGCACACTGTGGAACAGCGACTCAATTCGTATACCCCTCTCCCGAACGGCCCTGAGGAACCGATGCTCAATCTTCGACAGCGGCTGGAACACCACTATGCGGGTGTCGAAGCCCCGCCGCCGCAGCTCCGTTGCATAGTGCAGCAGGTACGCTTCGATCCCGGCGGGCAACAGGTACCCCGCGGCAAGATACATGACGAGCGGAGGTGTCAATCGGACCTCGACGAAACCGCACTGGCCGAGCGGGAGGATCAGGCAGGCGCTCTCAGGAGAATAAGTCCGTCACGCTGGATAAGGCCCATGTCGGGCTCCAGGACTTCCCACCCGGCTTCTGACGCGATGTCCGCCATCGTTTCCACTGAATTACGAGGCCACCATATCTCGTCGTCAGGCTTGTCCTTGAAGTCGGCAGGGATGGTGGACCTGTCTCCCCACCCAAAAGCATCCAGCTTCTTCCAATCGGCGTACTGATGCGCCGAATGTGCGCCGGGCTTCATCTTCGGCAGGGCGTTTGCAAGGATCTCCCTTATGTGCGTCGCGTTGTTGTGGCAGAGCACCCCGAACGACCAGAAGAAGTCCATCGAACCGTCTTTGACGCAACTGAACGTGTTGTCGCTGACCTGCAAGCACTCAAGCCGCCCGCCGTATTTCCCCGGCTGAAGCCATTCCTCCACGTTCTGGAAATCCACTGTGGTGAGTGTGCCTTCAGGAATGTGTCTGAGGATCGCCCTGGACCATGACCCGGCTCCGGGGCCAAGTTCCATAACACTGGAATCCCGGCGGATATAGGGCCTTACAGCCCGCGCGAACACCTCACGGTATGATGCGCCGCATATCTTCTGCTCGTGCCTTCGCCGTCGCCCCGGGAACAGCGACAAGACGTTGCCGCTGTCATACCCGTACGAAAACTCCCGACGCAACCATTCAATCCGCGGCATGCTCAGCCCCCTCTCCAGTTATTCCGTGGCGGCCAATGTTCCCCCGCCGGACCTCCCGCGTGCCGCCATGACCCCCTGCCCGAACGGCGGCCGCCGCATCCCGGCAATACCCAATCAAGGCATTTGCCTCGTCAATCGCGTTTCTCCTCGACAACTCTATCTCGCGCTGCTCCGCACCCCGGTCCGGCCCCGGGGTCAGGTCCGTCGCGGCGCGATGCAGCAACAACGCAAGCCCCTCCGCGTCGTCCACATCAAAGAAACCGAATGGAGCGGCCAACTGTTCTCGATGAACCGCCAGCTCGGAGGCGATCACAGGACGGCCAATCGCCTTCGCGTCCTCGATGGCCGTGTTCCATCCTTCAAACCTGCTGGGCTGGACCATCGCCTGGCATGTCCGAATGAGTACATCCCTTACATCCGCCGGCACGAACCCCAGAAGCTTCGCCCTGCCTTCAAGCCCCAGTTCGGCGATGCGGCCAAGCAGAGCGCTCATCGTTTTGCCGCCCGGATCCCTCGTATCGGAGGTTTGCCCGATCATGACCACCTGTGGACATCCGCCATGGCGTTTCTTCAGTATCCCCAGCGCCTCGATGACGACGGCGTGGTTCTTGTGAGCCCAGAACTGGTTCATGACCAGGAGGAATTGCCTTTCGATTCCATAACGCTGCAGAACCGTCGAGTGATCAAACGACGCGGAAATGTCTTCAAAACAGAGCAGTGAAGGGAACCTGTAGAGTCTCGGCTTATCCGCGCAGTGCGGATACTGCCTCCTGAAGTCGCACATCACGTCCTGGCTGTGCAGGATCGCGAGGTCCGTCTTCTCAGCCTGATCCCGGCATGACTCGTCTCTGGCCTTCAATTCCTCCGCCCCGAAATAGGAAGGCAGGTGCAGGTGCTGGAAGTCCGGAATCGAACAACATGTCGCCACACCGCATGGCATCCACCAATCCCATGGCACAAATGAAAGAAAGACGTCGACACCCAATCCCCGTGCCCACTTCTCCCAATCGCCTGTCCTGGGGTCCTTCCACACCCCCAGCGGGGAAAGTGCCATCTTCGTCAGCCGGCGTTGCAGCGAAAGCCACTCGGCCCGAAACGGAGCGGCAAACTCGACCTTCGGCCCGACTGAGAGGGGCGGAACCCTGAACCTGTCCGCCCGCGGAGTAATCACCGTCACGCTTGCGTCCGCTCCCGCCTTGACGGCGGCAAGCAGCGACGCCGCCTGGACACGCGAGAATTCGCCGCCCGAGGTCCACCCCTCACAGGCCTTGTCCATCACTCCGATTCTTACGAAGTCAGCCATGCCGCGCCTGCCTCCGGGGCTGTAGCCCGTATTCGCGGCACAATTCAGCGAGGCCGTCACGCATGGTGATCTCCGGGCGCCATCCCGTGACTCGACGCAGCTTCCCGATGTCGGGCCAGAGGTGCATCCGCTCTATCTTCCGGACGCTGTGAGCCTTCACCTTGACGCCGATCTCGATTTTCAGCAATTGGCCGAGAATCACCAGAAGCTCGTCAACGGAATGCTCTTTGCCCGTCCCAAGGTTGAATACCTGATACCCCGACACACGGGGACAGGATCCCATGGCTTCGAACGCCCGGGCCGCATCCTCACTGTGTATGTAGTCACGGTATGGCTTGGTGTTGCCCAGCTCCAGTACTCGTTTCCCCGCGCTCAGTTGTTCCATGATCACCGGGAGGACGTGCGGGTTCGTCTCTCTCGGCCCGTAGACATTCGCAAGCCGGACTGCGACGGCTGTCTTGCCGGTTGCCCCGGCCCACCGGCGCATCTGCATCTCGTTCATCACCTTGGTCTCGCCGTATATGTCGTATGGTCCGACGGGATCGGTCTCTTTGACCTTCCGGTCGCATATCGGATAAACAGCCATGGATGTCGGGGCCACGAACCTTCGCACTGAGTCAAGCCTGCATGCCGCCAGCATGGACTCCGTCCCGACAACGTTGTTCCGTATGCACGCGACAGGGCGGCGGTTGCAGTCTGGAAGAAAATGCATTGCCGCAAGGTGATAGACCACCTCGGGCGCGGTTCTCTCCACGCATTCCCGGACTGCCCTGCCGGAGGTCACATCCCCAACGACCAGTTTGACTTCAAGCCCTCTCACGTTATCGCGCGTCCCCCGCGACAGGTTGTCGAACACCGTCACACGGGCACCTCTGGCTACAAGTCTTCTGACCAGGGCCGACCCCACAAACCCCAGCCCGCCGGTCACAAGAACACTTTTACGTTTCATTTCCGTTTCTCCAATTCCGGCGAAGTAACTTCAGCCGGCCTTTGCCGCGAGAAAGGAATAGAGGCGCCCGGGACGCCTGTCCTTTCGACTGAGCCTGCGTCCGCCAACAACCATGGCCGCCCTGCCCGCCAATGTGCGAGGCCCGCACAGACGGCGCGCCAGCTTCCATCCGAGAATCCTGACAAAGGGCCCGGCACACAGACCCCAGACGTCCTCCGTGCTGTACGGCGCGAAGTTGACCGGACTGTCGTACGGCCCTATGACGCGCCGAACATCGAGCCCGGCCGATTGGAATGCCTTGATGTACGCGTCCAACGAAAAAGCGCCTTCGCCGCCATACACCCTGTGCAGCTCGTGCATGGACAAAAAGGCGGCCTTCTGGGCCTCGCCGTCAACAACGTGCTCACGGACAACCAGCATTGCTCCGCCAGCGCGCAACACCCTTGCCATCTCCCTGCACGCGATCCCGGGCAACTTGGTGTGATGAAGAACCGCCCGCGCATACACAAGGTCCATGGACCCGTCAGGCAATGGGATGCTCTCTGCGGCGCCATCAAGTGCACGGAGACTCACTCCCGATTCGGCCGCAAGCCGCTCGATGCAACCGCGGCCGACGACCTCGCCCGGATCAGGCTCAACCGAGGTCACATTCCAGCCGTCTTTCGCCAGGGCATAGCTCGATATCCCTCTGCCCGCGCCAACATCAACTGCCTTCCCGGAAACACGCGGAAGAAGCCTGCGGGTTGCAGCCCACTCCTCGCCTGATGCAAACCTCTCCGCCGCGGCCGCGATCGAGACATCAAGATACGAATCCGCCACAAGTTTGCCGCGTGAGTCATCGGGCTGGATTCCGGAAACCGCCCGCTCCCATGAGACATACTCAGCGCTCATTCTCGGGTATTTCCCTGATAACGCGCGCCGGATTGCCTGCTGCAACGCACCACGGCGGCACGTCCTTCGTGACCACAGAACCGGCGCCTACGACCGATCCCTCGCCGATGGTCACCCCTTTGAGCACAATAACACGGGCGCCCAACCATGCCCCGCGGCAGATTCTGACCGGCTCGTTTGCCGTGGTCGTCCAGTCATGATACTCCCTGCGCCAGTCAAGGTTGTCATTGGCCCTGACACTCAAAGAGAGACTGTGATGATCGCTGTCAGAAATTATGCATTCGTATGAAACGAGCACGTCGTCCTCAATGGAGATGCCGCATATGCAGTCAAGCATAGTGTGTCCGGCAATGAACACGTTGTTGCCTATGGCGATCCTTGCCTCGGGCGTCGCAGTCTTGAGTGTGCCGTGGATCGAACAGTCGCGCCCCACTTCGATTCTACCTCCCGGCACGTGGCGATCAACCCATCCGCTAACCACGCTGTTCTCTCCGCACGCATCCAGCCTCGATCGCGCCGACACATTCCGCGATCCGGCGAAAGCCCGAACAGCACTTACGATCCTCCCCGCGATGCTTTGAATGTACGCCATGCCTACTCTCCAATGCACAGGAACCACTTCCCGACGGAGATGTCGTCCTGCCACCTGGAGTCCAGATGCTCAATGCAGGAATAGGCCGTATGGAAGCGGGCCATCCACCATTCGACGGAATTGTTGTGAAAGCTCTGCGCCCGCCGCGTCCATCCCTCGTCCATGCCACTGCGCGAGACGGGAACCATGTGAAAAACCGGCCCGGTGACGACACGCCGGCACTCGCCGATGCATCGCTCAAGCGAAGACACGTCAAAGTGCTCAAGCGATCCTATCGAGTAACCAAGATCGAAACTGCCGTCCGGATACGGCATTCTCGATGCGTCGCACACCGTGAGCCGTTCCGCAGCCACTCCCCGCTTCACGGCACGGTCAAGAAGAAGGTCGGAAATGTCACAGCCGTGCACCTCCAGTCCGCGCCACCGCGACAAGGCCGCAATGTTGATTCCCGTGCCGCACGCCACGTCCAGCACCCTCCCGTTCCTCGCGGCCATGAAGAACATTATCTCGTCCCAAACATTGCCCTTCCCCCACTCGCTGACGTCATCAGCGAATGTCTCGTCCCAGTACACCTTGAGATCCCGCTGATCTGACACCGCCTCCGCGACTGAGCCCCCCACCTTGGACCGACGCCGGCGCATGGAACGCAGCGCCGCCGCCACGCCTGGAGGCATGCATCGAAGAACGGCTGATTTCAGCCTAGTCGGCATGGGCAAGTCCCCCTCTGATCTTCCTGAGAACGCGCCGGACAAGAGACTGCCACGAGGAGTGAGTCTTGCATGCGCTCCCCCGGCCAATGAATCCTATGACCCGCCGGTACGCGCGAAGGTCCGGACGCACTCGGTTGGGTAACTCAAGCAATACCTTCCCTCCTTCGAGATCGTCTCCCCCTCTCCAATCGCCATCCGGACAGTGATGCCCGGTTCCGTCAAAACCCTTGTTCGCCACCAGTGTGCGCGCCGGAAACAGGGACAGGCCCTTCCGGGAGAACACATGCCACCACCACAATATGCCCCAGGACGAGTTTCGCCCCGCCAGCCTCGCTTTCAGGAAGTCTGTGTAAGGGTAATTGCCGTTCAGATCGAAAGCTCTCTGTACTCGGGTATCCTTCAATCGCTCCAGAGCCCCTGCGGCAGTCCAATCCACATCCACCCACGCGCGCTGCCACGTGGCCCAGCCCCAGGTTGACACCCAGGGCAGGAAGAAACTCTCGGGTTTGGGCGGGTGAGCCACCCCGAACATGTAGCCGTTGACTTGATACACTTCGCTGTATTTCTCGAACCGATCCAGTCCATCCAGCATGAACCGGACAAAGCCCGGCGCCACCACCAGGTCATCCTCAACGACGATTGCGCGGCCATAGTCCCGGCACAGCGCGCCAACTCCCGATATGATCGAGGGAGCCAATCCCATGTTCACGTCAGATACTTCGACCAGCGCGCCGTGCCGACCGGCCCAGGCCCTGGCAACAGCCGCCGTCTCCCTCACGCTCCCGGCATCCCCCTCGCCCTTCGGGCCGTCGCACCGGATGGTCACACGACATCGCGCCAGCTCGGGGTTGGCCCCCAGCGACTCCAAACAACGACGCAAGTGCTCTGGCCTGTTGTACGCAAAGACAACCAGCGGCGTTGCGGCTCCCGGACCATCGCTTCTTGATAGCGCTTGCATCACGCTCTACTCGGCAACCTTTTGAACCACAAACCGGAACTTCCCACGCCGGCTAAGTTCCACAGCATCCACATATTCGATGGCTGCCTCAATTCCGCAGTAACCCGTGAATTTGGACCTTATTTCGGACTCGGCACTGTCAGAGTAGCCGGGCTCACGGACGATTCGCATCGTCACTTTCCCCGGGGTGTCCTGGTAGATCTGCCATTTGCTGATGGTCTGGAAGCACTTGAAATGCTGGCCGAAGACCAGCGCCGTCAGCGCCACCTTGACCTTGTCCGCCGTGTAGACAAAGTCCTGCGTTCGTCCCTCGATCCTCAAGAGCCGAACGACGCCTCCCCGGCAACCGCCATACACCGCCAGATCTCCCGTCTTGTAGCGAATGAACGGCATCGCACGGCTGTGGAACCCCGTTGCGACGACCTCACCCATTTGCCCTTCCTTGACAGGCCGCCCTTCCTCGTCAACGACTTCAACCCAGCCATAGAAAGGAGAACACACATACGACAACGACTCGTCCTTAGTGTACGCGTACACGCTGACTTCCGAGTGTCCGTACTGGAAGAACACGGGAGCTCTGAACGCCTTCCGGATCCTGTCCACCTGTCCGCCAAGCGCATTCTCGGCTGAAAGCTGAATGCCTTTGACCTCATAGGGCATTTCCAGTCCGCGACTCAGAATGTTCGCCGCCAGGTCATTCAGGAACGAAGGATACCCGCGCAGAATGCGGGGTTGGGTTCTGAAGATGTTATCGACGTAATATCCAACCGTCTCGGGCGTCAGGTAGATGGAAGAGTACACCTCGCGCCCATACGGCACATCCGGACGCCCCGACGGTATCCAATACTCGTGCCGCTTGAGACAGGCTTCCGGAATGGTCACCCCGCCGAATCCGGCGATCCTGTCGCCCTGCACATGCCCCATGGTTGTGCGGAAGACGTACTCCTGGTGCAAGGTGTCCACGGCTCCGGCTCGCGACGACGCGACGAATTCCAGCGGTTCGCCAGTGCTTCCCCCCGTGTTGGCGCCGTAGGAATCCATGCGAACCAATTCATCGGACACAATGCCGGCCACATTTGCCCGTATCGTCGGCTTGTCCAGCAAAGGCAGGCGAGCCAGATCAGAAGGACTGCCGAGATTCACGCCGCATTCGAGAAAGACCCGCCTGTAGTAGGAGCAGTGCTTCCCGGCGTAGTCCAACAACCTCATCAGTCGCGAGTCACGATAGGCTTCGACACGCGAGGGCTGCCGACCATCCATGAGAGGCAGCAGGCTCTCTACAATCGCAAGCTCGCGTGCGTCGCCAAGACGGTTGACCCGGCGGAAGAACACAGTCTGCTGGTTTCGCGCCAGGAGCGCCCACCAATCCGGACTCATGGCTTTCTTGAAGATGGCAGTCTTCATCAGCTCAATTCGATCCATCGGGCCAGGGCTTCCGGCGTTCTGCAATCACGAATCTCGCCACCCAACACTCCCAATGCCGTGGCAACCATCTCACGGTGACTGTCGCACGCAAACACATGATAACGCAGCAGATGGTCTTCCACCTCGCTGTGCCATTCGCGTGTCTGACCTTGCAGGCTTTCGGACAAAGCCCGCCAAGGGCGTACCCATCGCTCACGTCCAGCCAAGGGCCGGTTCACGAATCCGGACCGGGTGGTCCATTTCATCCATGGCGCGTATGTCTTCGCGTAGAGATCGCACGCCGCGTGCTGCAGCACTCCCTCCCACAGACCGTCATCCGCCAACGTCTGATTACACGATCTAAGATACGCTTGATGGCGTTCCGCCTCTGCGGCGGTCGCGAGACTGACGACAACCGCCCCGTCGTGTTCTCCGCAAACGAGCGTATGCAACTTCCATTGAACTGGTTTGCACGGCATGCTGATCTCGAAGGCCTGAGACCAGCAGGTGTGTCTGTGTCCGGCCCACCGCACCGGGTCAACGATGCAGTTCCCCAGTCCATATGTGATCAGACCCCCTTCATATTCCTCGAAGGCCTGCGGCACATGGGAATGGTGCCCGTGCACTATGTCCGCGCCGGCCTTGATCAGCGCCTTGCAGAACTCGCGCCGCCACGCCTCCGGCCACGGCAGCATTTCGACCCCGGCATGCAACGAAACGATGACGGCATCCGCCGCCGCGCGCGCGCGGCGCACTGCTTCAAATACCCACGGGCCAAGAACGGCAACGCCGGGCTCGGCCGGACCCGCCGCGCCAAATTGCCGCTCGCAACAGGCAATCACCGCGACACGCACACCGCAGGACTCTAACACGACGGGCGCCCTGGCATCGGCCTCGTTGCCGCCGGCGCCCACATGCTCCATGCCCAGGCCTTCAAGCGCGGACTCTGTCGCCGCCAGTCCCTCCGCGCCGTAGTCCATCATGTGGTTGTTGGCCAGGGATACGAAGGGATGTGTCGCAAAAACCGGCATCGTGCGATGACGCAGCGCCGGGCCTGCCTTGCGGCGGGGCGCAAACTCGCATTCAGCCGACTCCAGGACCGGCCCCTCCAGATTGGCCAGCGCAGTGTGGCAGCGGAGCTCGAAACGACAGGTTCGGTCCCAGGGCGCAATGTCGCCAAGCAGCCACAGCACCGCCGATGAGCCCGCCTCAGAGATCCCTCCTGACGCCATCACGACGAAGAACCCCCAGCGCCAGTCCGAAGCGCGCTCCACACACGGCCGACCAACGGCAAGCTGCGCAGTCGCGCCCCCCAGAAATGCCGGTTCATCAGAGCCTTGAGCGGCGGTCTCGGCCGCCAGCCGCTCAACGGCGTCCGGTCAAGATAGGCAAAGAAAGTCGCGCGCAGGGGATGTTCGCAGTAGTAGTGCCATGGCTTTGTCGCGGAACAGAAGTGGAGCACGCCAGCCTGTCTTTCCGGATGTTCCGGGTCGAGTCCGGTGGACTTTCCCGGCATCCCGCAGTCAACCCGCCAGTTCCATGCGTAGGGCAGCACAACCCACCGCCCGGCCAGTGCCGCATTGATGCCGTCCTGGTCCCAGTATCTGATCTCCCGCGCATATTTCCTTGAGTAGTCAAGAATCTGCTCTGCTATCCCGCCTGCCCGCCATTGTTCAAGATCCATGACGAGAAGACCGCCGTTGAAAACCTTTGCGTCCGGTGCTATCCCCAACTCCCTGTATCCCGGAAGACGCGCGGACTCGGCCGTGGAACTGTTGTTGTCCTGAACTGCCATCAGCGGCCGCCCCTCCATCGGCATGCGCCACAGATCCGCCGCGCTCCCAAGCATCAGCATGTCGGCATCCATGTATATCGCCTTCTTCAGGTCGGGAAACAGCCGCGGCACGGCTATTCGGTAGTAGGTGCTCACATTCACATGCCCGAAGACAGGCACCCCATTGAACCATTCGCGCGGCGGCGGCGATACCCACCGCACATCCACTCGTTCTGCGCCAAGCGTGCGCTCAAGCAGCCGGCGGTTCCGCCGCCCCAGCCCGCCGTCTATGACGTGCAGCACCGCCGACGCGCCCTCGCCAAGATTCACTGCAAGGGACTTCGCCAGCACCAGAAGCGGCACGATGTACTTGGCATCGGCCGCGGTCACAATCTGTATCCGATCAGCGCTCATGCATTCCTCTGTCTGAAAACGGCGGAATTCCATTGCCGGCGAAAATGCTGGTCGTCAGCGCGTCCCAAGGCGATTCCGCACACGCCACCCTGCACGCAAGACGGCGCGCACGGCCGCAGCGCACACTCCATTACCGCCCGAGGGCGCGCACGTCGGAACGCCGCCATCAAACGGCAAACCTTTCGTCGCAACAAATGCGCGTGATTCCGATGCCGCATTCAATGCCCAGACGGAGCGTCCGCATCCGACAGCCGCAGGCCAGCGCGGAACAACGCACAACGCCGACGCCACGCTCCGGCCAGCCGACTTGACGCCCATGTTCCAGCCCCACTCCCTGAGGCCCAGACCGTCGCTTTGCCGGTCAATCCGGGTCACCCGCCACCCTCGAGACCCCAATTCACTTGCCTCATGCTCGCCATCCCCGGCATCAATGACGATGTCAGCGCGATCAGTTCCTGCCGGAGTGGGACATCGCTTCGGCTCACGGCCCTGACGCTTCTCAATGAACCTGCGGACGGCTTCGGCTTCAGGATCGCCCCGTGCGGTCAGCTCGCTCAGGGCGGCATCAGCAAGTTCCACCGCCGTGCAGGAATGGGGTTCTGATCGGGATGGAGCGGTTGCGGCCAGAACCCCCGCCGCGCGCCAGAAGGCCGCGCGTCTCGGGTCTTTGACTCCACGGGCCGCAGCCAGAGTCCTCCACACAAAGAGCTTTCTCAATTGCCGGCCATGCGCCCCGCTCTGTGACCACGCCCACTCCATGATACGACCGAAAAGCATCGGGTGCGGCCCAAGCTGGTTTACGTAGGCGTCGGCCGATATGGCGACATCCAGCGCACGATCAACGGCCGCCGTCGCGCAAGCCGGATCGTGCAGGTCCATGAGAGGGAACATCGCCTGGAATGGTGTTCTGGCGAGGAACCCGACAGCCGCCGAGGCGCAGTCGTAGAACATTGACCTGTTCTCGGTGAGAGTGAACTGGCCGGCATGAGTGCGTGAAATGCACGTCTCTTCAGGGATGTGAAGCGCTTCGTAACGGGTAAGCATCCGCAGGTGAAGGTCGTAGTCCTGCCCATACCTGTTGCTCTCGTCGAAAAGACCGCCTTCATCGAAGGCCTGCCGCCTTATGCAGAGGGTGATTCCGTTGATGTAGTTGTGGGAAAGAAGATCCAGCACCTGCCATTCCCTGTCAGGAATGGCACCCTGATCGCTTCGGCTCACGCGCCCCGTGGCGTCGTCGAGTGTTCTGAAACGGCTGAAGAAGTAGGAACACCCCGGGTTGCGCTCAATCCAACGCCGGTGAACCGCCAGCTTGCCGGGATCAAACAGGTCGTCGGAACTGAGCCAGCATATCCACTTGCCGCGCGCGGCCCGGATTCCGGAATTCAAAGCGACAGGCTGCCCCCCGTTCGACTGATGGATTGTCCTGATTCTCGGATCCCGACTGGCATAGTCCTCAATGACCTCGGGCGTGGCGTCCGTGGACCCGTCATTGACCACCACCGCCTCCCAGTCCCGATCCGTCTGGGCAAGCAGGGAGTCCAGGGCGGCGCCGACGTAGCGCTGGTGGTTGTAGACGGGAACAACCACCGTGAAGAAGGGACTACCTGTCGCCATCGCCTTGCTCCTGCTCATCCAGCAGCTTGACGGCCGTTCGTTCCACCGGCCCAAGTCCAAGCGCTTCAGATATCGCCCCGGCAACTATCTCGCCGAGAAACAACCGGCCTCTTTCGTTGAAATGCACGTCGTCGCCGGGGGATCGAAGCGAATCCTGCAACGGCAAGACCTCGGCATAGATGTCCTGAACCGGTATGTCGCTGAACTTCATCAGGCGCGCCGCGACGGCATTGTAAGTCCTGACATCCCCGTAACGCTTCATGTCGCAGGGGATCGGCACAGTGGATGCCCATATGAGTTTTGAGCCCGTACGCTGCAGGCGGGTGCTGAGCAAAGCAGGGTTTCGCTGATACTCGTCAATTGGAACCACCGGCCGGCCGGCCGCGTTGATCTTCAAATCCCATACACCGAAGTTGAAGTGTATGAGATCCCACTTCTGCGTTCCCAGCCAGCTATCCAACATTATCAACGCATTCCCGCTTCCCATTCCGTTCCCGCGATGCGTCTCGACAATCGCCCTGCCGCGCAACGCCACCGAGGCCGTGCCGGTATATCCGCCGGCTATCGAATCACCCATTATCAGAACTCTGGGCAGCGCCTTCTCACCTTCTGCGCCCAATGCGAGGCACGAAAGGAAGACTCCCGCAAGTGATGCCAACAGCGCTGCCGCAGTCCTGAGTTGTGCTGTTACCACAATCTGCCTCTGCTGCTTGGCCCGCGTTCAGCGCCGAGAAGATGCTGCGCGCGGATTCCACCCGGTCTCTTCACGAGCCCAGGCGTCAGAACATAACGTAGAGATCCGACCTGACATCACGGCGCTGGGCCGGCTCGCCGAGCGGCGCAAGACACCTGAGAAGTCCTGCGATCACAAGTACGCACCACGCGGGCTTGCGGGAGGCCAGGGCAACTGCGCTCACCACTGCACCTCGTAGATGCCCTTGTCCCTCGTGCTGAGTCTGGTGCTCCGCCAGCCCGGCCGCACGCCTGGCCGGGACCATCTTCTTCGGCGGCTGAACACACGCCTCGCCATGGCCGCCGGCACAATCAAGAAATGGAACAGCATGGCAAATGCCGCGCGCCGCAACCGGCGCATGGGAACAACTATGAGAAGCGGCGTCAGCATCCATCCGGCGACAAGCCTGAAGACGACATCCGCGCTCCGTCTTCGTTCAGATCCCATCTGGTGATCCTCCATGCGTTCAATCCAACTGGAACTGGGCTCGCCAGTCGGTGTCCCCTTCCAGGACCGGCTGGTCGGTCTTCGCCAGCCAAACGCCTTCCATGTAGAGATAGTCCATCTCCGTGCGCATGAAACACAGATACGCATCCGCGGGCGTGCACACGATCGGCTCCCCCCGGACGTTGAACGACGTGTTGACGACGACGGCGCAGCCGGTCATTTTTTCGAACTCGGTGAGAACCGCGTGGTAAACAGGATTTGTCTCCTTATGGACCGTCTGCACCCGCGCGGAGTAATCCACGTGCGTGACGGACGGGATATCGCTTCGCTTCCTGTTGACCTTCATTATCAAGTCATCCCCGGGATCATCATCCTGGACGACCCGGCGATCTTCCCTGACCGGGGCCACAAGAAGCATGTACGGGCTCTCCGCATCCAAGTCGAAGTAGTCACGGCATCGCTCCGCAAGCACCGATGGAGCAAACGGGCGGAATGACTCCCGATACTTGATCTTCAGATTCATGACGCTCTGGGTGTCGGCCCGGCGCGGATCGCCTAGAATTGACCGCGCGCCCAGGGCTCTCGGACCAAACTCCATCCGGCCGGAGAGAAAACCGACAACCCCGCCGGCTGCAATCGCCCGGGCAACCGTCACGGCGCGTTCATCCTCCGGCAGAACTGTGTACTCCACCCCCAACCCATCCAGGTAAGCAACGACCTCATCGGTCGAGAAGGCCGGCCCGAGATAACTGCCACGCTGCCTGTCAAGCGCCTCCGATGCCGGACGCCGGCACCCGTGCCACCCGAACTGGACCGCCAGCGCCGCGCCAAGCGCCCCTCCCGCATCTCCGGCCGCCGGCTGTATCCAGAGCCTTTCAAAAGGCCCTTCCCGCAGTATGCGCCCGTTGGCCACGCAGTTCAGAGCCACCCCGCCAGCCAGGCACAGCTTTGAAAGACCCGTCTTCCGGTGAAGTTCCCGCGCCATGCGAAGCACAACATCCTCGGTTATGACCTGGATGGACCGCGCTATATCCATCTCTCGCCTTGTTATGCGGGCCTCTGGCATACGCCGGGGACCTCCGAAAAGATCGGCGAAGCGCCCCGTTATCATCTCCAGTCCGTCGAGATAACCGAAGAAATCCAGGTTCAGCTCCACCGACCCGTCGTCGCGTTCCCTGATCATGTTCCGGCGAATCACGCCCGCGTAAACCGGCCGCCCGTAAGGGGCCAGCCCCATCAGTTTGTACTCGCCGGAATTGACCTTGAACCCGCAGAAATACGTGAATGCCGAATACAGAAGACCTATCGAGTCCGGGAAATGCATCTCATCGGTGACCTGCACTTCATCTGCTTCCCCCACCCCAAGCGTGGCTGTGGCCCACTCGCCCACACCGTCAACTGTCAGAATCGCCGCCTCATCGAACGGGGAAGGAAGATACGCGCTCGCAGCGTGGGCAAGATGATGGGGCACGTACAGAACCTTGCCGTCATACCCGAGCGCGCGACGTATCACCGACTCCAAACGCAACTTGCGGGCCGACCATTCGGGCGCGGCCTCAAGCCATGAGGACAGGCCGCGTGGTGCCGTCTCCATGTAGGTCCCAACCAGCCGGTCGAAAGTCAGCATCGGCTTGTCATAGAATACGACGCTGTCCAGGTCCGCCGCCTCGATCCCGCCCTCCTCGAGGCAGTAGCTGATGGCGTTGACGGGAAACGACGGGTCCGCCTTTACCCGCGTGAAACGCTCCTCCTGCGCCGCGGCAACGATGTTGCCGTCCACAACAAGCGCGGCAGCCGCGTCGTGGTAAAAGCAGGATATACCGAGCGTAGCCTTGCTCACAGTGACCTCGTCCAACCCGGCTTCCCGAGATACGGGCCAACGCCGTCGGCAATCGCCTTCGCTACGAACGCATGGCCTTCGGCGCTGTAATGGGGATCATCCGCCAGATAGCAGTTCCGACGCGCCCCGGTTTCCAGAGAACGGAACACGGGTAGAACATCAACAAACACACTTTTTCTGTCGGCATCAGCCAACGACCTGAAAGCGTCCATATACACCGGCTGCCAGTCTCCTGAACCGAACGCCGGAGAAGGCAACGGTATGAAGAACACGGGCATGCCGCCGGCTGCGGCAAGGAAGCGCACCGCAAGCGCATCCATGATGGCACGCAAACCGGATCCCGGGGCATATGCCGCCTGCCATTCCGCAAATGCCTTCGCTCTCAGAAAGTCAACCTCTCCCCAGTCATTCATGGCTGACCGGACACGCATTCCGCGCGGCACCGGGACCTGGTTCAGACGCAACTCGCCCCCGTCCATCGTGAAGTACGGCTTTGCCCTGTAACGAATGTCGCCCGATCCCCACTCGAGCGCCGGCCAGGCTCGCACAGCGAGGCGGAATATGTCCATGTCAGCCGGACAGAAGAGACATGCATCAGCATCCATCTTGCGGGCCGCGCGCTCGAAAATGAGCACCTGCTGGTCCATCCCCGTTCCCGGCATCGCGAAGTTCAACACCTCCGTGTCTTCAAGCAGATCTTCCAGAAGATCGCTGAATCGCTCCGCGTTGTTGACGCCGTCACCGGCCGCATATGAATCGCCGAGCACAATCAGACGCCTGCGCCTGGCGCGCTGTTCATGGAACTCGTTGTCTGACCTGAATCCGTGACCGTTGGTGCGCACAACGTGGTACCGACCGGCATGGAAGACCCTCGCGCGCTGGTTCGGCACAAACCGCCACCCCAGATCGTCGTGCGCGAAGCACAGTCTCCGCCAGCGCACATCCCCGTTCCACGCCCGGTATTCCCGTACGGGATCCGAGATGAGCCTTTCCCTGAATCCACGGGCTTCGGCCACTCGCCAGCGCCAGGCCGAAATCGCTCTATCGAGGATTCGCGGACTCATGTGTCACTATTCAGTCCCGAGCAGAAGTCCATCTGTAGCCGGTCACCATCCGCACGATCGTCACGACAGAAGTTCTGTCTTCACCCGAAACCCGTGCGCCGCCTTGGCCATCCCGGCGTCCGCGGTAAGCAGAATGGCATCGTTGGCGAAACATACGGCCAGGTGTAGTGCATCCAAGGTCCTGAGCGGCGCAATAAACTGCCCGATCCACTCTCGGGCAATCTCGTAGTGCGACGATTCCATCGCAAGCCGCTCGTAGCAGCCGGCGGCTATGTGCAGATTGAACCGGCTGACGATGCGAACAGCATCAGCCCTGGACAATGCGCCTTCGCGCAGTTTCCTTCCTACAGCCGAGGAAAACTCGACCTCAACCAGAAGACTGATCGCCGGTCTCCCCCCGCGCAAGATTGCCTTCTCGGCCTTGGCACTAAGCGCTTCGGGACAGTAGTAAGCCGCAAGCACGCTTGTGTCTAGGTACACCATCAGAAACGTTCCTCGCCCCGAGAGACAATGACGGTTGCGGCAAGCCCCGTCTTCGGCGCCGCTATGGAAGATCGAAATTCGCTCAGACTGGGCAGGCGCTCCTCATGGGACGACAATGGAACCAGAAGGGCAGACTTCTTGCCGCGGCGCGTGATGACTACCGTCTCCCCCGTCTCCGCTTTGTCAACCAGCCTGCCAAGACAAGCGCGGGCATCCTTGATGTTTACCGTGAGCATCCACACCCCCTGTTGTGTACACTGCAACGGTACACCACGTAGACTTGGCTGTCAAGTTGCCGCGTCCCCATCTCCGGTCTCTTCCTCCGCGTCCTCTGTGCCCTCTGCGAGAGAGACTCCCGCATCCCTTCTGTCTTCCTCACATGCGGAATCCCGCTACCAACCGCACGATCGTGTCGCTGACGTTCTCCGCCAGGTATTCCTGGGGAGGCATCCACTTCCCCTGCTGGGAGACGGCGACCTTAACACCTCGTTCAAGAATCTCCGGATCGGCGCCGCACAGGAAATTGCTTCCGCATTCCAGCGTCTCGGGGCGCTCGGTCACATCGCGTATCGTCACGTTCGGCACCCCCAGAATGCACCCTTCTTCCTGAACGGTGCCGCTGTCGCTTATGAGACACATGGCGCTGCGTTCAAGGGCAAGGAAGTCCGGGAATCCGAAGGGATCCAGAAACTTGACCCCGGACGAACCGTTCTCCACCCCGAACGCCTTCATCCGGTCCCGCGTTCGCGGATGCGTGCTGACGATCACGGGCACACGGAACACGTCATGCATCCGCTCGAGCCCGCCGGAGAGCGACCGCAATCGGGCCTCGATGTCCACGTTCTCGGCACGGTGCATGGTAACTAGGATGTAGTTCCGGGGTTCCAGGTTCAAAGTTCGCAGTATCGTTGACGCCTCAATTCGATCGGAGTAGTGGTCAATCACTTCCTTGATGGGGTTGCCTGTAACGAAGATCCGCTGGCCGGCGATGCCCTCCCGCAGCAGGTTCTGGCGGCTACGCTCGGTGTAAGGCATCAGGATGTCGCTGCTGTGGTCAATGATGCGACGGTTGACCTCCTCCGGAACCCGGTCGTCATAACACCGGTTCCCGGCCTCCATGTGACACACGCATATGCCCATCCGCTTGGCCAGCACCGCGGCAAGGCCGCTGTTTGTGTCGCCCAGTATCAACAGGCGATCCGGACGCTCTTCCCGCAGCAGGGCCTCGACTGCCGGAAACATCGCGGCCACCTGCTGGCCGAAGGTGCCCTTCGCAAGGAGAGTGTGATCAGGCGCCCTCACGCCAAGCTCATCCAGGAACAAGTCCTTCAAACACCGATCGTGGTTCTGACCGGTGTGAACCAGAACGTGATCGCACACGGCGTCAAGCTTGGGGATGATGCGTGACAGACGTACGATTTCCGGCCGCGTTCCGAGAATGGTCATGATCTTCATGCTGTTGGTTCCTTGATCTTTGGTGCGTAGTGCGTAGTGCTTGGTGCGTAGTGCGCCGCTTCTCGCACCGGAACATCGTTGTCGTGATCTTCGAACTATTTGGTTCTAAGATACTTGATGAAGGCGCCTAGCTTCTGTCGTACGACGCCGATCTCACCATAGATATCTTTAAACACGTCCTTGTCCATGCCATGGCAGTCGAGAACGACATAGAGTTGAGACTGGAGTTCAGAGCAAGAACGTTGGGCGTACTGAAGGAACTTGGCAAACTCGGCATGGGATCCACCGTCAAAACCTTCAGCGATGTTGCTTGTGATCGACACCGCGGCACGGCGCATCTGATCCCGCAAACCAGAGTCCATGCTGAAACGCTTTTGTTCCGTCAACGCGTACACTCGAGCCGTCAGGCACCGCGCCAGCTGCCAGGCCTCAATATCTTCGAATCGGCGTATGCCCATTACTTCGTCCCTTATCGCACTACGCACCAAGCACCAAGCACTGCCCACTACGCACTACGCACCAAGCACTACGCACCAAGCACCGATCACCAATCCCCTCCCCCTACCTCAACATATCCTCCTCATACGCCACAACATCGCCGACAAGAAGCTTCTGCTTTGTCAGCAGGTCCTTTACCTGGTCATAGCTGAGCAGAGAGCAGGCCGAGCTGTACTCGCCCTTGAGACACGCGCCTTGGTCCGCGCTGCCCCCTATCTCGGGCAGGATAGACTGAATGGCGTAGAAGCCGGGCCCTTTCTCCACCGTCCGGTGCGCTTCCTCTTCCGATACGAGTATCTCGTCCACCTTTTCACCTGGCCTGATCCCCGTAACCTTCACTTCGATCTTCCTGTCTCCTATCAACGCCCGCGCGACGTCGGTGATCCGCGCCGACGGGACTCGGGGGATGTATGTCTCGCCCCGCCTAGCTCCCCGCAGTGCCGCGAATACCGTGTCCACGGCCTGGTTCAGGCTGAGCAGGAACCGGGTCATGTCCTCCGTCGTAATCGTCACGGGCCCACCGACCTTGATCTGTTCATGGAACAACGGGATCACCGAACCCCGCGATGCCAGCACATTGCCGTACCGCACGCAGATGAACCTGGTGTCAGGACACGACAGGTTGGCCGTGATGAATACCCGCTCCTGTATGGCTTTGGTCATCCCCATCACGTTGACCGGCTTGCATGCTTTGTCGGTGGAGATACCCACCACCGTCTGCACCTTCAACGCGTTCTCTCTTATCGCCCGGACAATGTTCTCGGGGCCGCCGATGTTCGTCTGGACGGCCTCGAACGGGAAGTACTCGCACGCGGGCACCTGCTTGAGGGCGGCAGCGTTGAAGACAACGTCGGCATCACGCAGAACCGCGCATACGCTGTGGTAGTCCCTCACGTCCCCGATCCTGAACTGGAGTATCTGCTGGAAGTTCCGGTAGATGACCTCGTCGGTGGCGGCGCGCCTGTGCTGGTAGTCCAGCCTCATGGCGTGCTGCTTGGCTTCGTCGCGCGAAAACACTACTATCCGGGCCGGAACACCCATCTCGCCCGAGAGCAGACGCCTGGTAAGCACCTTGCCAAGCGACCCCGTCCCGCCAGTAATCACCACTGTCTTTCCTGTCAGCATGACTCCCTCCCCAATTCCAACCTCCGACTTCCGACTTCCGGTTTCAGGTTTCATCCCTCATCCCTGTCTCCGGTCCTCATCCTCATCTGCGCCTCAGCGAGAGCCCCTCCCCTGTATTCTTTATTTCTCGCAGAGATCGCTGAGGTCACAGAGAGACACAGGCACTGCGGTCAGAACCGGGAGAGATACCCGGTTCAGCCCGCGTCTGCGACATACTCATTCACCACGCGCGTAATACCTTCGCGCAATGTGGACACATTGAAATTGATCAACAGCCCCACTTGATTCCGTGTCAGTTTCCGGTACGTCAGCAATTGTTTCTTGTGAACGTCCCTCACCTCTTCAACCGACTTAAGCTCAACAACCACGCAGTCACGCACCAGGAGATCGAGCCGGAACCCGTCAGACGCAACAAGGTGGTCCTTGTACGTCACCGTCACTGGCACCTGCGCCGCAAATGCGACTTCTCGCGACAACAGTTCCGTCTCCATACAAGACTGGTACACGGACTCGAGCAATCCTGGGCCAAGAATCCGATGGACCTCTATCGCGGCACCGATGATCTCACCAGTAATCTGATTGATCTCGTTCACCATGCGCTACCGTGAGGTACGCGCCTGAAACCCGCAACTCTCGGGTTTCTGGCGCTCCTCTTTACTCTCTCTGCGACCTCTGCGCCTCTGCGAGAAACACTCCCCACGTTTCTTCTCCTCTCGCAGAGATCGCTGAGATCACGGAGAAGAACCTTCGCGGGCAGAACCGGCGAGTCTTACCGGCTCAGCCCGCTTGCCGTTCGCATCCGCCATCCATTGAGGCCTGCGCATGGAACCCGTAACTCTCGGGTTCACGGCGCCTCTCCCTCCTCTTCTCAGCGTCCTCTGCGCCTCCGCGAGAGATCTTCCCAGCAACGCGTTCGTACATCTCTATCGCCCTCCGTCTGACATCGGAATAATCCAGCTTTTCTCTCACGAGCCGCTCGTTTGTCTCCGCGGCCCGATCAACAAGTGCGTCATCCTTCAGTGCTCGCCGAAGCGCCACTGCCGTGGCGCTCACGTCCTCCGCTGGGACAAGAAGGCCGTTTACCCCGTCAGTCACCCACTCGCGAACCGGCTCCAGATCGGAATGAACCGGCAGAGCACCCATCGCCATGGCCTCAACCAGAATGCTGGGAAGGCCGTCGTTGACAGTCATTGACATCACAATCCGCGCCGAACCCATCAGCCGCAACAGGTGCTCGTAGGACATGCGCGGCATGATCCTGATGTCCAGTCCGCGCGACACACCGAGCACCCTTGCCTCTTCCTCGATCTGTGGCGTCGCCTGAAGCACGGCCACGCGATAACCCCTCAGTTCGTCGGCGCATTCACCCATCGCCCTGAGTGCGGTCATTGCCCGGCCGATGGGATCCCCCTTTGCCCCGGACGCGTCACGACCCTTGAGAACTATCGCCCGGCGGCCGGATGACGGGCCGGGAAGGCGGCAGACACGATGCTTCTCGACGTCAGTCCCGCCAAATGCCGGAAACCTGCCCAGGAACTTGCCGCGAAACCCGAACTCCACGGCCAGCCTGTGATCCCTCTCGCACTCGGTAATCAGGCAGTCAACCGCAGAAAGAAAATGCCGCGCGGCATCCCTGTTCGCCGGATCTGATGCAAACACCTCCAGATCCGTGCCCCAACTCGAATACACGAGCGGACACGGCAGCCCGCCGCCCAAACGTTCCCGAACCCGCATCAGCGTCGCAGACTGGTCAAGCCAGTTCACGCCCAGCCCCAACAGGTGAATACAGTCGGGCGGAGAGACGCGAAGAATTCGCTCAAGATGGGAATCGGCGGCCCCGGTTACAAGTGCGTTTCCCGGCAGCCGGCCCATCGCTATCAGCAGACGGCAAGGCCATGACGACTTGAGGACGCTTTCCCCATCCACCCCGGCCGGCAACCCCCTCGGATATGCGACATGCACCCGCCCGCATCTCAACTCCGGACAAACACCGTGCCCTGGAGGAATGTTCTCGAAGATGTCCAGTTCCCAGCCGGTGTCTGCAAGCTGGTTGATCCATCTCGCGGCATGTAACGCAGATGCCTGTATGCAGAAGAGAATTCTCATTGGAAACGCCTCTCGCGGAGTCCGCAGAGCTCGCTGAGAAGAAATGCTTGCGGTCAGAACCGGCGAGAACCCCGGTTCAGCCCGCATCTGCAACGTAGTCGTTCACTACTCGAGTGATACCGTCCCGCAAGACAGGCGCATTGAAATTGATCAGAAGCCCCACCCTCTTGCCTGTCAGTTTCAAGTAGGTCAGCAGTTGTTTCTTGTACACATCTTTGACGGCATCTACCGACTTCAACTCCACGATCACGCTGTCATCCACAAGAAGATATACCCGAAACCCGTCAGGCACCGTGACATGCTCTTTGTACACAACCGGAACGGGTACTTGCGGCAGGAACGGTATCTGCCGCTGACCCAACTCAGCTTCCATGCACGACTGATACACCGACTCAAGCAGACCGGGCCCAAGCACCCTGTGCACCTCAATCGCGGCGCCTATGATCTGGCCGGTGATGTTGTCTGTCTCTCCCATCCCGCCCCCGAGGTAACGCGCCGGCAAGCCGCATCTCTCGGCTTTCTGGCGCTTCTTTCTTGCTTCCTCTCTGCGATCTCTGCGCCTCTGCGAGAGATCATTTTTCTCCTCGCTGGAGAGTGCCGTGGACAGACTCAAACCATTGCGCTACGCGGCGCAGCCCGTCTTCCAGCGATACACCCGGTTCATACCCAAGCCCTCTCAGCTTGCCGACATCCACTTCCCACCGCTGGGCGTCCCCCTCCCAGCTCTCGCCGGTGAAAGACATCCTCGTTTGGTCCCGCAGGCCAAGAACTTCCAGAAGCATAAGCGCGATCTCCGTGACTGTGTGAGACCGCCCGGATGCTATGTTGTATTCCTCGCCCGGAGTTCCACGCAAGGCAAGCACGAGGAAGCCTTGCACGGTATCGGCCACATAGTTCAGGTCACGGACCTGCTTTCCAGATCCAAGTATCTCGAGATGGTCCGCGTCCTTCTGAAGCTTGCGCAGGAAGTCGAACACAACGAACCTGGGCATCCGTGGACCGTAAGTGTTGAAAAGACGCCCGATTACGACCGGAACACCGTACACGCGCGCAAACATCCTCGCGCAGTCTTCGGCTCCCAGCTTGCTCGCGCCATACGGCGATATCGGTTTCAGGACGGAGCGCTCGGTTATGGGAAACACATCGGGTTCACCGTAGACGGCACCCGACGAGGCCACCACTATCCGCGGCTGTCGGGACATGTGACGGCACGCGTCCAGCACCCTGAAAGTACCGAGGCAGTTGCTCTCAAAATCGTACGCGGGATCCTCTACCGAGCCCGGAACACTGGCGTTTGCCGCAAGGTGGAACACGTATGCTGGCTTGGATTCGGCAAGGACCTTGGCGACCGTTCCAGCATCCCTGACATCCCCCTCGATGCATCGGAGGTCGGAGATCAGAGATCGGAAGTCCGTGGTCTGTGGTCCGTGGTCTGCGGTCTGGCTTTCAGGCTTCCGGTTTCCGCCATCATCCCTCTCGCCTTCCTCCCCCCCCCCCCCCCCCCCCC
>VGWI01000043.1 GCA_016873655.1 Lentisphaerota bacterium
ACCCCCGTTCATGTGCCCCCACCCCCGCCAAACCCACTTCATTTCAACCGCCGCCACGCACATACACCGCTGTCTCTACGGCCTATCTGCATACATATTTGTATTGCTAAAGAATGCTCGACGCACACCAGTAGCATATAGCTTAGCCGCCACAACTATCTGTCGTTCTGCTGGTTACAGTGAGCTGGCGCGGGACAGGATCTTGTCTTGGCATGTTGTCTGCTAAACCAGTGATGGACAAGCAGGCCGGCGGCCCCGAGGCAGGGCCGCCAGCAATGAAGGAAAGGAACAATAACCATGAAACGGATCAGTGCCATCCCTCCGCGCGGCGGGATCTGAACCACTGACGGGAGGGAAGGAGGCTGCATGATGAGTACGCGGCCGTATGGCCGCCTCGGTTACGCGCTCGAATCGATGTGTTGAAGTCCGTGAGATCGCAAAGAGGAAAAAGGAGTCTGGGTAACATGAGAACTGTTGTTGGATTGATGTCCGCCGTCCTGTCCGCGCTGGCGCTGGTGACGATGCCCGTGAGCGGCCGGGCGGCGGAAGGTTCGGTGGGGGTTGACGTCTACTCGGCCTATGTCTGGCGCGGAATCACGTTCAACGACGGGTTGGTGGTGCAGCCGTCGTTCGACCTGTCGGCGCCGTGGGGGTTCAGCGTGAACACCTGGGTCAACTACGACATCGACGACTATGACGGCGCGCTCAGCGAGAACGAGATATCGGAACTGGACGTGACACTGACCTACGCGCTGCCGATCGAGGCCGTGAACCTGTCCGTCGGCTACATACAGTACACGTTCCCCCAGCTCGAAGGGCCGGACGCGTCGGATACGGCTGAAATCTTCGTCTCGGCCGGCTACGAGCTGATGGACGGGCTGTCGGTCAGCCTGGATGTCTACTACGACGTGGACGTCGTCGAGGACATCTACGCCGCTGTCGGCATAGCGTATGCCATGGACGTGATGGAGGGGCTGGGGCTGGAGATCTCCGCGTCCGCCGGGTACGCCGGCGACGAATGGTGCGCGGACGGCAAGGCCGGGCTCTTCGACTACTCCGTCGCGGCCTCGGCCAGCTACGGCGTCACCGAAGGCGTGTCTGTCGGCGCCAGCGCGACGCATGTCGGCTCGTTCGACGAGGACAAGCTGGACACTGACGTTACTTCATACTTCGGGATGAACGCGGCGTATTCTTTCTGATGTCCCGCCCGCGGCCCCCGGGGCAGTCCCGCCGGAGCAACTCCCACGGGGGCCGCCTTTCACATACACGCCCCGCCGCCCCCGCTCAGCCCGCCACCCGGGCGGCGCCCCGCCCTGTTCCGCAAAACCTTGAATTCCGCGCGGCTTTCATACACCCTTCAACCGCTTCCAACCGCCGTTGCGGCCGGCATGAATGTTGAATCCGCCGCGCGGTGAGAGAAAACAGGGGGAACATCCATGATCAGGGCTAAGGTCGTCGGCGCCGGTGGCTACGGCGGAGTCGGTATCACTGAACTGCTCGCGCGGCATCCGCAGGCGGAAGTGTCCGCGCTGGTGGACGTCGAGAACGTCGGCGCTCCGATGAGCTCGATATACCCGCACCTCGCCGGATTCGTGGATACGAAGATCGTGGACGCAAATTCGCCGGAGGCCCGGGCAAAGGCGGACGTGGTCTTCATGGCAACGCCGGACGGCGTTGGCCAGGCGCTCGCCGCAGAGGAACTGGCGCGCGGGACGAAGGTGATAGACTACAGTGGCGATTTCCGCTTCAACACGCAGGATGCCTATGCCGAGTACGCGCGCCGCATCGGGCGCGACCCGGTCCACAAGTCGCCGGCGCTGCTGCCGGAATCGGTCTACGGCCTGCCGGAGCTGCACCGCGCAAAGATCACCGCGTCCACCCGCATCGTCGGAAACCCGGGCTGCTTCGCCGTGAGCTGCATACTCGGCCTCGCCCCGGCCGTGAAGAACGGCCTCGTCGCGCTGGACAGCATCATCTGCGACTGCAAGACAGGCGTGTCCGGCGCGGGCAAGAAGCCCAGCCCCACCTTCCACTTCCCGGCACGGCACGAGAACATGAACGCCTACAAGCTCGCCGGCCACCAGCACGTGTGCGAGGTGGAACGCGAACTCGGCCTGCAGGCCGGAGCCGACTTCAGGCTGACATTCACTTCGCAGGTTGTCCCGCTCTGCCGCGGAATCATGTCCACCCTCTACGGAACGCTTGAGAAGGACACATCCGCGGACGAGGCGCTTGCGATATACAGGGACTTTTACAGGGAAAGCGCGTTCGTCCGGGTGTTCGACGCCTCGGCGGCGATAGGGACCGTGCACGTCAGGGCAACAAACTACTGCAACCTGACGGTCAGCGTAGATGTTCCGTCCCGCAGGCTGCGCGTGGTCTCGCACATAGACAACCTGGTCAAGGGCCAGGCGGGGTCGGCGTTGCAGAACATGAACCTGCTGTTCGGCCTGCCCGAGACAACCGGACTGGACAAGCCGGGGGTCTATCCCTGATTCTGCGAAGGGGGAGCGGCCCTCTCTGATCATCGTTACGCCGGGGGATGGCCCCGGCAGGAGCGGAGGACTGGAGACAACCATGGAGAACAACTCTCAACAGACAGCAAGAACCGTCATCGGGCAGGACGTCGAGGTGGTCGGCTCAATCAAGTGCGGCGGCGCAATCCAGATTGACGGCAAGCTGAACGGCGATCTCACCTGCACCGGCAACGCCACGATCGGCGCAGGCGCCGTGATCAAGGGCAACATCTCGGTTAACGGAATAAGCGTTCTCGGCACCGTAACCGGAAATATCTCGGCAAAAGACAAGATAGAGCTGAAGGCCTCGGCCAACGTGAACGGCGATATCCGCGCGAAACGCATGAGCGTGGAGGACGGAGTCACCTTCGTCGGCAAGTCGGAGGTCAACCCGTCCGGCGCGGCCTACAGGTCGGAGTCCAAACAGGCCGAGGCACAGCAGCAGGAACAACCCGAAACGGGCGACGAATCGCGCCCGAAGGCCGGGGGTTTCTTCGGCAAGAAATGAGCCGGCCGCGCCGCGCAAGAGGTGAACGTTGCCGCCTTCGAGCGAAGTCAACGTAATTGACGGCTTTGCGTCCGTTCAGGCCGTGCGCCACAGCCGCGGCCGCGGACCCGAACCGGACCGGACGCCGCAGCCCGACCGGCAGGCGGCTCCGCCCCGGCAGGAACCGCAGGACGGTCCGAGGATCGGCCACACGATCGTGCCGCTGAAGCGCGATCTCGTCTGCTACGGCTGCAACTACGCGTTCGTGCTGACCGGCCGGTTTGACAGGACATTCTGCCCGAAGTGCCGGATGGAGCTGGATCTCACCGACCACGTGATAGAGCGGGAATTCACGGGCACGCTGAAGACGCTCGGAAGAATCGAGATACGGCACGGCGCCGTGCTGCGCGAGGCCGACATTGTGGCCGGCGATGCGGTTGTTCTCGGCGACGCTGCGGCGGCGTCCATCAGGGCATGCCGCGCGATCGAGCTCTGCCTCGGCGGACGCTTCGACCAGGACCGCATCTTCGCGCCGTCCATAGTGGTCGCCAGCGGCAACCGCCTCTCGCCGCAGAAGCCCTTCTCTTGCGGCGATCTTGATATCGAGGGTACTCTCAACGCGCAGGTCTACAGCTCCGGCACTGTCCGGATACGCCGCGGCGGCGCGCTGAACGGGGAACTGCACGCGCGCCACCTCGTCCTCGAAGAGGGCGGCGGATTGAGGGCGCGTACGTTCCTGCTCCCGCGGGAGCCGGTTAAGAATGAGCCGGGCAGCCCGGCATAAGTCAGGAGAGCAGCACATGGCGGCAAAGAGCGGACTGGGACGCGGACTTGGGGTCCTCTTGAATAACGGCGCGCCGGCGGCTCAGCCGGCTCAGGACCCGGCAAAGGGGAAACCGGTGCGCATGCTGCAGGTGCGCGACCTCAAACCCAGCGACTGGCAGCCGAGACGGCATTTCGATTCGGAGTCGCTCGATGAACTCACGCAGTCGGTCCGGGAACACGGCATCCTCCAGCC
The DNA here is from genome assembly GCA_016873655.1 of Lentisphaerota bacterium. GTDB lineage: Bacteria > Verrucomicrobiota > Kiritimatiellia > UBA8416 > VGWI01 > VGWI01. The sequence continues at coordinate 4,022 of VGWI01000043.1, forward strand.
GCTGCTGGTAAGGCAGACGCCGGAAGGCCCGCGGTTGATCGCGGGCGAACGCCGCCTGCGCGCCGCAATCGCGGCCGGGCTTGCCGAAGTCCCCGCCATCGTTATGGAGGCGTCGGATGCGACAGCGCTGGAACTGGCACTGGTCGAAAACCTGCAACGCCGCGATCTCGACCCGGTCGAGGAGGCCGAAGGCTACGACCTGCTGATGAAACGGTTCGGTCTCACCCAGGAACAGGCCGCGGAACGCGTCGGCAAGGCACGGGCAACCGTCGCGAACGCGCTTCGCCTGTTGGAACTTCCGCCCGAGGTGCGCGACCTCCTGGGCGCGAGCCAGATATCGGCCGGCCACGCTAAGCTGCTGGCAGGACTGACAATTCCCGCCGAACAGGTCCTGCTCGCACGCCGCGCCGCGCGCGAACAGCTCTCGGTGCGTCAACTTGAGCGGATAGTGAAACGCACCCGCGCCGTGCCAACGAAACCGAGAGCGGCCCGGCATGACATCCCCGAAACACACCTGGCCTACCTGGGCGAACAGCTCCACCGCCACTTCGCCACAAGCGTGCGTCTTACGCCGTGCAAAACACTGGCGAACGGAAAGAAACAGACCGGTTGCATAGCGATTGACTATCACTCTGCAGACGAACTCGACCGCATACTCGCACTCCTCGGTGTCCAGATTGACTGACCGGGCGGCGCTCGCAGCGGCGCTCGCCCTCGCCTGCGCACTCATGCTGGGCGGCGGATGCGGACGGAAACCGCGCGGACAGGCCTCAACCGGGGCCGGCGGCGCGCCGCCGCTCCCCTTTGCGGAACGGATTGACGGCGCCCTCGCCATGGACGAGGTGCGGCTGTTCGTCGCGCTCGGCCCGAAACCGGCCGGCGAACACGGCGCGGCCGCGGCGGCGCGTTACATCTCGCGCAGAATGGAGTCGCTCGGACTCGTCACGCTGACGGACGAGTTCGAGGACCGGACCCCGGTGGGCCCGAGGACTTTCCGTAACGTGATCGCGGTGCTCGATGGACGCCTCCCGCAGACCGTAATCCTTGCCGCGCATTACGACACCAAGACCGGCATCAGCGAAACCTTCGCGGGCGCCAACGACTCCGGTTCCGGGGTCGGCCTGCTGATGGAACTCGCACGCGTCATCAGATCGTCATCCGCCCCGCTTCCGACCGTGATGTTCGCTTTTTTCGACGGCGAGGAGTGCATGAAGTCCTACTCGCCGGAAGACGGCCTGCACGGAAGCCGGCGGCTCGCCGAAACGCTCGTCCGCAACGGACGCGCCCGCGACGTGGCGGCCGTGTTCGTGCTCGACATGATCGGAGACCGCCGCCTGAACGTCATGCTGCCCGAGAACGTCACTCCCGAACTCCGTGCCGTCATTCTCCAGGCGGCTTCGATGGAGAATGCGCGCAAGACATTCTCGCTGCAGCGGTCGGTGATCCTTGATGACCACGTGCCGTTCCTGCGCCGCGGCATGCCCGCCGTGGTGCTGATAGACTTCGAATACGGCCTTCTCCCCGGCCGGAACGACTACTGGCACACCGGCGAGGACACGCTTGACAAACTCTCGCCGCAAAGCCTCGAAACCGTCGGCCGCGTCGTTCTGCGCGCCCTTACGCTCGTCGCATCCCCGTCCGCCCGCCGGCCGGCGCGTTGAGCGGGCCTCTTCACATCTGCCTTCCGGCCGCCGGCTTCACGCAACGCTCGACGCCGCTGCCGGGGAACCAGCGCCTCGTGCCGAGGCATATCCTGACCAGCCACAGCATCACCGGCACCTCGATCAGCACCCCGACAACCGTCGCAAGCGCCGCGCCGGACGAGAGGCCGAAGAGCATCGTGGCCGTGGCAATCGCCACCTCGAAGTGATTGGACGCGCCGATCATCGCCGCGGGGGCGGCGTCCCGATACGGCAACTTCAGCAACCTGGCCCACCAGTAGCCCAGCCAGAAGATCAGCATCGTCTGGATAAACAGCGGAATCGCGATCCACAGAATAGTCAGCGGATTGGCCAGGATTGTCTCGCCCTTGAAACTGAACAGCAGAACGAGCGTCGTCAGCAGTGCGACGATTGTGATGGGGGTAAGAACATGGAGGAACTTTCCCGTGAACCACGTCTCGCCCTTCGTCTTGATGATCCACTTCCGGGACAGATACCCGGTGACGAGCGGCAGCGCCACGTAGATGGCAATGGACAGCAGCAGCGCCTGCCAGGGGACCGGCAGTTTGCCGACGCCCAGCAGAAACCCGCCCAGAACCCCGTACAAGACCAGCATGGTCAGGGAGTTTATCGCCACCATCACCAGCGTCAGTCCATCATTGCCGCGCGCCAGATACCCCCACACGAGCACCATCGCGGTGCAGGGCGCAATCCCCAGCAGGATGCAACCGGCAAAGTAGCTGCGCCAGAGCGGGACTTGCAGCATCTTGACGCCGTCGGCCAGCACGACCGTGCCCGCGCCATGCGTGGCGCCCACGGCCAGATCCAGACCGAACGGCATCTTCACCAGATCCATGGCGTCCGCGCCGATAAACGCCTTGAACACAAACCCGAGAAAGAACGCCGCGATGGCGTACATCGTGAACGGCTTGATGCACCAGTTGACGAAGAGGGTCAGGAATACCGGCTTGCCGCTCCTGCCCGCCGTGATGACGGACGCAAAGTCGATCTTCACCATGATCGGATACATCATGAAGAACAGACAGATCGCAATCGGAATGGAACCACCGGCGCACCGTTCACAAAGATGGACATGCTGTCCAGCGACTTGGCCAGTCCCGGCGCGAGCTTGCCCAGCATGATTCCGCCCACAATGCAGAGCGCCACCCATACGGTCAGATAGCGTTCAAACACGTTTGTCAGTTTCCGTTCGTTGCCTGGATCCACCTGTCTACTCATGAGTCCGTTCTCTTCCTTGGCATGTCGCTATTGACGTTCTCTCTGCCGCCGACAAAGGCGCTCCGGCTTGCAGGCCACAACAGCCTTCACTCGTTTCGCGTCTTGCTGGATGGCCTCATCCTTCACCAAAACCTCGTCCAGCCACTTCAACACCGGGCGCACGGGTCTTTCAGATACTCCACCCGGCAACCGGTAGTACATCCATCGTCCTTCTTTCCGCGAGTCGACCAGCCCTGCGCCGTCCAAAACCGACAGATGCTTGGAAACCGTGGATGCCGCCAGCCCCAGAACTTCAACAATCTGGCACACGCACAATTCGCCCTGCCGCAACATCATCAGGATGCGCACGCGCTGCAGGTCGGCGAGCGCTTTGGTTACTCGGAGCGCCATCCGCATCGGTTCGCCGTTCATGTCAGCCACCCTCTTCCATAGTTCGTCATGTGGCGAAATATAGCCACATGGAGATGCGATGTCAATCCCCTGCCGACAAGTGAGCGCTGTTCATCGCGCCGTATAGATCAGGTAAAGGCCGCCGAGAAGCACCAGCACACCGCAAACCTTCTTCAGGATCACTGCGCCCCTGGACTTCTCGTTCCAGTTCAAGTAGTGCTGCACGACTTCCGTGAACGTGCCAGCCAGCACGATCACCCCGCAGTGTCCCACGCCGTAGAGCAGGAGAAGCAGTATGCCGTAGGGCAGATTGGTCGCCGACAACCTGAACGTCACGGCCAGCATCGGCGCCATGTATGCGAAGGTGCATGGACCAAGCGCGACACCAAACACGAGCCCCAGGATGAACGCCGCCAGCATCCCCTTGCGCTTCATTTCCGGCCGGGCGGCTCCCGGCATCGGGATTCGGATCGCGTCCAGCAGGTACAGGCCCACGACGAAGAAGACCGCCGCCACGCCGTAGTTACCCCAGCGACCGACGTCACCCATCATCCGGCCGGCGGCAGCTGTAACGGCCCCAATCACGCCAATCGTGATCAGAATCCCCACCGAGAATAGCAGCGAAATCGTGAAGGCACGCCGCGTGGTGATCCGCCCCTGCTGGTCGATGAACCCGACGATCAGCGGGATGCTCGCCAAGTGGCAGGGACTGAGAAGAATGCTCAATACTCCCCACACGAACGCGGCGCTCAACGCCAACCCGGCCGATCCCTCGACGGCCCGGGAAAGAGTTGTAAATAGTTGCTCCATGGTATCTAGCCTCAAGGCGCGATGGAATGGTGGAATACTGGAAGGCTGGAAGGCGGGAGCGATGCAACAACTCGCGTTCTCCGTTTCAGCACTCCACCATCATCATTCCAGCATTCCTTCGTTCCGCCGTATCGCTCGCTCACTCCGACTGCTCGCCTGCCCCCAGTTCCACACCCAGTTCCTGCCACTTCGCGAGGATGTCGTCCTTGCCGAAGAATCCCTCGTGCCGGAAGAGTTCGCCACCGGAGGCATCAAGGAAAACCTGCGTTGGAATCAGGCGGACATTGTACTTCTTCGCCTCTTCCGGGTTCTCCCAGACGTCTATGAACTCCGTCACAAACGCATCGGCATGGTCCTTCTTCAATCCATCCAGAACCGGCATCATCATCTTGCAGGCCTGACACTTGTCGGCACCCAGATCCACCAGCCGCGGGAGCGCCTTGCCGCTCGCAACGCGCTCCGGCGCGGGCGTCGGCGCCGCGCCGGGTTCAACAGCCGCCGGCATCTCGACGGAGGCGGGCGAAGCACAGGCTGGCTTCCTGCTCGCGTTCCTGGCGACCAGAACCCCAGCGACCGCCACGGCCAGCGCAATCCAGATCCACTTGCCCGGCCCGCCGCAGCAACTCCCGCCTCCGCAACCGCAGGAGGAACTCTCCTTCTTCTCCATGTTGGCGCTCATGTCTGCCTCGCTTTCCGTCGATTAGCACGCCAGCTTCGCGGCCCCAGCCGTTACCGCCTTCGCAACAACCTCGGGAGTCGGCGGGGTCTTGCCCTTCTCCATATCCAGGTCCGCCAATTGCAGGTGCTCGTACTTCGTGAACCCGGCCTGCTCCAGGCAGTTCTTGACGCAGTTCAGCGGGCAGCCATCGATCGCCAATATCCGGGCCGCCGCCCCCGTCGTCGCCATGATACCGGACACTCGGCCGCCGACGCCCGCCAGGCAGAACATCTTGCCCGCGCCGTCCTTCGTCAATCTCCGCGCCGCCTGATCGGCAACCGCACCCACATCCGCCGCCCCGGAACACGCGAAGATCAGTTTTGCAGCTGCACCACACGCACACGCATTCTTGTCGCTCATACTAACCTCCTGTTTGTAATGGAATGTTGGAATACTGGAATGCTGGGATGATGGCGGTCGGACCATATTCCGCTGTTCCATCATTCCACCATTCCGGCGTTCCCTCATTCCACGACTCCATCCCCCTCTGACTGTTCGCCTGTCACATACAGTGCGTTCGATTCGCGGACCACGAAACTGTCCTGCCACTCGCCCGTCTGCTGCTTCTCTTGCAGGCTTTCGATGAGCCGTTTCAGACCGTTCTCCAATTTGAACGCCAGTACATCCAGTTCCTCAAACTGCACGGCCGTAATCTGCTCGGCGGCATGATAGACATGGAGCCCCGAGACGGACTCCCCCGCCGAACTCAGCGCCACGTTCAGAAACTGCAGATACTCTTTGAGCGATCGCCGACAGTAGCCTTCAGCGACGTTTCTGTGGACAGAATCCACAGAGGCGATTTGCTGCGAAGCCACCCGCTTCAACTCATACTGAAAAGCCCGGAAGGTCTTGCATGTGAGGACGTAGTACGCCTTGGCATCTTGCCAGACGATCAGTTTCATATAGCCGCGATTGATGTTCTTTCGCTCAGCCATGGCCAATCTTCCCACCATCCCACCATCCCATCATCCCATCATTCCAACATTCCGCTATTCCAGCATCTTCTCGATCTCCTCCGCACTCAGCACCTTGCCGGCACTCTTGACCTGCCCGTCCACCACGAGGGCCGGCGTCATCATGACCCCGAACTTCATGATATCGACGAGTTTCTCGACCTTCTCGACCGTGGCCTCGATGCCGAGCGCCTTGACCGCCGCCTCGGCATTGGCCGTGAGCGTCTTGCATTTGGGGCAACCCGTGCCCAGCACCTGGATTCGTCTCATGTCATACTCCCTTCAGTTCACAATTGCGCCGAACACGATCCCCGTGACGGTGGCCATCACCACCACGAGGCCGACGAACGAGAGGGTCTTCTTCGGCCCGAGGATCGAATTGATCACCAGCATGTTCGGTAGCGAAAGCGCCGGTCCGGCCAGCAGCAGAGCCAGTGCCGGGCCCTGCCCCATCCCGCTGTCCAGCAGACCGCGAAGAATTGGTACTTCGGTCAGCGTAGCGAAATACATCAACGCCCCGGTGAACGAGGCAAAGAAGTTCGTCCAGACCGGCCAGATCAAGGCCAGCCAGCCCGGCACACGGCCGGCGTCACCGGAGATCAAACCGAGCAGGGCCGACGGCGAATCGCCAACCAGCGCCTCTATCCACACGTTCGGGACAATCCCGGCATCCTTGCCCTCGGGACTGCCCAGGAAGAAACCAGCCGCCAGAACGCCGGCGAACAACAACGGGAGAATCTGCTTGGCGAAACCCCATGTCTGATCGCGCCAGTCCTTCAGTTCCGCGCCACCGAAGAAGGTCAGCGTCGCCAAGCCGCCCGATCCTGCCGCGAAAGCCAGAACCGGGTATCCCGGGAACACGAGCGCCAGCAAGACCGCGGGGATCGCAGCCAGAACAATCCGGACCGGGCGCACCTTCAGGAAACGCCACAGACAGACTCCCAGGAGCGAGGCAAACATGGCCGTGACAAGCCACTTGGCCCGGAAGATGACGAACCACAGGCCCGCCGTATCCACCGGCTTGCCCCAGTTGGCAAACACCAGGATTCCGACCATCGAGAAGAAGTACAACGCCACTTGCCACAGCGGCCGGTCACCCTTCTCATCGTCGCCGACATACACGTCCTGCGCCTGCGCGGCCTTGGCTCGTTCCTCCTTGAGGAAGATCAAATGCATCAGTAGACCGATGACGACGCTGAACACGACCGCACCGATGGCCCTCGCCACGCCCAGTTGCCATCCCAGCACCCGGGCCGTCAGCACGATGGCCAGCACGTTGATCGCCGGGCCGGAATAGAGGAACGCTACGGCCGGGCCAAGACCGGCGCCGCGCATGTAGATGCCGCCGAACAGGGGGAGCACGGTGCAGGAACAGACGGCCAGGATGGTCCCGGAAACCGATGCGACGGAATACGAGACCCACTTGGACGCCTTCGGCCCGAGGTACTTCATCACGGCGTTCTGGCTGACAAAAACGCCGATTGCGCCGGCAATGAAGAAAGCCGGCACGAGACACAGCAGCACGTGCTCCCTCGCGTACCACTTGGCCAGTTTGAACGCCTCTATCACCGCGCCTTGGAACCTGGCCGCCTCCACCGGAAGGTAGTAGAGCACAAGGAAGACGCCGACCAGCCCTCCGAGCATCTTCATTTCCTTGCGGTTGCCATCGCTCATGTTTCCGTCGCCTTTCCGCCGCTTACCAGCTTCGTTTGCCGTCTGGCCTCGGCCCGAATCACACCCATGGTGCAATCGAACATGCTCAGAACGCACGGCGTCAGAAGCCGCAGAAAGCACCTCGCTCCATCGCGCCGCTCTCCAACAATGCCCACGTTCTTCAGCTCGGTCAGGTGCCGCGACAGGGTGGACTTGTTCATCGGAAACATGGGCTGCAGTTCGCACATGCAACGCTCGCCCCGGCTTAGCTCATCCACGATCTTCAACCGCACCGGACTCGCCAGCGCCTTCATAATTCTCGCCCGCGCCTTCAATTCTTCATCCTTCATGCAGGCAACTCTATCGCATTGTTGCGCAACTATGCAACCCTCGTGACATGATTCCTGCGCGGCAGGCCGCAAAAGGCTGTGGCGCTGGTTCGGACGGGAGGCGGGATTGACCGGAAAGGGCCGGGGTCGAAGAGACCCCCGGACATCAGGAAACACGCGCAGCAAATCCCGTTGTGCGGCGTTATGGAGGCCCCTATACTCAACCCGCAGACATGAAGGCCATCGCCATGATCGTCACAAGTGTCGTTGTGGCCGCCGCGCTGGCGGGGCTGCTCTTCTGGTTCACGCGCCGCCTGAACCGGATCGAGGACGCACGCTGGGGCGAACTGCGCCGCCGCGGGCATTGGGGATGAGGACACATGCCTGAATCCCTGAGAACACGCCTGGCGCAGATAGAGGTGCATCCCGGCGACCCGGCGCGCAACACGGCGCGCATGCTGGAGTGCATCGAGTCCGCCTCACGGGACAAGGTCGAACTGATCGTGTTCCCGGAAATGGCGGTCCCCGGCTACCTCATCGGCGACGAATGGGAAAGGGGCAGCTTCCTGCGCGAATGCGAGGCGTGCGCCGATGAAATACGCGCCGCCGCAGGCCGGATGCTTGTCGTCTTCGGCACGGTTGCAACCGACCCGTCGCGCCTGAACGAAGACGGTCGTGTCCGGAAATACAACGCCCTCTACGTCGCGCACGACGGCACGTTCCTGCATCCGGCATCGGGCCCTTACGACTTCGTCGTGAAGTCGCTTCTCCCGAACTACAGGGAGTTCGACGACAGCCGCCATTTCTACGATCTCCGCAAACTCGCCGCGGAGGAGAAGGTGCCGTTCTCGGAACTCGTCAGCCCGGTGATCGCGCCGTCGGGCCTGTCTCTCGGCTGCATGCTGTGCGAGGACGCGTGGGACACCGACTACGCCTCAAAGCCGCTCGAAGCGCTCTGCGCCCGGCGAGCCCATATTCTCATCAATTGCAGCGCCTCGCCCTTTACGCTGAGCAAGAACAACAAACGCGGCCGCGTCTTCTCCGCCCACGCGGAACGCCACCGCCGCCCGTTCCTCTACGTGAACAACGTCGGCATCCAGAACAACGGGAAAACGATTTTTACGTTCGACGGCTCCTCATGCGCCTACGACGGGCAGGGACACAGCATGGCCGCGGGCAGGATGTTCGAGGAGACGTTTCCCACGTTCGATATGCCGATTGACGGCAGGCCGTTCGGCGACCCGCTCGACCTGCGCACAGACGGCGTCGCGGAAGCGGCGCAGGCGGTCATATACGGAACCGACCGCTTCATGAAGTCGTGCGGCGTGCGCAAGGTGGCCGTCGGCGTCTCGGGCGGAGTGGACTCCGCCGTCGTGGCGGCGCTGTATTCCCGCCTGCTGAAGCCGGAAGACCTTCTGCTCGTGAACATGCCGGGGCCGTTCACGTCTCAGACGACGATCGGCCTTGCCCGCCGCCTGGCCGCGAACCTCGGCTGCCTGTACACCGAAATCCCGATCGGCGACGGCGTCGAGCTCACCCGCAGGCAGATCGGCGCCGTCACCGCCGCGTCGGCGGACGGCGTCCTCACGCGGACTCTCGATCTCACTCCGTTCATGTTCGAAAACGTCCAGGCTCGCGACCGGATCAGCCGCGTCCTGTCCGCAACGGCAGCGGCGTTCGGCGGGGTCTTCACGTGCAACGCAAACAAGTCCGAACTGACCGTCGGCTACACGACCATGTACGGCGATCTCGGCGGCTACCTCGCCAACATCGGCGACCTGTGGAAGACAGACGTTTACGAGCTGGCGCAGCACATCAACGCCAATCTCTTCGGACGCGAAGTGATTCCGGCCGGCACGATCGGGCTGACGCCTTCCGCCGAGCTCAGCGAGGCGCAGAACGTGGACATGAAGAAGGGCGACCCGCTCCTCTACCCGTATCATGACAGCCTGTTCCGAAGCTGGGTCGAGTGGTGGAACAGGGCGTCCCCGGAAGAGATCCTGGCATGGCAGGCTGAAGGAACACTGAAGGAGAAACTTTCGCTGCCCCGCCAGATCACCAGGTTCTTCCCGACCCCGGAGGCGTTCGTGGAGGATCTCGAACGCTGGTGGAACCAGTACCGCGGCATGGGTGTCGCAAAGAGAATACAGGCGCCGCCGATTCTTGCAGTCACCCGCCGCGCGTTCGGGTTCGACCACCGCGAATCGCAGATGGGCGTCACTTACACACGCAAGTACGAGGCGCTGAAGAAGAAACTGCTGTCCGGCCAGACAAAGTGGTTCAGGGCCCGCTGACCGGCGCCCCGCGCGTCAGGCATCCGAACCCCGCCCACACAAGCTCGGTCCCGCCCGCGCCGCCTGTCAGGCTGAAGACGGTCCATGGCCCCGCCCGCTCTTCCGCCGCGCTCACACCGGCCGCGAGAAGGGTCCTGCGCGTCAGCCCAGCCTGCGCGGCATCCGCAACCAGCGCGATCCCTTCGGCCGGAACGAACGAGAGCGCAACCGCCCGCCGGAGCGGCCGCGGTCCATACAGGTCCGGACGGCGGGAACACCATGCCCCGTCCATCCGCCCGGCCAGTTCGTTCGCGAGCCACCTGTCGGCGTACACGCGCACAGCGCCGCCGCGCCTCAAAACGGCGGCAAGTTCTTCCGGCCCGCAATCGCCCATCCCGCCCGGCGTGGCGTCCGCCTCTTCAAGCAACTGCAGTTCCGCAATCACGGCCGGAGCACGCTCACCGGCCGAGAACCGTATCTTCAGCCTGTCGGCGTCCGGCGGCGCGGACACACGCACCTCCATCCGTTGAAACAGGCGCCCGCAGTAGGGCCTGGAACCAGACCAGAACCAGGGCGAAGCCGACCCCGCGCCCACACCCCCCCATTCACCCCCATCGCCCGCCGCGGCAAGGACCTCGACTCTTGAAGGATACTGGCGTGAGGCGCTGAAGAGCCTGACCATGGCGACATTGCCCGCGCGCGCAAGCCGGACCGTCAGTTCGGCAGGCGCATTGAATACCCACGCCGTGTCCTCCCTCCCGTCCGTGATCTCCGCCCAACCGCCTTCGCCGCCTTCGGCAACAGCCGATACCACCGCGCCAGGGGCGGCTTCAGCCAGCCGCGGCGGAGGCATGATCCCGTCACAAACGGTGAACCCGGCGATATCGCGCGCGGCGAACTCGCCGCCGGTCTGGCGTATGAATCCGATCAGCCCTTCCGGATTCTCCACGGCAACGAGCCGCGTTGCCCGCTCGAGCGCATCGGCGTTGGGCGGATACGATTCCTTGTAGTCGGAAAACACCACTCGCTCGCCGAGCAGCCAGTTCAGGGCGTGCATGCGCACGTACGGAGCGGCGACAACCCCGGCGCCTGATTCCTGCAGGGAGTCCGCCAGCCGCGCGCCCGCATCCCTGTGCGCGATGTATTTCGGCCTTATTTCCAGCGCATACTGCGGAAGAGCGGTCAGTTGCCAGACAACGGCCGCGCACGCGGGGAGCCAGCCAAGCAGCGGCGCCTTTCGCACCAGCCACGATGTTGCCGCTCCGCCGACAACCGCCGCCGCCGGGACCAGCGCCAGGAGATGCCGCGTGGTGGCGGCCTTGGGATGACACGACATGCTGAAGACAACGATCGAGAAGACCGCCAGGAGCGGCACGGCCAGCCTGCAGGCGGCCGCCGGACCGCGTCCGCCCTTCCATGCCGCCCGCACCGCCCACGCGGTAAACACGGACAACGCCGCGAAAGGTATCCATCCCGCCCGGCCGCCCGGCAACCCCAGTACCTCGGGCAGAAACCGCAGCGAGAATGACCCCGTATTCTGCGCGAACACGTTCCAGCCCCGCCTTACCCCGAGTTCCTGGAACGTCTCCCACCCGTTCGCGATATTCCAGGCCCAGAAGGGAAAACTCCCCGCGGCAAACCCGGCAATCGCCGGAACAGCTCCGCGCAGGGCCTGCACAATCCGCCCTCCGCCGGCGAAAAAGACCGCCGCGGCCGCAATGCAGGCGGGAACTATGATCTGGTTCGACCACCAGCCGAGCCCGGCAATGAAACCCGCCAGCAGCCACAGCCGCGCGGCGCCGCGCCGTCCCGGCGCGGCCAGCCGGACAGCAAGCAGGACCAGAACCGCGCTGAAGAACGCATTGCAGGCGTACGCCCCGAACGACCAGCTCATGAACTGCAGAAAATGCCTCGATCCCACGGCACAGAGAAGCATCGCCGCAAGCCCGCCATTCACGTCCGCCGCCTTCCGGCCCCAGAGGTACACGAGCGGCAGAAGGAGTATTCCGAACAGAGCCGTGCCGAGACTGAGCGTTGTTTCGTTTATCCCGAGAACGCGCGCTATCGCGCCGCCGGCTATCATCTCCAGCGATCCCATGTAGGGCTGGCCGTAGTAGAAGACCGGCAGTTCACGGCCAAGCGCCACGTGCCGCGCCATCAGGCAGGCTATGCCGTGGTCGGAACTCCAGCTCGGCCCGAAACACCACGCGGCATAGAACCGGCATGCCATGCCCAGCGCCAGGATCAGCGCAAAAGCGGCAAGCTTGCGCCCGGCCGGCCACAGCGCCACGCCGGCGCTGGACCCGCCTGGCCGAACCGAAGTTGCCGTGTCAGTATCCATCAGCGCCAGAAGGTAGTTTCACTCCGGAACGGCCGCAACGGTATTCCCGCACGCGCCCTGATGAACCGGCGCGGCCCGGACAATTCATTCCCGCGCAATCGAGACCGCCAGAACCGACAGCGAGGCAGGCGGCAAATCCAGGCGGCGGCCTGCACGGCGGCTTCGGCGTTGGCCGGCAGTGTCCGCCAGGGGAAGGCCGGCCGCAAGGCTCAAACTTCCGCGCCGGACTCGCGTACAAATGTCCCGTTGCGGATCTCTTCGAACGCCCTGTCCAGTTCCTCGTCGGTGTTCATCACAATCGGACCGCCCCACGCTATCGGCTCCCTGAGCGGCCGCCCGGCAAAGAGCATGAAGCGCATGCCGGTGCCCCCGGCCTCGACTGCAATTCCGTCACCCTCGCCAAAGAGAACGGCGCGCCTGGCCTTGATCGTTCCCCCGCCGTCGCAACAGCACACGCCCTCTCCCTGAATCGTGTAGAGAAACAGCGTCGCCGCGGGGTCAACCGCCGCGCTCCAGCGCGCGCCCGGCTGCAGGGCAACGTCAAGCAGCAGTGTCTTCACGTAGTCGCCCTGCGTGGCGCCGCGCGCACCGCCATATTCGCCGGACACCACCCGCACGGCGCTGCCCGGTTTCTCGACGACCGGCACCCGATCCGCCGTGATGTCCCTGTACTGCGGCCGGGCCCACTTGTCGGCGCGCGGCAGGTTCACCCAGAGCTGAAGCCCGAGCATCCGCGGGGAAGCCCGCGGCATTTCCTGGTGCAGTATCCCGCTGCCGGCTGTCATCCACTGGCATCCGCCGTCGCGGATGTGCCCGCTGTTCCCGAGACTGTCGCCGTGCTCAACGTCGCCGGCGATGAGGTAGGTGACCGTCTCTATGCCGCGGTGCGGATGCCACGGAAAACCCCTCACGTAGTCGTCGGGGTTCCTTGAGTCAAAAGCGTCCAGCAGCAGGAAGGGATCAAAAGCCGATGTCTGCGCGGGCCCCAGCACACGGAGCAGCTTCACCCCGGCCCCGTCCATCTGCCGGGACCCGGCAACCACCTCGCATATGCCCCTGTTCTTGTTCATCGGTTCGGCGCCGTTCGGCACAAACCCTGCGGCGTTTATTCTACTCCCCCGCCTGTCATGAACACAGCTTCTTGTTTCCTCCCGGCCGCTGCTCAGGCAAAGGTCGCCAGCCGCCATCACTTTCTTCTGCTTTCCCGCCCTTTTCTGGTAACATCCGCCGCCATGGATCGGACGTCCTATTTCGTACGCCGCATTCTGTTGATTGTTCCGACCTTTCTCGGCATCACACTGCTGTGCTTTGCCCTCATCCAGTTCGTGCCCGGCGGCCCGGTGGAACAGGCGCTCATCCAGATGCGCGGCGTCACTGCCGGCGACGCCTCGCGATCCTCCGGTGCCGCCAATACAATCTCGCCGGAATACAGGAAGCAGCTCGAGGCGCATTTCGGTTTCGACCGGCCCGTGCACGTCCGCTACTTCAAGTGGCTGGTGACCGACCGGCTCGGAATGAGAATGGAGTCATACCGCTTCCCCGACCGCACGGCATGGGAACTCATCCGCGGAAGATTTCCCGTGTCCCTCGTCTTCGGCATCACCGGGTTCCTCCTGAGCTACCTCGTCTGCATCCCGCTCGGAATAGCCAAGGCGCTGCGGCACGGCGGCAGGTTCGACCTGGCGTCGAGCGCGGCGGTCTTCGCGGGCTACGCGATGCCGCCCTTCGCGCTCGGAATGCTGCTGAAGATGCTGTTCTGCGGCACGGTTGACTCGCTGTGGGATGTCTTCCCCGTTTCCGGGTTCCACTCGGATGCGTTCGCGGCGCTGAGCTTTGGCGGAAAGGCGCGCGACATCTTCACGCACATGCTTCTGCCGGTCCTCTGCTACGTCGCCGGCAACTTCGCGGTTCTGACCCTCCTCATGAAAAACTCTCTCATCGAGCAGATCGGCCGCGACTACGTGCGCACCGTCCTGGCCAAGGGCGGATCCCCTGCCCGCGCCGTCTGGCTGCACGCGTTCAGAAACAGCCTCATCCCCATCGCCACCGGGTTCGGCGCAATTCTCACCGTCATGTTCGCGGGTTCGGTAATCATCGAACAGGTGTTCGAAATACCCGGCATGGGCAGGCTGAGCCTTGAGGCGATCCTCAGCCGCGACTACGCGGTGTTCATGGGCATCCTGTCCGTGACTTCGCTGCTCGCGCTGGCCGGAAATGTTCTCTCGGACCTGTGCTACGTGCTGATCGACCCGAAGATAGATTTCAAGCGTTGAGGCGCGATGAACCGCGGAACCATCAGCAACATGTTCGACCCGGTGACGAGGAAACGGCTCCGCCGCTTCCGGGCATGCAGGCGCGCCCATTTCTCGCTCTGGCTGCTTGGCGCGCTCTACGCAGTCAGCCTCGTGTCGGAACTGGTCTGCAACGATCGCCCCCTCTACGTGCGATATGCCGGCCGTTCCTATTTCCCGGCGTTCCGGTTCTATCCCGAAAGCACGTTCGTTCCCGGCGGACGCAGCACGCGCACCGATTACCGCCGCCTGGCGGAAAGCCCGGAGTTCATCGCCGACAAGTCCAACCGGGCTGTGTTCCCTCCCGTGCCGTTCGGGCCGGACACAAGCCTTGACGCCTCGACACTCCGCGGCGAGGAGACGGTTGTTCTTTCGCTCCGGCCGGTCCAGCGCGCCGGCGCGCTCTACGTTGACGGGGACTTCATCGTCTCGAGATCCATCTCGGCCGGCGTATTCTTCGGCGGGGATGACGCCGCACTTGCCGGAACCGACGTCTCTTCGGCCGCGTTCATGACCCCGCCTCTCCGCGAAGCGGCGATGCGCCGGCTCGCCAACGCACCGGCCCCGCCGTTCGAACAGGCCGCCCGCTTCCCGGATTCGCCGGCGGGAATCGCCGTTGTTTCCCTGCCCGCATTCACCCCGCGCGGGGAACCGCCGCGCACCGTCCGCGTAACGCTCCGGGAACCGCAACCTCAACGGATCGACCCTGTACGGATCATCTTCGACTCGCAGGGCCCGAAGTCCGTCCCGCGGCTCTGGTCGGACCTGCCCGACGGGACACGCTCGAACCTCTCACTCATGGCCCGGGCAGCCTTCTCGCAACCGGTGGCCGCACGGGACTTCGACTTTGACAAGCGCTCCTTCCGCGCCGAAGCAAGCCGTAGCGAGGTGTCGTTCCCGCATCCGCCGGTCAGCGGCCACTGGATGGGGCTGGACAGCGCGGGCAGGGACGTGCTCGCAAGGATTCTCTACGGACTCCGCACGTCTCTCACGTTCGGACTCCTGCTCGTCGGGTTCTCGATGGCGCTCGGCGCGGCAGTCGGCGCGGTGCAGGGCTACTTCGGCGGTGCCGCGGACATCACGGGCCAGCGGCTGATAGAGGTCTGGAGCGCAATCCCGTTTCTGTACGTGATGCTCCTGCTGGGGTCGGTCTTCGGCCGCAGTTTCGGTCTGCTCCTTGCCTGCTATACGGCGTTCAACTGGGTGGGCATTTCCTACTACATGCGCGCGGAGTTCCTGCGACTCCGCAAACAGCAGTTCGTTGACGCCGCGCGCTGCCTCGGGATCCGCCACCGCGGCGTCATATTCCGCCACATCATGCCCAACGCGCTCACCCCGATGACAACCCTTTTCCCGTTCTATCTGGTCGGCGCCATAGGCTCGCTCGCCGCGCTGGACTACCTCGGCTTCGGCATGCCGCCGCCGGCCGCAAGCTGGGGCGAGCTGCTCGGACAGGCCCAGCAGTTCCGGTGGGCATGGTGGCTGATCCTCTACCCGTCGGCCGCGCTCTTTGTTGTGATGATGCTCGGGGTGTTCATCGGCGAGGGCGTGCGCGACGCGTTCGACCCCAAACCGTTCTCGCGGCTCGATGCCGCGGCAAGCAACGCGAGGAAGAAGTGAGCGCAACAGGCGACAACAACCGCATACTCGAAATCGAAGACCTGTCGGTCTCGTTTGCGGTCGAAGAAGGCGTACTGCGCGCGGTTGACGGTCTTTCGCTCACGATCGGACCGGATGAAGTCGTCGGACTGGTCGGCGAATCCGGCTGCGGGAAGTCGGTAACGGCGCTGAGTGTTCTGCGGCTCCTCCCCTTTCCACAGGCGCGCATGGATTCCGGCCGCGTCCTCTACCGCGGCCGCGACATCCTCGCCATGCCGCCGGAAGAGATACGTTCAGTGCGCGGAAACGGAATCAGCATGATCTTCCAGGAACCGATGACGGCGCTCTCCCCGCTGCACAGGATCGGCTCGCAGCTTTCCGAGGCCCTGAGGCTGCATGCTCCGCTCAGCCGCCGCGAGGCCTGGGACCGCGCCGTGGAAGCCCTGCGCCGCGTCGGCATCCCGGACCCGTCGGAACGCGCCCATTCCCACCCGCATGAACTGTCCGGCGGCATGCGCCAGCGCGTGATGATCGCCATGGCGCTGCTTCACGATCCCGATCTCGTAATCGCGGACGAGCCGACAACCGCGCTCGACGTAACTGTCCAGGCGCAGGTGTTCGACCTCATGCTGAGGGAACGGAAGCCCGGTTCGGCGCTTCTTCTGATAACGCACGACATGTCAGTCGTATGGGAAACCTGCACGCGGGTGGCCGTGATGTACGCTTCGGAAATCGTCGAGGAAGGCCCGGTTGATGACGTGTTCGCGCACCCGCTGCACCCGTACACGGAGGCGCTGCTGGCGTCTATTCCCGCCCGCACCCCGCCGGGCGAACGGCTCCGCGCGATACGCGGCCAGGTTCCTTCCCCGCTGAACTACCCGCGCGGTTGCAGGTTCCATGACCGCTGCCCGTTCGCGTTCGAACGCTGCGCGAGCGAGCACCCCGCCCTCGGTCAGACGGCATGCCCGCGCCCGGCCCGCTGCTTCCTCGCCGCGAAGCGCGCGGGCAACGGAGGACCACGCCTGTGAATAACGGCATGCAGGAACAACAACCGCTCCTCGAAGTGCGCAACCTGCGGGTCCATTTCCCCGTGAGACGCGGCGTCTTCGCGCGGGTGCGCGGTTGCATACGCGCGGTGGACGGCGTGTCGCTGCGGATAGCCGCCGGCGAAACCGTGGGGCTCGTCGGCGAATCCGGCTGCGGAAAGTCCACATTTGCCCGCGCGATACTGCGATTGGACCCGGCAACGGACGGACATGTGCTGTTCGGCGGACGCGATCTTCTTTCCATGCCGCACGACGAACTGCGCCGCGCCAGGCCTGATATCCAGATGGTGTTCCAGGACCCGTTCTCGTCGCTGAATCCCCGCCTGACGGTGCTGGATACGCTGACCGAAGGACTGGTCGAACACCGCCGCATCCCGCACCGCGAACGCCGGGATGCAGCGCTTGGGTTGCTGCGCGACGTCGGCCTGCCGGATGAAGCCCTGCTCCGCTATCCGCACGAGTTCTCCGGCGGGCAGCGCCAGAGGATCGGCATAGCCCGCGCCCTGTCGCTCCGTCCGCGCCTCCTGGTCTGCGATGAACCCGTCAGCGCGCTTGATGTGTCAGTCCAGGCCCAGATACTCAACCTGCTCTCTGACCTGCGCCGGAAGTACGGGCTTTCCTACCTGTTCATTTCGCATGACCTCGGGGTGGTGCGACACCTGTCTCAACGCGTGGCCGTGATGTACCTCGGGCGGATTATCGAACTCGGCCCCGCGTCGGCCGTCCTGACCGCCCCTGCACATCCATACACACGCGCGCTGCTGGCCGCCGTGCCCGTCGCGGGCGCACCCCGCCGCGGCCGCCGCGCGCTGGCCGGCCAGGTGCCGTCGCCTGCCGCAATCCCGGAAGGCTGCCGGTTCCACCCGCGCTGCCCGTTCGCATCGGACGCCTGCCGCGCGGCGGAACCCGAACTCACTCCATGCGGCTCAGCGCAAAACCACACCGCCGCCTGCATCCGCATCGCCGAACTGCCGCCGTTCAACGCCTGAACGCCCCCGGCGTAGTTGCACGCAACACAGCGCGGCTTACACGTCCGCTCTGTCCTGTAGCAGCCGCACGCAGGGCGGCTCACACGTCTGCTTCCGCGTTGCGGCACTTCTCGTCGAACACCGAAGTGTCCACGCGTTCCTCGATCAGGCTGTGTACCGGGCATTTGCCGGTTGGCCGCCCCCCCCATTG
>VGWI01000044.1 GCA_016873655.1 Lentisphaerota bacterium
AGAACGCCTGGTCAGCGGCAACTCCACGATGGTCATTCGCGAGGAGACCGCGGCGACCGTGGATTGCCCGCCCTATCTCGTCACCAACGCCACCGCGATCCCGACTGGCAAACAGCCGGGCAAGCTCTGGGCGCGAGGGGCCGAACCGGAGGACGGCGGCGAGATTCCGGCTGCGTTTCCCAACGGCTACAAGGCTTTCTATATGATGGATCGGCCGATTCCGCAGGCGGCGTTCGCGTATTTCCTGTGCTGGCTGCCGCCGGAGATGGCCGAGAGTTTCATGAACGGCGACGGCATGCAAGGGCCTGGTAATTGGTTCGGGAGGATTTACAAGACCAACGACGGGACCGACAACACCTACACATTCACGCACGGTCGGCTCAAGAGCACCTGCACCTGGTGGCTATCCTGGGAGTCTGGCGCGACATTCGCGGCCTGGACGGGCCTGCGACCGATGACCGAGTTGGAGCATGAGAAGGCGTTGCGCGGACCGCGATACCCGGTGCCGTCCGAGGCGGCCCATTCATTCTGGGGCGGCAGTTACGGCGGCGGGCGGTACAACGCGCACCCCCGCGAGCCGCAGGTGACGGTGGCCAACGCGGCGGGCCGCGCCTTCACGGGCACGCACGCCAGGGGCGACGGCGTATGGCCGGAGGACTGGCCGAAAAAGGACGCGGTAGGCATCGGCGTGCACGGCAGTCAGGAGTGCGCGTGCGGGCTTGCGGATGTGATAAAGGGGCCGTGGTGGTGCACGTCGTGCCGTATCGACGCGGCCACGGGGGACCCGAAACCCAATCAAGTGTACGGGTTCCGCGGCGCGCGCACCGCGCCGGAAGAAGCCAAGTGGAACACGGTGAGGAACGAAGCGGAATCGAGTCCGGTGCTGCAGGGGTTGCCGGCGATCCGGGATCGCGGGAATTGAGAACGGAAAGTGGAAAGAGGTTGATTGGTCCATGAGGAATCGGGCTTCCCGGACGTTATTCAATCGCCAATCAGGAGAGAGGCAATGAATCAGAAGACGGTTGCTGTGCTCGCGATGAGCTTGTTGTTCATGGTCTCCGCCCGCCTGCCCGCCCAGGAGGCGCAGCCGGTGCCGACCTCCTTTGGCGAGGCGAGCCAGGTGGATACACCGATCCTGCGTGTGCCGTTCATACTCAGACCGCCGACCATTGACGGCATCATGGCGCCCGGGGAGTGGGATGATGCGGCAGCGCTGTCGGCATTCCGGTACGACATTCACTTCGGTATGTTCAAGTTCCTTGCCCCGCACCAGACGCAGGTCAAGCTGTACGTGGGCTACGACCGCGAGAACCTGTATTTCTGCAAGGTGTCGCCGATCTACCCGGAGGACTCCTGGCTCAAGGCCCGCGGCCGTTTTCCGGATACGCTGACGCATCCGCTCTACGGCATGCTCTGGGACGACCACACCGAGCTTGAAATCCGCCCCGTTGAGGATCTCAAACTGGGCAACGATCTGGGGCTGCTGCGCTGGGACGTCAACCCCATCGGGACGATCAACGACTGGTGCTACAGCACCGCCGGCGGCTCGGATTACAAGTACACCTCCGGCGCGGAGATCCGCACCGTGGCGGACGGCAAGACCTGGGTGATCGAGTACCGGATTCCGCTGACGGCGCTGCGCTACGGTCCTTACAGCGGCAATGACGGGAACGGCCGGCCGCTCGTGGCGATTCCGCCCACGGACGGGACCGCCTACCGGATCTGGTTTGCGCGCGGCATCGGGGGCAGCGGCGCGTTTTTCAACAACTTCGACGACACGGACTGGTTGACCACGCAGACCAAGCTGATCTTCGATTCGAAGTCGCCGGTGTTCCAGCTCAACGATCTCGGCCGGATCATGGACAACCAGATTGACCTCCGGATGACGCTCAAGAACCACAACACCCGGTCAGAAACGGTCCGACTCGGCTTCCACGTCGAGAGTGCGGACGGGCCGATCTACTCGAGCTACACGTCGCCGGAGATCCCCAACGGGCTGGTCGAGTTGCGGCCGGGCGAGGTCCGAAATCTGCGGCTCCGCTCCGCGACCCCCAAGATGACGCTCGACGGCAACGTCCTCTGGTTCGACGTGCGCAGCGCGGGTGTGCCGGCGAAGGTGCTTTTCCAGACCCGTCTGGCCAAGTTTCACCTCATGGACGGCGGCATGGCCGGCAGCCCGGCGCAGCCCTTCCGTGAGCGGCGACTGGACGTGGTCAAGACAATGCGTCCGGAGCGCATCCCGTACTTCGATTTCCGGGTGGAGGTCTCGCCCTACACCAAGCGGCTGTCGGCCGTGCTCGACCGCGGTATCGTGGGCGTCAAGGAGGAGGTAAAAACCGCGATCGAGGCGCAGTTGGTCATCAAGAACATCTTCGAGGGCGAGGAGGAAGATGTCCACGAGTTCCTGGCGCCGGTGATCGGCAATTTCGCCGTGTTTGATGTGGTGGCCAGCAACCTTGTGCCCGGCGAGATATACAGCGTCACCGCGCTGATGTTTGACGAGAACATGAAGATCGTCGGCGAGCAGACCGAGCGAGAGCCCTTCATCAAACTCAATTCCGGTGTGAACCCGCACACCAGCGCCACCCGCAGTGACACGTTCAACGTCTTCCCCTGGGCGCAGCGGTCGGTTAAGAGCGAAGACCGTGCGCGGGAGGATTTCACGGCGATGAAGAAGCCGTCGGCCTTCTCCCGGACCGACAGCTTCCAGGTCTCCTCATGGATGAACAACAAGGCGGGACTCGTGGACGAGGTATGGGAACCGTTCACTCCGATCCGCGTGACGGGCAGCGGGTTCGAGACGCTGAAGCATCGCTTCACGCTAGATGCGTCCGGACTCCCGGCGCAGATCGACATTTTGCCCGACGCGCGCGAGCTGCCCCTGGAGCTGCGCGCCGGCGGGAAGGTGTCGGCCGACGTCCTGCAGACCATCGGCCGTGGCGCGCAATTCCGCGCCCCGATGCGCCTCGAAGCCGCCGTGAACGGCAAGCGCCTGTCGGCCACGGTGACGACCCCCGCCCAGGCGGTGCGGACCGGCAAGAGCGAGATCGAGTATGCGTCCGTCCTGCGGATCGGCCCGGTTCCGGCGGAACTCAAGGTCCGCTACGATTGCGACGGCTCGATGCGCGCCTCGCTGCGCTACGGCGGCGACGCGCCGGTAAAGGTCGACCGCCTGGAACTGGTGACCGACGTTGCCGGAACCGTGGATCTGGCGTTCTCCGATACCGGATCGAGCATGAACGACACCGACGCGGACCGCGGCGAGTGCAGCTTGTCGAACAAGCCCGGGGTGCTCTGGGACAGCACGATAACCAAGATGGAGCTGTTCTACTCGCGGTTCGTGCCGTCGTTCTGGTTCGGCAGCGCCGACCGGGGCTGGTCGTACTACTGCAACAGCGATCGCGGCTGGATCCTGGATCGGGACGGTTCGACCATGCAACTGGAGCGGGACAAGGCCGGGAACGTGACTTGGCGGGTGGCGTTCGTGAACCATCCGGTTGAGGTCAAAGGCCGGCGCGCGATCGATTTCGCCATTCTCACCCACCCGGCCAAGCCCAAGCCGGAGAACTTCCGCCAACACGCCTGGCACTATACCGTGGGAAAGATGTGGGCGCAGATGGAGATCCACGCTTCGGCCAACTGGGACGCGTCGGCGGAGCTCTTCACCTACCTGGTTGACGACCAGCGACTGCGGTCGTGGTGGCGTACCGCGGCCGGCGCGTCACAGCAGGCGCCGGACGACCAGCGCCCCGTGTGGCGCAACGACGCCCCACCCTATCACCGCTATGGATTCGGCGGCGGCGCCGCGGCCATGAACCTGCCGGACATGAACCGGTTGTTCGAGGACAAGGCCGCGTTCTACCTGGGACGGATGATCGGCTTTGGACGGCGGGTGGGCTGGTGGATGAACGACTATTCGCCGATCTCCTCATCGCAGAACACGGCCATGGAGGACGCCTACTTCCGGCCACTCAAGGAAGTGCGCGAGGGCGAGTTGCCCTGGCACCGTGGTTTCCTGACCTTCAAGATGCGGGACTTGTACAAGCGGCTGGCCCGCGTGCACGCCGTGAACAACGTTGCCCCGCGCCAACAGGTCAAGTCCAACAACGCGGGCCGGCTGCTGGAATCGTACCTGTGGAACACGGTGATGATGCGCGGGGTCGGCGCCGAAGTCGGTTCGTATGACGTGGATCTTATTTCGCGCTATCCCAACTCGCTGTACCGCTCGATGGCGATGAACTATGCAGGGGTCATCGCGACGCTGATCCCCGACAAATGCCCGGTGGGCCCGGGCGATGATCGGCGGTTCGACCGGCAGAAGCTGGGACTGGCGTTGCTGCACGATTTCGGCGTTGCGCGCGACGGCTCAGACATCAGTTTCCGGGGCGGTCCGCAGGGCCGTTTCCAGAACGTCGAGGAGGCCGTGCGGCTCATCAGCCGTCTGGAGAAGTTCGGCTTCTTCCGGGACGACGACGTCGAGAAGCTGCCGTTCTGGCGCAACGACGCGCTGGTGCGCATGGGCGACATGCCCGGCGACGAGAGCAAGGTGCGTGTGACCGTGTACCGCCGTCCGCTGGACGGCGGCAAGGGGTACAAGGCGATTTTCGTCATACTGAACGAGTCGGACGTCGACATCGAGATGCCGATGGAACTTCGCGATGCGAAGCGGATTCTGGGCGGATCGAACACCCTGCGCGTCGGCGATATCGCCGCGATCAAGAAGGTGCCGGAAATCCTCAGGGCGGCCTGGACCTTGGATGCCAGGGCCGCGGCCGTTCCGGCACTGAGGGACTTCGAATCTGACGAGTTGATCCCGCGAGCCGGCGACAAGGGCGAGCGGTACGGTCCGGTGTTCGTGCCGTTCCACGATTACCGGATCCTGTATGCGGAGGGCGGGCGGTAGGCGGTTTCAGGTTCCTGGTTTCAGGCTTCGGGTGTCAGTGGGAGGATGGATCATGAGCGCAAAAGAGAAGATGGATGCTGTTTATTCCGCCGCGATAGCGCTGGCCGCGCCCTTGTTCCTGGTCGTTCTTCCGGCGCGCGCGGATGTGGCGGTGTCGGATCGTACGATCACCACGCCGCGGCATGCGTTTACGGTGGACGACATCGGGTTGCCTGCGCAGTTGGAGATCCGGGCGTTCACGCATGACATTCCGCTGGCCTTTCGCGCCGAGAAGACGTGGCCGGAAGCCCTGCTGCGAATTGTATCCCGCGGGTCGCAGTTGGCGTCGCCCATGCGGATTGAGGCGACGGTGGACCAGGCGGTGCTTTCCGCCAAGGCTGACGCGCCGGCCGTGTTGATCAAGACGGACAAGGGCGTGGAGGCCGTGGCGACCTGGCAGGCCGGATCGTTGAAGGGCCGGCTGAGCCTGTTGTACGCGAATGACGGATCGATTACGGGGCACCTGACCTACGACACCAAGGGAACAACCGATTTCGAACGGCTTGAGCTGGTGATGGAACTCAGCGGCCCGGTGGACATGGCGATTGCGGGCAATCCGGCTGAAGCACTTATCGGCACGCAGCCCCTGTCCCCCCGCCTCGGAACCCTTGACTCCGGTTTCGGCGTTGTCTGGAGCGACGGCGCCACTCCGGCGGGCGACGGCGGCGGGCAGAAGGGGCTGATCCGCCATTTCTTCCTCGGCAACGGCGATCGCGGCTTTACGTGGCTGGCGAACGGCGAAGCCGGCTTCGCCATCGGCGGCAAGGAACCCTCGATGACGGTCGAACGCAAGAAGAACGAATCGGTCGTCGTCTGGAAGATTGCCATTGCCAACCAGGTACCCCGCGGCGGCGAACAAACGGCCGGCTTCACGCTGCTGGTGCATCCCTCCCGCCTGCCGGCGGCGGACCGGCGGCAGCAGCAGTGGCAGCCCTGGACGGAAAAAACCGCGACGCCTGCTCTTGACGTCGCAGCGCGCACCGCCATGACCGCAAGCAATATCCTGGTCCGCGCGGAAGCCGCGTCGGTTTACGAAGCCGCCGCGTCGCGCGCCATTCTGGAAGGCGCGATCGGCGGCGACGCCCTCACGGCGGCGGCCACGCTTGCGGACCGTTTCCCGCTGGCGCTGTTCCGCTATCTCGCCGCGCCTCACACCGCCCTGGCGGTGCAACTGCGATCGAACGGCGCGGCACTGGCCACGCCGGGCGCCTCGCCCGCGGTGGACAACATGATCCTGGGCCGCGCCTTGCTGCACGATATCGGCCTGGACGTCGCCGGACTGGCCAGCCGCGCCAACGCCGCGGACGTGGCGAACACGCTGGAGAACTTCGGCTACTTCAAGGACGATGGCCTGACCGAGTTTCTCCCGTACTGGCGCGCCGAGGATTTCGGCATCGGCCTGGTGCGCTACGGCGAACTCCACGAGGCCGAAGCCAAGGCCGGCTTCGCGGTCACGACGGAGAACCCCGCCGGGCGCGTGCGCGTTTCCGTGTACATACGGCCGGAAGTGGGGCCCAGGAATGCGCCGTCCCGCAAAGCGCTGATGGTTATCGTCAACGAAGGCGACCAACCGGTGCGCGAGTACCTCTACGTCGAGAACCCCGCGTACCTGTTCGGCGACTACAACAAGATCACTTCCGCCAACATCCTGGCCGAATTGGACTATTCGCACATCCTCGAAGCCAGCGACTGGAGCCGCAGCAAATCCATCGGGACCGAGCCGATGCTGGACCCGAAAGAGATTAAGCTGGCGGTCCGGCTCAAGACGCAGAAGGACAAAAGTGTCCGCGCGGGGGCAGTCATCGGCAGTTTGCAGGATCTCGTCACCGGTGGTTATGTTCAAACGACCAAGATGGGGCCCGGGTTTGCGATGTATGGTCCGATTCACATTCCGGCCCGTGGCATGCGGCTGCTCATGGGCTCTGGGGCGCCACCGACCGGCGTGCTCGGTTCTGTATGGAAAGTTTCAAAGGACGGCAAGCGCACCCCGGTCGCGGCCGCCCCGGTATATGTCTTTGCCTTCCAAAGCGACAGAGTCCAGGTGGTGGAGAAAATGGAGTCGTGCAAGGTGAAGCCGACAGCCACCCTCCGCACGGCTGAGGACGGCACGTTCCGCATCCCACTTAGCAGTTATGGCGGCGCTGTCACGGTGGTGGCGGAAGTGGACGGCAAGCTCTATCCGGACCGGCACGCCCTTGCGCGTACGAAGGACGGCAGCGTCGCCGCTTTCTGGCCGACGATAGACCTGACTCTGTCGGTTCCGCGCGGCAAGTTCGGGAAGGACGCCTACTACTGGGGCGAATGCGTGATCGAGGCGCTGGAAGGCAATTCCATACCTCAGATCGCCGATGGGCCGGCGAAACCGGAACCAGGCAAACCGTGGACCTCGCCGCTCAATGGCATGGAGTTTGTCTGGATCCCGGCCGGCGAGTTCGTCATGGGCAGCCCCGAGTCTGAGGTCGGCCGGTCGGCGAACGAGACCCTGCACCATGTGACCATCACCAAGGGGTTCTGGATGGGCAAGTACGAGGTGACACAGGGCCAGTGGATGCGGGTCAGGGGGGACAACCCGTCGCAGTTCAAGTATGCCGGCGACCGTGCGCCGGTGGACAATATCTCCTGGCGGGATTGTCAGTATTTCATCGTTGGGCTCAACGCGCTGGCCAAGGGGACCGGTGTGCGCTACCGGCTGCCGACCGAAGCGGAATGGGAGTATGCCTGCCGCGCGGGGACCAGAACCGCGCTTTACAACGGAGACCTGACCATCAAGGGAACGCTCAACGGGCCCGAGCTGGACGAGATCGCCTGGTACGGCGGCAACAGCGGCGTCAAGGGCGGGTGGGGCTTCGACACGCGTAACTGGCGCGACCGGCAGTTCGAGAGCGCCCTGTCCGGGACGCATCCCGTGGGGCAGAAGAAACCCAACGCCTGGGGTCTGTACGATATGCTCGGAAACGTTTCCGAGTGGGTGGGCGACAACTATACCAACGACCTCGGCACGGCCGCCGTCACCGATCCATTCAACAGTCCGTTCGAAGGGGATGGCGGTGTGGTCAGGCTGTTTTCAGGCACTGCCGCCGACAAGAAGGGTGCCGTCGTCGTGCTGCGCGGCGGCTCGTGGTACCGGCTTCCGTCCGGCTGCCGGGCAGCGTATCGCCAGGCGGATCTGGCGCCGCACGGCGAGCACGCGCCGCCCACCGATAGTTTCGACACCGGGTTCCGTCTCGTCTGCGAATGGGATGAGCCCGTGCCCGCCCCGGAGTTGTAGTCAAGACGCAGGTATCCGGCGACGCCGATCGGGCCGCGCGGCGCCATTGGGTTGGGACTTGCGCATGCAACCGATCTGTTGGAAAGTACGGCGCTTTTTGAGCTCAGGGCGATGCCCATGTGGCACCTTATAAAGGAAAATCGAAGCATGAAGAATCCGGATTGGCAACGGCGGGTCAGCAAGTGGCGTGAGGCCATGCCGAAACTTGTCTATCGCGAACTGGGCGCCATTGAGATGCAGGGGTTCTGCACCTTGGAGCACCTTACCATGGAGCAGGCGGACAAGCAGAAGTTCCGGCCGATGCCGGCGGGAACGGAGTGGGGCGCCAAGTGGGAATACGCCTGGTTCCGGGGCGAGGTGGTCGTTCCTAAAAGTGCCAAGGGAGAACGCATCGCGCTGCGTATCGACACGGGGGGCGAGTCCGCGATTTTTGTCAATGGCGCCGCCCTTGGCGCGAGAGGGCACTGGGAGCGCGAAATCACCTTGGCGCGCAACGCCAGGGGTGGTGAGAAATTCCACGTGCTGGTGGAAACCTACGCAGGGCATGGACCCATGGAATGCGGCGGCGGCCCGAGCCCGCACGGCCACGAGATGGTGCCGGAACCGCCGCGCGCCCAACGCCGGGTGGGCGCCAGCAGCTTCGGGATCTGGGAGGAGGAACTGTTCCAGCTCCGGATGGATACCGAGACGCTGGCACAGTATGTCGAGCACACGCAGGAGAAGGAATCCCTGCGGGTCGCGGAAGTGATCGAGGCGCTCAATGAGATGTCGCTCGTGGTGGATCTGGAGTTGCCGCGCGCCGAAATGCTGGAGACCGTTCGCGCCGGGCGCAAGATACTGAAACCATTCCTGGCGGCGCGCAACGGATCTTCCGCGCCGGCCATGCACGCCTTTGGCCATTCCCACATTGACGTGGCATGGCTCTGGCCGTTGCAGGAGACGGAGCGCAAGTGCTGCCGCACCTTCTCATCGCAACTGGCTTTGATGGCGGAGTATCCGGAGTACCGCTTCCTGCAGAGTCAGACGCACCTCTACCAGATGACCAAGACGCGTTACCCGGCACTCTACGAGCGCATCAAGGAGGCGGTGCGGTCAGGGCAGTGGATCGCGGATGGCGGCATGTGGGTGGAACCGGATACCAACGTGACCGGTGGCGAGTCGCTGATCCGTCAGTTCATCCACGGCAAGCGCTTCTTCAGCGAGGAGTTCGGCGTGGACAGCCGCCTGATGTGGCTGCCGGATGTGTTTGGCTATTCCGCCGCGCTTCCGCAGATCATGGCCGGGTGCGGTATTGACTACTTCTCCACCCAGAAGATCTTCTGGGCTTACAGCGGCTGTTACCAGTTCCCGTATAACTGGTTATGGTGGGAGGGGCTGGACGGTTCGCGCGTGCTGACCTATATCCACAACGACTACAACGCCCAGACCAAACCGGAGCATACGCTGGCGCGCTGGCACGAGCGGGTGCAAAAGGACGGCTGGCACAAGGCCCGGCTGATGCCGTTCGGATGGGGCGACGGCGGCGGCGGTCCGACCCGTGAACACCTCGAATACCTGCGCCGGCAGGAAGACTGCCAGGGGTTGCCAAAGTGCCGGCAAGACACGCCCGCGGCCTTCTTCGATGCCATGATGCGCTCGCCCGACCGTCGCAAGTTGCCGGTTTGGGCGGGCGAGCTCTACTTCCAGGGGCATCGCGGCACCTACACCTCGCAGGCCAAGACGAAGAAAGGCAATCGCCTGTCGGAATTTGGGCTGCGCGAAGCGGAACTCTGGGGTGCCGCGGCCACATGGCTGGCCGATGTCGTCTATCCCCTGCCCCGCGCCGACAAGCTTTGGAAGGATGTGCTGCTCTGCCAGTTCCACGACATCATTCCCGGCTCCTCCATCCATCGCGTGTACGAGGAGGCGGAAGCCATGCATGCCAACGTCATTCGTGATGCGCGTGCGATCGCGGACAAGGCGCGGCAGTCCCTAGTCAGGAAAAAGGCCGATGCGGTGACCGTGTTCAACTCCCTTTCCTGGGAACGGGAATCCCTGATCGAATTGCCCGCCGGTTTCGACGGCGCGCAGGACGCGGCGGGCCAACCCCTGCCGGTGCAGGTTGTCGATGGACGCACATTGGCGCTCACGCCCAAGCTGCCCGCCTGCGGCTGGTTGACGTTGCGCAAGGCGGCGGCAGCCCCGGCTACGAGCGCGGTGCGCGCGACCAAAAGGTCGTTGGAGAATGAAATCGTCAAGTTGACGCTCAACGCCTCGGGTGAGATCACCAGCATCCGGGATCTGACCTGCGATCGCGAGATGGCGGCCGGTACCTGCAACGCGTTCAAGCTCTACAAGGACGTGCCGAGTTGGTTCGATGCCTGGGATATCGATAGTACCTACAAGTTCCAGCCCGTGGCGCTCGACGCGAAGGCCAGGATCGAGATCGTGGCCAACGGCCCGCTGGTGGCGACGCTGCGGGTCACCCGGAAGATCAACAAGTCCGAACTGACGCAGGATATTTCCGTGCGTGCCGGTTCGCCGCGCGTGGAGTTTCGCACCCGCGTCAACTGGCAGGAAAAGCACAAGCTCCTGAAGGTCAACTTCCCGGTCACCGTGCACAGCGAGGATGCGCTGCACGAGATCCAGTTCGGGCACGTGCGGCGTCCCACGCACGACTCCATGGAGTACGATGCCGCGCGTTTCGAGGTCTGCAACCACAAATGGACCGCGCTGGCTGAGGAGGGACGTGGCGCGGCCTTGCTGAACGACAGCAAGTACGGCGTGGATGTGGAGGAAAACAGCATCAACCTCACCCTGCTGCGCGCCCCGTTGGCGCCGGACATGACGGCGGACCTGGGTATCCAGGAGTTCGCCTATACGTTCCAGTGCTGGAACAACGCCGCCTTCCGCGACGCCGGCATCGTGCAGAGCGGCTACGACTTCAACGTACCGGCCACGGTGCAGCCGGGGGACGGCGGAACGGCCAGTCTCTTCGCGGTGGACGCGCCGAACGTCATCATCGAGACGGTCAAACCGGCCGAGGATGGCTCCGGTGACGTGATTGTGCGCCTCTATGAAGCCATGCGCACCGCCACCACCTGCACGCTCACCTGCGCACTGCCGGCAAAGCGCGTGACAACAGTCAACATGCTTGAGGAGAAGCTGGCTGCGGCGAAACTCAAGGACGGCAAGATCGCACTTGACCTGCGCCCCTTCGAGATCCGCACGCTGCGGTTCATCCGCGGATAGGGTGTGGATGAGGTGAAGGAGTTGTCATGGCCCATCGAATGACTTGGATTCGTGGATTGCATTACATGTGCTGGTACCGGCACGACTGGAACTATCACCCTAGCAT
Organism: Lentisphaerota bacterium; assembly: GCA_016873655.1. GTDB lineage: Bacteria > Verrucomicrobiota > Kiritimatiellia > UBA8416 > VGWI01 > VGWI01. The sequence continues at coordinate 11,548 of VGWI01000044.1, forward strand.
GCCGATGAAACGGCTGCAACAGGTGCAGGATGCTGTCGATATGAACGGGAACCTGCTGCTCTGGTCCTGCCTGGGCAGCGGTGCGATCGGCATTCAATACCTGGACAAGGAGGCGAACGAGGCCATTCCGCCGCGGCTGCGCTTCTACGGCCATCTTAACGACCGGGAGTTCATCGCCGAATGCGCCAGGCGGGGCATCACCGCCTGCGCCGTAATCTGGAAAGCGCAGTTGTGGGAATTCCCGGCCGAGTTCAGCGAGGACGAGTCGGAACTGCTGGCGCTCAACAAGCTGCGGGGCGTCGGCAAGAAGGGTTGGATCGGGATGCGGGAACTCTCGATCGACCGCTATCCGAAGATCTTCCCGTCGATCAAGACGTTCTTTCCAAAGGGACTGAAGGACTCCGACGGAAAGCCGGTGAAGGATTATCTGACAGGTTTCATGGCCGAGACGCTGGACGGGAATCCCATCTTCTCCCGCTGGCTGATGGTGCCTGGTCATGACCACTATTGCTACAGCCCCTGCGGCAACAAGCCGGCCTTCCGGGAGTATGTCCGCAAAGAGATCGAAATCATGATCGACGCCGGCGCGGCGGTTGTGCACATCGACGAATTCGACGCCCAGTTGCTCGCCGCCATGAGCGGCGGGTGTTTCTGCAAGGACTGCCTGAAACTGTTTCGGGAGTACCTGAGGCAGAATCCCTCGGCGGAGACGGAAGGGCTCGATCTCGACCGGTTCAACTATCGCGCGTTCCTCAAGAAGAAGGGCTATACCGACAAGGATCTTACCGATCCGGATATCGACAGGCGGCTGGCGATCCCGCTCTGGTCATCGTTTGTCCGCTTCCACATCGCCTGCATCGAGCCGGGCGTCATCGACATTGCCGATCACGTGCGCGCCTATTCGGGAAAGAAGACCGGCAAGCGGGCCCGGGTTACCGCCAACCTCTACAACTGCGATCCCCACGGCGATGCGGTGCGCAAGCACTGCGACCTGATCATCGGCGAAAAGGCCGACATCAAACTCCGCCAGGACGGCTACTACCGCTACGGGTATGCGTTCTTTGGCGGCAAGGCAGGCTCTTTCATCGAGGATCCGGGTCCCTACGTGCATGAGATCATGCGCGACATAGACGCCGGGAAGAACGATTCCTACATCCTCTTCATGCTCGAACCGTTGGCCCATGGCTTCAACATCGCTATCCCCTATGGCGGCTGGCTCCAGAACCAGCGGCAGGATTCGTTCTACCCGCCGGCGGAAGCCGAACGTCAGATGGGAACGTGGCTGAAGGAACGCGAATCGCTCTTCACCAACCGCTTCGTCGCTGAAACCGCCGTAGTCTTTGACCAGCGCAGCGCGATGGACTGCGAACTCACGAAGGGCCTCAACCGCCGGCACCTGGATGTGGGTTTTCCGCTGTTTCACGGGCTGTGCCAGTCGCTCAGCGACGCGCGCATGCTCTTCAATGTCCTGTACGTCAGCCCCGACGAGCCGCTCACGGCCAAACGCCTGGCCGGCTACAAGCAGATCGTGCTGCCGGACGCGTACAGCCTCCATGAGAACGACATCCGGACGCTCCGGGCATGGCAGAAGAAGGGCGGGCGCGTGGTGGCGATCGGCAGGGTGGACCCGCGACTGGCCGACGCGAAATTCCGGTATGGCGCGTTCCCGGAACTGAAAGCCCACCTGGCGCGGGTCGACTCCATTGTGGCGGCGCAGGAGGTGGCGGACATCGGCATTTCGCTGCACAAGCTGGCCAAAGGTCACGCGCTCCACATCGTCAACTACCGGCTCAACTCCGGTACACGCTGCGTCGATCCGATTCCGAGCGCGTCGTTCAAGCTGGGCTGGACGCCGAAGAGCGCGGCGGTGCACGCGTTCCCGGCATCGCATGCCAAAGCGCGCATCGCAGGAAACGTGCTGACCGTCGAGAAGCTGGGGGTCTACACAATTGTGGAGTTGGCGTAGACGCAGTGCGTGATGTCGATTCCTGCCGACGGCAACCGATAGCAATCGGCACAAAAAGAAAGCGAGGAGAAAGGTGAGCGAAACATCCAAGAGAAACCTCAAGCGCCTGCAACGGCTCGAAGGCGAGATCACGCAGCACCTGACCAGCGGCCTCATTCCCTTCTGGCATACCCGTGCCCGCGACGCGAAGCACGGCGGGTACCTGGTCCGCTTCGACGAGCAGGGCCACGCCACGCCGCTCAAGGAGAAGTACTTGAACACCCAGGCGCGGCTGGTCTGGTGGTTCTCGCACCTCTGCCGCCAGCAGCCCAAGGCCAAGGGCAGCGCGGCGCTGGCGCGCGGCGGCGCCGAGTTTCTGCTCAACCATTTCTGGGATGCCAGGCACGGCGGTTGGTACTGGAAGACGAAGCCCAACGGCGGCAAGAGCGACATGGCCAAGATCGTGTACGGCGAGAGTTTCGCGATTTATGCCATGGCAGAATACACGCTGGGCACCGGCGACAAGCGCGGCCTGGAGTATGCCTCACGCACGTTCGACCTCCTGCAGAAGTTCGCCGCCGACACCCGGCACGGCGGTTACTACGAGAACCTGTGCCGCGACTGGTCACCCGAAGAACCGGGCTTCGCCGGGGGCGACCGCAAGGGACTCGATACCCACATGCACCTGATGGAGTCGTTCACCACGCTGTACGAAGCGTCCCGGCTGCCGCTGCACAGGCGCAAGCTGATGGAGGTGGTGGACCTGATCTGCGCGCACATGATCGACACCAAGCGCGGCTGCGGACTGAACCAGTTTGATATGGCGTGGAACCCGATCCCGGCGATCGCGGTGAAGCGCACCTGGAACGCGGAGCGTTTCGGGGAGCGTCCGGCGCAGCCGACCGAGACGACGTCTTACGGACACAATCTCGAACTCGTCTGGCTGACGCACCGCGCACTGGAGATCGCCGGCGCGGACCCGAAGCCCTATGAGCCGTTGCTCAGAAAACTCGTGGACAACGCGCTCAAGCACGGGGTGGACTGGCAATACGGCGGCATCTATCGCGACGGCCTGCGCAAGGGCGGCGCACTGGTCAAGGAGAAGGAGTTCTGGCAGCACTCGGAGTCGCTCGTCGGGTTCCTCGACGCTTACGCGGCGTTTCGCGATCCGCGCTGTCTCGACGCATTCGAGTGCCTCTGGGACTTCGTCAACACGCACATGATCATTCACGGGGTTGGCGAGTGGCGCACGCTGCTCGACCGCAGGGGCCAATCGCTCGACCCGAACATCGGCAACGACTGGAAGGTCTCCTACCACAGCGGCCGCGCCATGTGCGAATGCCAGTCGCGCCTGCGGCGGTTGATGAAACAGGCATGAGAGAACCCAGAGTCCCAAAAGAATGAAACATCCCATCAAACCCTCTTCGACAAGTGTGGCGGCTATCACAAGCTAAGGTAGTGTTATGAAGCAATCGCGGGCAGCATGGATGCGCGACGGCAAGTTCGGGATGATGGTGCATTGGATTCCGCCGGGGCCGCCGCCCCAGTACGGGCGGCGCCTGAAGGATATCAACAAGGCCGTTGACCGTTTCGACCTGGATCGCTTCCTTGCGGATTTCAGACGCAGTGGGGCGGACTGGCTTATCTTCACGATCGGCCAGAACAATGGCTACTACTCCAGTCCCAACAGCGTGCTCGACCGTCTGGCCGGCCCCGGGCATTGCTCGAACCGCGACCTGGTGCTCGAAATTGCCAAGGGCGTCAAGAAAATGGGCGCGCGGTTCATTGCCTACCTCCCCTGCGAAGTGAAGGGGCAATCGGACGCCATACACCAGGCGTTCGGATGGACGACGGATGAAGGCACCGGTCAGGAGGAATTCCAGCGCCGCTACACGGAGTTTATCGCGGAGTATTCGCGGCGGCTCGGGAAACGGCTGGACGGTTGGTGGTTCGACGGCGCTTACACATGGTCGATCTTCCACAGCTCCAAGATCAGCAGCAAGCTCTACATGAACGCCGCGCGAGCGGGCAATCCCGACGCTGCCGTGGCGTTCAACGATGGTTCATTCTGCTGCGGCCTCGGCAAGCCCGTGGTTCGAGGGCAGGACTACCTGTCCGGCGAAGTCGAGTTCCTGATCAACGGCAGAATCCGGTACGGACGCAAGAAGAGGCTGCTGAGACCCACGACGCACACGCCGCAACCCCCGCGCACCTGCCTGTGGCACGCCCTGGTTCCCATTGACTGCATGTGGGGACATGGCGCCACCTACGCGGATTGGATGAATGCGCCCTTCCCCTGCGTCCCACCCAAACCGCACGAGATGGAGGCCCCGCTCTACACGGTGGAACACCTCGAGAAACTCGTGCGGGAATTCAAGGCCATGGGCGGCGGCGTGACGTTTAATGTCGGGATATTCCAGGAAGGGATCCTCGGCACGAAGACGCTGGACCAACTCGCTCAACTCGCGGGACGCATGGTCTGACGTCAAAAGCGCAGCTCGGGCGGGCTGATGTAGAGGCGGGAATGGACGGCCAGCGCCCAGCGGCCGTCGGCCAGGGGCCAGACCCGGAGGCCCCATCCCGGATCGAGTTCGTCGCCGCAGGGAACGGCGCTGCCGGGGATGCGTGTCAGTCCCTGCGCGTCGAGCCGGTGGAGTTTGGCCCCGACGCGCATCAGAAATTGACCGTCGCCCAGTGGCAAAGCCTGCAACGACCCGTGTGGGTCGATCCCTACCCGCGTCGCGTTCATGTCGAAGGACACTTGAGGCGACTCCTTGCTCGCATACCAGACCGGCATGCAGCCGGGCTGGGCTTCCAGGATGCCCGGGTCGTACCAGCGCAAGCCATAGGCGTCAATGAGACACTTCTCGACCTGCCCCAGCGGGATGGCCTTCACGCCGTCGAGACGGTAGGCGACGGGCAGTGAACTGCGCTCCATGCACAGCAGGTAGATCTCACCGCGCGGGTCGAGCGAGGCGCGCCCATCCGGTGCGGGCTGCCAGGCCTGGCCGTCCCATATCTTGCCGCGGAAATACACACGCCCGTCAGCGGCAACCGCCGGAGCCCCATCTCCCTCGAACGACTTGGCGCCGCGTTTGATCAGCTCCAGCACCGCGCTCTGCATGTCCTGTACGCGCTCCGGCGGCTTGCCGGTGGCGAGAAGATAGGTAGCCGTCCCGGCGCCAATCGCCGCGGCGCCGCTGTCGCTGACGATGATGGCATTAGCGCCGGGATACCTCTGCGCCCACGTCGTTTCGTTCGTGCCATCCGAGAAAGCGAAGCCTTTCCGTTTCGGATTCCCATACCAGACGCGCCCGAAGGCGCCCACCGCGAATCGCTCCTGCACCGGCACCGCGCGCCAGCCCGGCCAGGCTGAAGGAATCGCGTCGGCGGGTTGTGTCGGGTCATACAGGAGGAGTTGCGCCGCGCGCAAAACCCAGATGCGGCCATCCGGGGCTTCGCGTATGGCATGCGTGCGGCCGGGCTGCACGCCTTGCTGCCAGCCGTACTCAACCATGCCCTCGTCTGCCCGCACGACGACCAACCGATCATCTCCGACCGTATAGACCACAGTCCCGCTGGCGGTGGCGAGGAACTCATAACCGCCCGGATCGTGGTTCGGGGACATGCTGGGCGACGCGCATGCCGCGAGTGTGGTTTTGGTGAGAGACTCTCCAGAGAAGCGGGAAAACTGTCCCTTGTTCCATACGTACAGGTTCCCGCCCGCATCCATCCTGAAGGAGTCGCCGGGCGGAGATTTCTGGTCGATGGTCCGGCCGTTGTCCAGCGCGACAATCGCGCCGCGGCGCGGCATGACCAGGTAGTTCTGGCCCAGCGTGAAGAGCGGATTGTCGGCGTACGAATCCCCCATGCTCCAGCGAATTGCGAAACCCAATTTCCCGTCGCGGTAGACAAAGCAGTCTTCGTAAGATTGAAGGACGGCGCCGTCGGGAAGCGGCAATATCTTCGCGGTGAACCCGACATTCCGCTCCCAGCTCTGCGTGCGCTTTCCGTCCCAGCGCACGGCGGTTCGATTTCCGAGCGCCCAGATCCCGCCGGCAGGGTCCGCGCTCAACTGCGGCCCGGAGGCGCAGCGGGGCAGATCGTCATAGAGATCAACCGCGTGCCGGGGTCCTTCGCGACGCAATTCGTAGACCGGCATCAGCAGCCGGGCGTTGTCGTAGTTTCCAGGAGTCCAGACCCGCCCGCGCGCGGCCACGAGTTCCCGCGCGGGAAAACGGCAGAAGACGGCCTGCCGATTCGCGGAATCAATGGCGATGACACCCCCTTCGACAAGAATCCAGACCACGCCGTCGGCATCGATCTCCAGCGCCCGCCCCAGCACGCTGCGGCTGCCGACCGTCGTGGGCAGCGCCTGCAGCCGTTGCGGTTTCAGCGTCCACTCCTCGCCCAGTTCAAGATTGGCGACCTCAAACTCCGGGCCTCCATCGAGCGCCAGGCGCAGCGGCTCGTCGGAGACCACGCCGAAACCGTCCGCCGCGTAGACTTCAAGTGCGTGTTCGCCCGGCTTCACGGGCGGCAGATCAACGCCATCGGGCGCGGCGATCGATTCGAGGAACTCGCCGTCGAGGAATGCCAGTATCCGAGGCTTGTAGAGGGGTTCGGAACCGGCGATCCTGCAGACCAGACGCCTCAGGTTTCCGTCGGCGAGCACTTCTCCCTCGATTTTCAGTGTCTGCCGCGGCTGATAGCGCAGCGTGTTGTCCGCAACCAGGTAGTGGCCATTGGTCCCGGGGTACACCCGGCCGGTGACGGTATAGTACGCATTGCTGAAGACGCGGTACGGACCCAGCCAGCCGCCGCCGGGACCGGCGATGAACGCTTCGTTGCCCTGCAGCGCGAGGCTGCGGGGTTTGCCGCCCGCCGGTGCGGCCGGCAAGGGAAGTTTCAGTTGCCCGTCGTAGACCACCGGCAGACGGTCTTTGCCCGTTTCGTCGGCGCGGATGCCGTCGGGCCCGATGGACAACGGCGGCGCCTCGGTCTCGGTCCAGCACCCGTTCGCGAATACCCACACGCGATCCGCGCCTCCGCGATAGCACGTGCCGTTGGTTCCGAGCCAGAAATAGCGATAGGGCGGCGACTCGTAGTAGTCGTATTCCCGCCCACCGTCCCAAAGCGAGCGGCCGTCGTAACGCCAGAGCCATTCGGCTCTGCCTGCGGCCATGTGCCGCAATCGGAACGGGCTGCCGTCGCCGAACCGGGTTGCGCCCTGCCGCAGGCTTTCAACCCAGGCGCGGAGAGGTTCATTGGGCCAGTTGGTGACTGCACCATCACGGAAGAGCGCCGACCCGCTCGGAGCAAATGCGGCGGCAAGCTGCAGCATCCCCTTGTCGTCGCCGGTCATTTCGTGGGGTATAAGGTTGGGCAACTCGATCGGGACTTCACCCCACTGCTTGCCGTCGTGATGGGAGATCTTGCCGTCGAGCAGGAAGGCCCACATGGTCCCGTTGATGTCACGGACGCAGGGTCCGGCCAGCGGCCACTCCCGCAGGTCGGCGGCGTCCGGCTGCGGCAACGGCACCGTGGTCCGCCACGCCACGATCTTGCCGCCTCCGGCCATGATGAGGTCGTCACCGATTGCCGCCACGTGTTCGACTCTGGGCAGCGGCAGACCGGAGGCCTGTGTAATCATGACGGCCTCGTTCGGACGGAATACCGCCAGCATGCCATGGGGTAGTGCCGCATACCCCACGCCCGTTGCTGCGAATACAACTCGTGATTTGCCGGGTTCGCGAAGCACAGGAGCCGCCCCGAAGCTAGGTCCGACGCTCTTTAGTTCCACCACACTGCGACCGTCTGCCGCGTACCAGACAAAGCCGCCGCGCGGAACGCCGACGGCATAGGATGAAACCAGCAGTCGGCCGTCCGGGGCCGTGGCCACGCCATAGAACCAATCCCCCCGTCCCAGGCTCAGGCGCTCGGGCGCTTTGCCGGGTTCGCGCGGATCGAGCAGGAATGATCCCATGCCTTTGTTGTTGCACCCGCCCGCGACCAGCCGGTCCGTTCCCATCAGGAACGGGCCGTTGCCCGTGCCATCGTCGGCAAATGCAGGCGCCGCCTCGGCCGTGACTTTCTCCGGCGTAGCCCAAACAGCTTCGGCAGCGAAGAAGAGCGCGACATGCCCGGGCTTCCATTCGCAGGGATGGCGGAACCTGATCCCGTAGCCCGGCTGCCCCATCGGCCGTTCCAGCAGCGTTTCGTTCTTCCCCACCACGAGGAGCCGCTCCCTGTTCTGGAGCCACGCGCGCCCCAGCGCATCCACGTACCAGTGCTCGCACGGCACGTTGGGAGTTGTGGTAACCGGGGTGGCATTCGCGCCGGCCAGGCGATGGATGGCGAACCGGGTCTTCAGGTTCTGACGGGCAAAAACTTCACGCCCGGCGTTCTCGGTAAGGTCGACAACCCCGTCGAGCGCCAGAGCGTTCCAGCCTTCCTCCGGGTTTTGGATGTCCATCCACAGGACGTTCGTCGCCGTGCGGACGTAGAGATCACCCGCCGCGTTGGCCCGCAGGTCCATAACCTGTCCCGGCGGCGCCGGCAGTGTACGCACCGGTTCCGCAGCGACAACGCAAGGAGCCGCGGCTAGCGCCATCAAGCAAACTGCGAACAATCTCATACTATGCTCAGCGTATCGTCGCACAGCCGGTGTGCGGCATATAGAGGCAAGATCCCCGTATCGTGAATCCGTCCGAAATTCTCCATGGACAATCGCAAACCGAAAACAACCGCGTGTTCTTTCAGAAACAGGCGCATGCTCTGCATGCCGCCGCGCACACCGGCTTTTATTTCCACCGGGCAAACGTCATTCCCCATCTGTATCACGTAATCCACTTCCGCATTCGCTCCGCGCGCCTCCCGATGCCAATAGAAGAGTTCCGGCCGGCGATGGGCGGTTTGATGGGCAACCAGGTGAAGGCCAACGAAAAGCTCGGCCAGGCTGCCGCCGTTGACCAGGGCCACCTCGCTTGCCGTCAAATAGGCCGGCACATTCAAGCCCAGCAGACGCTGATGAATGCCCATGTCGAACAGGATCGCCTTGAACCGCCGGCTGTCCGCCTGCGCGCCCAAGGGCAAACCCCGCGCATGGGAGTGAAAGATCTGATGCGCCAGTCCGGCCTTCGTCAAGAGAGAGAGCGTGTCCAGTATCGCAGTGGATTTCACCTCGCGATTGACAGTCGCGCACATGAACTTGCCGCCCGTCTGGGCGGCAACGGATCGGAATGTCTCGTTCAATCGTTCCACAGGGGTGCGCTGCCGATACTTCCCGAAATCGTCCTGAAATCCCAGAAGAAGATCGTCCAATACACTCATGACTCGATGCAGGTCATGTGTGTCGGCATACGCGGCTACTGCCGCCGGCATGCCGCCGACCAGCATATAGGCGCGAAGCCTCTCCAACAGTCGCCGATGAAAAGGGATGTCCACAGGCTTGCTAAAAGCGGCCTCGTCAATAATTGTCCGAAGCGAGCCATCTCCTACCGCATCCAGAAACTCGCGGAATGTCATGGGGTACATGAAGCGGGAGGTGATGCGCCCGATGCCGAGAGAGGGGATCTTTTGCAGGGCGAACTCCAGCAAGGAACCGGCGGCGATCACATGCAGCCCCGGGATTTGCTCGTGAAAATACCGCAGGGCTGCCAGAGCTTCGGGACAGGCCTGTGCTTCGTCTAGAAAGAGCAGTGTCTCTCCTTGCCTGATGGGCACACCTGTGAAGGCGGACAGTTTCTCGCATATTGGCGCGGCTGTAAGTGCTTCGGAGAAAAAGAGGCGGGCATCAGGGGTCTCCTCGAAATTCACCTCCGCGAAATGGGGAAAGGATTGCCCCAAGGCTCGCACGGAGAACGTCTTGCCCACTTGTCTGGCGCCACGCAAGAGCATCGGCTTATGCTCCGATGCGGTTCGCCAGTCCTGCAGAACCTTCTCGATATCTCGCTTCATGACCTATACATCCCCGAACAGCGCCCATATATCAAGGCGTATTATAGGCCATGCGCCCATTTGTCGGCCCTATGTACCAACGCATCGGCCCAAATGTCAACCCATTTCTATGTCGAAATCACTTGTGTTCCTTGATCGGTTCCCCTCTCCATGCTCATCGGCGCCCACCTGGTGGACGCCGCCAAGTGGAGGGTCTCCGGACTGCCCACCTGTTTCTCTTTGGAGTCTCTGTTCACGGACTACTTGCGTGCCTCGTACAACATCTTGACTTCATCCGCTGATAACGCACGGTCGTAGATGCAAATCTCGTCGAGCAAGCCACCAAAATACAGTTCGCTTCCCACCTGCCTCTTTCCGATTGTCACGTCCGACGTCGTACCTACGGCGAGCGTAAACGACGTGGTGTCGTTCAGGGATACGCCGTCCAGATAGCGCTGTTGGGTCGTTTCCCCCTTCACAAGCGCATAGTGATGCCAGTCGTTGTCCCGCACAAATCTGCCGGTATGATAATCAAGTGCGCCGTAGTGTTCATACAGTTCCCCGTCACTCAACAGTATCTCCACGATCGCCCCTCGGCCGTTCCCCCAGCCACCCCAGCCAACAAAAAGTTGCTGCGCAGCATTGTCGTTGCTCCGACGAAACCAGAACGACACCATCCAGGGGGCGTTGCCCAGTATTCCTTTGTAGCCGGGGACCGTGATCGAATCGCTACTCCCGTCAAACTGGCAGGCTCCACCGCGTTTGCCCTTCGCCGTCCATTGGGCGCCGTTCACTTTGCCGTCATGGTTCTTTCCGCTCTTGTCGGTCACCGTGCCGCCTTCGTCCCGGTCAAACGAGTAGTGAAGGACAAGGCCGCGCTTCAGGGTGGCCGGCAGACCTTCCCCGGTTGATACAACGATCTTCTGCACGTGTTCGATCCCGACCTTCACGGAGCTGAACAGAGTCGTCAGTTCGAGCGGCTCCAGAGTGACAACCCCCTTCACCTTGTCGCCGTTGCAAAGATCGAGCGCCGCCGTCTCGTGGTCGTCACCCATCTTGATGGTAA
>VGWI01000045.1 GCA_016873655.1 Lentisphaerota bacterium
TTCCGGGCGGCGGTGCAGGAGATGCTTGCCTCGTGTGAAGGCTGAAGCGGTCCGGCCTGCTGAGTGAGCTCAGCCCGATACGCCGCGAGGCGGCGTGATGGGGGACTGTCCGTCGGCGGGCGGCCGGGCGAGGGTGCCGGCAAACGGTTGGACAGCGCCCGCCAGCAGGCCTGTTCCCAGCGCGTCGGCGAGCGACGCAACGAAGGAATCGCGGCTCAGCGAAGGGACTCTCCAGAGTACCCTCATCTTGGGAGGAACGGAAGCTGTCTGCTTTCCGGCGTGTAGCAGTGGAGTTCTATGCGGTTGCCGTCGGGATCGGTGATCCAGCCCTGCCACGCGCCATCGTCGCCCAGCTTCGTACCGGTCACTTCCACGCCGCGTTCGCGCAGCGTCCCTACGAAATCATGGAAGGCGTCCACCTCGAGGCAGAAATGCTGGAAAGAAGAAGGGCCGGCCGGAGTCGGCGGCCCGCCCGCGAAAAGCTCGATGAAGTTGCGGGCGCCGGCGTAAAAGTAGATGCCGAAGATTTCGCCGGACGGCTTTCTGAAGTCGAACGCGCGTTTGAGGCCGAGCTTGTGCGCGTAGAAGTCCTCCGAAACCGACAAGTCCTTCACGCGGAAGCAGACGTGCGCAAGTCCCTTGATCATGATCTTCCTCCGTATGGCGGCGTGCCGCCCGTCAGGGCCTCGCCGCGAACACTATGCGGTCGCGGCCGGCCAAGTCCTTCTTTACAACCACGTTCTCAAAACCGTTCTGCGTGAACAGGAGGGAGACGGCCCCCGTCTGGTCGGCGCCTGTCTCGAGGAAGCAGGTTCCGGCGGGTTTGAGCAGCATCGCGGCATCCTCGATGCAGGCGGAGATCAGCGATAGGCCGTCCGGCCCGCCGTCCAGGGCAAGGCGCGGCTCGTGGTCGCGCACGTTGGGCGCGAGGGTCTCACAGTCCTTCGTGGGGATATAGGGCAGGTTCGCAACCACCGCGTCGAACATCTCCGGTTCAAAGTGGGCTGAGAGATCGGGGCCGCAGACCATTGCGGTGCGCGTGGCGACTCCGTTCGCGGTCGCGTTCTCCTTCGCCAGCTCTATTGCCTCGGCGCTTACATCGAAGCCAACGCAGACCGCTTCCGGTCTGGCCGCGGCTATGGTGACGGCGATGCAGCCGGTGCCGGTGCCGACGTCCAGAATTGCCGGCTTCCCGCCGTTCTTCCACAGCGGCTCATGGGAGAGGACGGTCTCTACGAGCGTCTCCGTCTCGGGCCTGGGGATCAGTGCGCGCCTGTCGGTCCTGAACACGCGGCCCATGAACTCGGTCTGACCCAGCACATACTGGATCGGCTCGTTTGCGGCGACGCGTTTCACCCCGCGCCGCATGGCTTCCAGGATCCGTTCGGAGAGGAGCTCTTCGTGCCGCACATAGAGGTTCAGTCGTTTGCAGTTGAGGAGGCGGCTTAGAAGAAGCTCTGCCGCCAGCCGCGGCTGCTCTATTTCCCTGCCCGCGAGGAAGTCAGTGGACCCCTTGAGCACATCGAGCACGGTCTTCTGTCCGTTCTGCTGCATTGACTGGGAGAGTGTGCACTCTCGGCGGCGCGCGCGCCACGGTTTTCCTCCGGCGCTGTTCGCCTTGCACGGGTGGTGCGGTGCATGGTATTTCAGCGAACATGAGCCCACGCAATACCGCAAGCAAGCCGGGGGGGACGGTTCAGACTCTGCTCAAGCGCGGAGTTGATGTGCGGTGTCCCGCCTCGGTCGAGATCGGCTCGGATGTGGACCCGGAGCGCATTGCGCCGGGAGTGATCATTCACGCGGGCTGCCGAGTACGCGGGTCGGCGACTTCCATAGGGCCCGGCTGCGTGGTGGGGCGCGAAGCGCCGGCGACGGTTGAGGACTGCCAGCTTGGCCACGGCGTGGAGCTTGCCGGCGGATATTTTGCCGGGTCCGTGTTCTTTGACGGCGCGCGTATGGGAAGTTGCGCGCACGTCCGGCCCGGCACGATCATCGAAGAAGAGGCTTCGGCGGGGCACTCGGTCGGTTTCAAGCAGACGGTGCTTTTTCCTTACGTAACGGGCGGCAGCCTGACCAATTTCTGCGACGCGCTGATGGCGGGCGGGACGGGGCGCGACAATCACGGCGAGATAGGGTCCTCCTACGTCCACTTCAACTTCACGCCCAGGGGCGACAAGGCCACGGCTTCGCTGATTGGCGACGTTCCGCGCGGGGTAATGCTGGACCGGCCGCCGGTCTTCCTTGGCGGGCAGGGTGGGCTGATCGGGCCCGTGCGCATCGGGTACGGTTGCGTTATCGCGGCCGGGGCCGTGTGGCGCAGGGATGCGCTTGAGGAAGGGCAGCTTCTTGTTGGAGGCCAGGCGCCGATGCGGCACGCCGGCCGGTATGATTCGCGGTTCATCGGCGGGGCCCGGCGGATTGTGGCGAACTGCGTCATCTACATCGGCAACATCCACGCCCTGAAGCTCTGGTACCGGACGGTCAGGCCGGCGTGCGTGTCCGACCGATGGCGCACCGCATGTTGCGCAGGCGCGGAGCGGGCGGCGGGGTTGATACTTTCCGAGCGGGTGAAACGCCTCGGCGATTTTGTGGAGATGCTGCGTGACGGGTCGGGACCGGAGGCGGAATGGCTCGCGTCTCTGTTCACGGCATGGCCGTCATTGAAGGATCGACTTGCCGCCGGCCCCTGCAAAGGCGACACGGAAAGCATGGACCGTTTCCTGGGTGCGGCGTTTCGGAAGAAGGCTGACGGCTACCTGGAAACTGTACGTTCGTGGAGCGCGGGGACCAGGGCGGCCGGAACCAGTTGGCTGAGTTCGGTTGTTGATGACGCAAATAACGGATGGGTGAAGTGATGGGGCGCCTGTTCGGGACCGACGGAATACGCGGCGTGGCGAACAGGCCGCCGATGACGGCGGAAGACGCAATGGTCGTGGGCCGGGCCTGTGTCTGGCACATGAAGACGCTGACGGACGTTCCCCTGATCGTCATCGGCCGTGACACCAGGCAGAGCAGTCCGATGCTGGAAGCGGCAGTCGCCGCCGGAGTCGCGTCGGCTGGCGGCGAGGCGGTGACCGTCGGCGTTGTGCCCACGCCCTGTCTCGCGCACATCGCGGACAGATTCGATGCCCATATCGGCATAATGATTTCCGCCTCGCACAATCCGTTTGAGGACAACGGCATCAAGCTCTTCGGTCCAAATGGAACAAAACTGCCTGATTCCGCCGAAGCGGCGATCGAATCGCTGGTCCTTGCTCCGGACCGGCGGCAGATGCCTGTCGGAAAGGGCGTGGGGTGGGTGCGCCGTGATGAGGACGCGGCTGAAGACTATCTCCAGTTCCTGATTTCTCATTCGCCCTGCAGTGCCGTGGCCCGGATGAAGGTGGTGCTCGACTGCGCCAACGGCGCAGCCAGTGAACTGGCGCCGTCCCTGTTCCGGGCTCTCCACGCCCGCGTCAAGGCAATCAACATTCTGCCGAACGGTGTGAACATTAACGACAACTGCGGCTCCCAGCATCCCGGAGCCCTGCGCGAGGCGGTGTTGAAGGAGAAGGCGGATGTCGGGTTCGCTTTTGACGGCGATGCCGACCGTGTGATTGCTGTTGATGAGACTGGGCGGGTGTTGCAGGGGGACGAGATGGTTGCCGCGTGCGCCGCGTGGATGAAGGCCGGAGGCACGCTCCGCAACGGCGTTGTTGTCACGACGGTAATGAGCAACTTCGGGCTTGGCCGCGCGCTGGCCGGGCTGGGCATCCGGCACGAAACCGCGGCTGTGGGCGACCGGAATGTTCTGGTGAAGATGGATGAGGAAGGCGCGTCGCTGGGCGGCGAGGACTCGGGCCACATCATCTTCAGAGACATTCGTGCCACCGGTGACGGGATGCTTGCGGCGTTGCAGTTCCTTGCCGCGTGCGATGGCCTTGGGCTGCCAGTCTCGAAGGCGGCATCGATCATGTTGCGGAGCCCGCAGAAGATCATCAATGTGCCCGTTTCACGCAAGCCGCCTCTCGAATCGCTGGCTGGCGTATGTGCCGCCATCGAATCAGCCGAAAAGGAGCTCGGAGCCGAGGGGCGTGTGCTGGTGCGCCACTCCGGAACGCAGCAGATGTGCCGCGTGATGGTGGAGGGGCCGACCGACGATCTCACCGGGCGCCTCTGCCGCGCGATCGCCGATGCCGTGAAGACCGCGATCGGGTGAACGTCCGGTGGAAGCGGCTCGCGGCAGCGCTGGGTTCTCAACCCGATCTTTCACGGCCGACGGCGCAAGGCCGCCGGGGGCGTGGGCCGCCGTTGTCTCACTCCACCGTGACCGACTTCGCGAGGTTGCGGGGCTGGTCTATCGGGCAGCCGCGCAGGCGCGCCATGTGGTAGGCGAATATCTGTTCGGCGATAACGACCGGCACCGGAGAGAGAAAGTCCGGGCATTTCGGGACGCGGATCACCTCTTCGCTCACCGCGTTCACTGAGTCGTCGCCCTCCGTGGCGATCGCGATCACCGGTGCGCTTCGCGCGCGGCATTCCTGCATGTTGCTGAGCGTCTTCTCCTTGCCGGCTATGTCCGCGACCGTCGCCACGACGGGAACTTCCTTCTGCAGGAGCGCGATCGGGCCGTGCTTCAATTCCGCGGCGTGGTAGCCTTCCGCGTGGATGTATGAAATCTCCTTCAGCTTCAGGGCGCCCTCGAGCGCGGCGGGGAACATGTAGCCGCGGCCTATGTAGAAGAAGTCCTCGCAGTCCGCGTACTTTTCCGCCACGCGGCGGATTGCGTCCTCCTGCTCGAGCGTGCGGCGCGCGATATCGGGAAGCCGGGAGATGGCTTTCACCATCTCGGCCCCGTCGGATGTCGAGAGGCGGCGGGTGCGTCCGAACGCGATCGCCATCATCGCCAGCACGGCCACCTGGCAGGTGAACGCCTTCGTCGAGGCGACGCCGATTTCCGGTCCGGCGTGCAGGTACACGCCGCGGCCGGACTCGCGTGCTATGGTTGAGCCGACGACGTTGCAGATACCGAGCACCATGGAGCCCTTGCGTTTCGCTTCCCGCACGGCGGCCAGCGTATCGGCCGTCTCGCCGGACTGGCTGATCGCGAGCATGCAGGTGTCGCGCTGGATGATCGGGTTGCGGTAGCGGAACTCGGCGGCCTGTTCGATTTCCGTCGGGATGCTGGCGAAGTCCTCGAAGTAGTACTTTCCGACCATTCCCGCGTAGAAGGACGTGCCGCAGGCCGCGATGGATATCCGGTCAATGCGCGCCATCTCGCGCGGGTCCATTTGCATGCCGCTGAGTTTCGTCGTGCCTTCGTCGGGCAGCAGCCGGCCGCGAATCGCGTAGGATATCGCCTGCGGCTGTTCATGGATCTCCTTCAGCATGAAGTGTTCGTAGCCGCCTTTCTCGATCTGGCCAACGTCCCAGTCCACGAAGGTCGGCGGGCGTGTCACGGGGACGTTCTTCGAAGATGTGATATCCACGTCTCCGGCCTTGGCCGTGAGGAGATCGCCGTCGTCGAGGAAGATGACCTGCTTCGTGTAATTGACGATTGCGCTGATGTCGGAGGCAACGAGCGTTTCGTCCTCGCAGATGCCGACCGCGATGGGGCTGCCCTTGCGCGCGGCCACGAGAGTGTCGGGATGGCGCGAGGAGACGACGGCGATGCCGTATGTTCCCTCGAGCTTTTTCAGGGCCGTTGCGACTGCGCTGCGCAGATCGCCCTGGTAACACTCCTGGATCAGGTGGGCGATTACCTCGGTGTCCGTGTCGCTCGAGAACTTGTATCCCTGCTGGGTGAGGCGCTGCTTTATCGCGGCGTAGTTCTCGACGATTCCGTTGTGAACGACGGCTATTTCGCCGTTCATGCTGAGGTGCGGGTGCGCGTTCGCTTCGTTCGGCAGGCCGTGCGTGGCCCAGCGGGTGTGGCCGATGCCGATCGGAGCTGTGCGGTCGGCGTCCGACACGAGTTTTGCGGCGATCAAGGTTTCGAGGTCGGAGATTTTCCCGGGCGTCTTTACAACGCTGATCTGCCGCTTTCCCGGCACGCAGAGTGCTATGCCGGCCGAATCATAGCCCCGGTACTCGAGGCGGTGCAGGCCTGAAACAACGATGCCCAACGTGTCGCGGAGTCCGACGTAGCCGACAATTCCGCACATGGCGCGAGACTCCCTTTCGCTGCTGCCCGTGCGCAGGCAGGACAGGCGGACGCTACCAGCAATGTCGTTGACCAGCAACATTTTTCACCCATCCGGACGGCCGTGTTTTGCCTCTTGACGGAGTCTTTCGTATGACTCAAAGTGTCCCGAACCTCCGATTGCCGGGGGCGGTGCGAAGGGATCATCATTCATGTCGGCTTTGGGCAGTATTCTGGGTCTTTTCTCAAACGACATCGGCATTGACCTCGGGACGGCGAACACCCTCGTCTATGTCAAGGACCGCGGGATCGTGCTGCGCGAGCCTTCGGTGGTTGCCATTCAGGCGGGGACCAAGCGGATACTGGCGGTGGGTGACGAAGCGAAGCGGATGTTGGGCCGTACGCCGGGCAACATCGTGGCGATCCGCCCGATGAAAGCGGGTGTGATAGCCGACTTCGAGATAACCGAAGCGATGCTCCGCTACTTCATCAAGAAGGTTCACAACCGTCGCAAGATGGTGCGTCCGCGGATAATCATCGCGGTGCCCAGCGACATTACGGAGGTTGAGAAGCGGGCAGTCAAGGACTCCGCAACGCATGCGGGGGCGCGGGAAGTCTTCCTGATCGAGGAACCGATGGCTGCTGCCATCGGGGTGGGGCTTCCAGTGCAGGAGCCGGCCGGCAACATGATAGTTGACATAGGCGGCGGCACCACGGAGGTGGCGCTGATCTCGCTGGCCGGCATAGTTTTCAGCCGCTCGGTGCGTGTGGGCGGCGACGAGATGGACGAGTGTATCGTCCAGTATATGAAGCGGGTGTACAATTTGATGATCGGCGAGCGGACGGCCGAGGAGATCAAGATGACCATGGGCTCAGCCTACCCTGTGGGCGACGAGACCAGCATGGAAGTTAAGGGGCGCGATCTGGTGGCAGGTTTGCCGAAGACCCTGACGATCACCTCGGAGGAAATCCGCGAAGCCCTGCAGGAACCGGTTTCGTCGATAATAGACGCGATCAGAATCACTCTCGAGCGGTGTCCGCCGGAACTGTCGGCCGACCTTGTTGACCGCGGGATGATTCTGGCCGGCGGCGGAGCGCTCCTGAAGGGAATCGACAAGCTGATCGCGGAACAGACGGGACTGCCGGTTCATCTGGCGGACGACCCGTTGAGTGCGGTTGCGGAAGGGACTGGAGTCGTTCTGAACGAGCTCAACTTCCTCAAGCGCGCCGCGCGGACGGAACGGGCCTGATGTTCTGACGTCGGGCTCTGCCGCCGAAACACCCCTCCTTGTCGCCTGTTCTCACGGCCGGCCGGCTCTGGGAGAGACGGGTGAGACGCAAGTACGTTCTTATACTGGCCGTGTTGGCTGTCGCGGTTGCCCTCCTTGTCATGCCTTCGGCGGTTTCGGAGCGCATGGCGATTGCGGTGAGAGACCTCTTCTCGCCCGTCCAGGGTGTTTTCGCGTCCGCCGGCGGCGTGATGCGCGGCGCGGTTGACGGTCTGCGCGGGCGGGAGGCGGCAGGGGACAGGGTCGAGAGGCTTCTCGCCGAGAACGAGCTTCTGCGCATGCAGGTGCACCAGTTGCGGGCGGCGGAGCAGGAGCTGCCGCAGGTGGCGAGGCTTCGCGCAGCGGCGGCGAACCAGGATCTCGTGTTCTGCGAGGTCACGGCGCGCGCGGATGTCACGGGTTGGTGGCGCTCGCTTACTCTGGACAAGGGCGCGGATTCCGGCATCCGGATCGGCATGGCTGTCACGGCTTCGGGCGGACTGATCGGCAAGGTGGTTTCCGTTGCGAGGCAGAGCTCGGACGTGCTTCTGATAACCGACCCTTCGTGCCGGATTCCGTGCAGGACGGTCGGTGCGGGCGCCTACGGCATACTTGGCGGCGGCGGGACCGACGCTGGGCGCGGCGGCGCGGCGAATGCGGGGATTGAGATGCTGGCGGCGGTGAACCCGTGCAGGTTGGAATATGTTGCGCTCGAATCGCCGCTGCGCGCGGGCGACACGGTGGAGACTTCAGGGCTGGGCGGCACGTTTCCGTCCGGCATCGCGGTCGGCCGTGTTTCCGCTGTCGAGATGGACATATCGGGACTTTACCAGCGATGCAGTGTTGTGCCCTTCACGGATCTTTCGGCTCTTCGCTACGTGTTCGTCGTGAGGACTCGCGCCGGCGGCGTCCCCGGGAGCAGCCGATGAAGTGGCTTGTGATGTTCTTCTTTGCGCTGCTGGCGGCCGGGCTGCAATGGGCGATACCGCCGGCCTCATTTCTGGGCGGAGCCAAGACGCCGTTTCTCACGATACTTGTCGCGTACTACGCGCTCGCGCATGACAGCGGGGCGATGCTTGTTGCCGGCCTGGTTGCCGGTGTGCTGCAGGGGGCGTTGAGCCCGGTTCCGCTCGGACAGTCCGTGGTTTGCTTCTGCGTGGCGGGTCTGCTGGCGGGAAGATTCAGGCGGCTCGTGGTCCCGGAGGTGTGGCTGACGGCGTCGGCGTTCGGGGCGGCATCCTCGTTTCTTGTATCCGGTTTTCTCTGGGGGCTGATGATGGCGAAGGGGGTTGTCGCGGTGCCGCCCCTTGCGGCCACGGCCCGCGCATTCGGCGCTGCCCTGCTCGGAGGGGTCGCCGCGCCGGTGTTCTTCCTTGCCGCCGATGCAGTTGACAGGCTGCTCGGGAACGTGAGGGTCAGACGGGAGATAGATGTCTACGACTGAAGAGAGAAGGGACCATCTGCTCCGGTTCGGCGGGGTCATCGCGCTCATGGGCGCGGCGTTCCTGTTTCTCCTGTTCTCGCTCTGGCGCCTGCAGGTTCTCCGCGCCTCACATTACGAGAGCCGTTTCGAGAAGCAGAGCATCCGGCGGGTCCGTATCGCGGCGGTGCGCGGGTCCGTGTTCGACCGGAACGGGCTGTGTCTGGCCGGCAACCGGCCGAACTACTGTCTCGGCATCTACATCGAGGAGCTGCGGCAGCCAGGCAAGTGGCCTGCCACCGTTCGCGAAGTGGAACGAACGCTTGACCGGGCTGCCGGGGTGATAGGGCGGCCGCCTTCGGTGGTGGAGGATGATATCTGGCTGCACATCCGCAGGCGGTTGCCGCTTCCCTTCATCGCGTGGAGGGACCTGACCGAGGCGGAGATGGCGCGATGGGCGGCGGCCGGGGCCTCCGTGCCTGCCGCGGACATATGCGTGGAGCCTGTTCGCATCTACCCGCAGGGGAGCCTGGCGGCGCATGCGATCGGGTATGTTCGCAGGGCGGAACCGCGCGTTGACGATGACGGCGGGACTTACCATTACTACCTGCCGGACATGGCGGGCGTCAGCGGCATGGAGCGTGCCCTCGACGCGGTTCTTGCCGGACGGGCCGGCGGGCGGCTGTTGCGGGTGGATGTTTCCGGGTACAGGCGGGACGAGAGCTCGGAGCGCGAGCCGGAGCCGGGCCGGAGCGTCGTTCTGACGATAGACGCCGGGATACAGGGCGTGCTCGAATCGCAGCTTTCGGGCGAGCGCGGCGCGGCGGTTGTTCTTGACCCGCGCAACGGCGACGTGCTCGGAATCGCAAGTTCGCCGGGATACAACCTGGCCGACTTCTCCCCGTCCATTTCGAGCCGGGAGTTTGACGCTCTTGTCAACGATACGGGCAGGCCGCTTTTCAACAGGGCCGTCTCCGGGCAGTATCCGCCGGGCAGCACCTTCAAGCCCGTTATCGCGATTGCGGCGCTTGAGAGCGGGAGCGCAACGCCGGGCATGAGGGTTGACTGTCCGGGCTACTTCAAGCTCGGCCGTTTGACGATAATGTGCTGGAACCAGCGCGGCCACGGTTCGCTCGACATGCGGGGCGCGCTGGAGCAGTCATGCAACACCTACTTCTGCCAGCTTGGCCTGAAATGCGGCTATGACAGTGTGCGGCACACGGCGGAGGCGATGGGGTTCGGCCGGCCGTGCGGTGTGGGCCTGATTGAGGAGAGCGGAGGCCTGCTTCCGGACGGTGCGTGGAAGATGCGCCGCTACGGGGAGCCCTGGTGGCCCGGCGATACGGCGAACATTTCAATCGGGCAGGGGGCGCTGCTTTGCACTCCGCTGCAGATGGCGATGGCGACGGCGACAATCGCGAACGGGGGCTTGTGTTACCGGCCCAGAATGCTCAGGGCCGTGCTTGGGCCCGGCGTCAATCCGCACACCGTGCGGATGGACGGAAAGGCGTGGCGGCCGGGCGAGCTTGCTGAGGACCTGCATCTCAGTCCTGTCACCCGGGAGCTGGTCCGGCGCGGGATGCTTGATGTTGTCGGAGAACTTGACGGGACGGGCGCGCGCGCGAGGATTCCGGGTGTGACGATTGGGGGAAAGACCGGCACCGCGGAGTACGGGCCGCGCGGCGCGCGCAGGAAGTACGCCTGGATGATCGCATTCGCGCCGTACGAGCGCCCGCGTTATGCGGTGTCCGTTGTGATCGAAGACGCGCTTTCCGGCGGGAGGACCGCCGCGCCGCGTGTCGCGCGGATCATGGAGGCGCTTTTCTCGATGGACGGCACGGTTGCCGGCGCAGTCGGGAGGGAGGGGTGAATTTGTTCAGGAAGATGGCCCTCAGGCTTGCCGCGATGGACTGGCTGCTGACCGTAGGGATGCTGTGCCTCGTTGCGACCGGCATAGCCTTCGTCTACAGCGCCAGCCAGACCGGCGACGAGGCAAGCAGGGCGCTGCATCACCGCCAGATTGTCTGGGCCGCGGTCGGGCTGGTGGCATACACCGGCATGGCGCTTGCCAACTACCGCGATCTGGAGCGGATTGCGCCGTTCGCCTACGCCGTGGCGGTTGTTCTCCTGGTGGTGGTTCTTTTCGCCGGCGCGCGCATATACGGGGCGCAGAGGTGGCTCTTCATCGGCGGGCTCGGCATCCAGCCGTCCGAGGCGGCGAAGTTCGCCACGCTTGTGTTCCTGGCGTCCGTTCTCGGCCATCCGTCGCTGGAGGTAAGGTCTTCGCTCGCCATCGCAGTGTCGCTGGCGATAGCGGGCCTGCCGATACTCCTCATCCTGAAGCAGCCTGACCTGGGAACGGCGATGGTGTTCGTGCCCATGGCGATGGGAATGATGTTTGTGGCGGGGATAAGGGCGCGGGTGTTGGCAGTTTTCGGGGCGGCGGGCGCCGTGCTGGTGTCGCTCATGATCGCGGCGGTGGTGTTGCCGGGGAAACTCGATCTTGACGCTGAAACGCAGGAGCGGATCTGGCAGGTGACCGGCTTGAGCGACTACCAGCGCACACGGATACGGGTGTTTCTCCAGCCCGAGTATGACCCGCTCGGAGCCGGCTGGAGCAGGCGGCAGTCGGAGATTGCCGTCGGGTCCGGCGGAACATGGGGAAAGGGGTTTCGGAAGGGAACGCAGAACATACTGGGTTTTGTTCCGCGCTCGGTGGCGCACACGGACTTCATCTTCTCCGTTATCGCGGAGGAGAAGGGGTTTTTCGGCGCCGTGTGTCTGCTGGGGCTCTACGGTCTGGTTGTCTGGCGCACCGCCGCGGCGGCATACCGGGCTTCCGACACGTTCGGGCGGCTGTTGTGCGTGGGGGTTGCGCTCGTGCTCTTCCTCCACGTGTTCATAAATGTCGGCATGACCATCGGAACGATGCCGGTTACCGGTCTTCCGCTTCCGCTGGTCAGTTACGGGGGATCCTTTGCGGTTGTCGCGATGACGTTGTTGGGGATTGTTCAGAGTGTTCACATGCGGTCGCTGCCGCGGCGTGAAGGCGTCTTTTTCAGGGACCTGCCCACGAGGGCGGATGTCCTGAAGTAGGCGCGGCCGGAAAAGGGGAGAGGAATCAATATGTTCGGATGGCTGAGGAGAAAGACGATCAAGCGGGAGATAGTGATAAACGCCGAGAACCTGGAGACGAGGGTCGCCGTGATGGAGGAAGGGCGGCTTGAGGAATACCAGGTCGAGCATCCGACGCAGGAGCGGATCGTCGGCAACATTTACAAGGGGCGCATCCAGAACCTGGAGCACGATCTCCAGGCCGCGTTCGTGGACATCGGCCTCAAGAAGAACGCGTTTCTGCACTACTGGGACATGCTGCCAGACGGTGTGGATGAGGAAGACGAGGAGGATGACCGGCGCAGGTCGAGGCGCAGGCGCATAAGCAACGAGGATATTGCGCGGCGCTTCCCTCCCGGCTCCGAAATAGTCATCCAGATAACAAAGGGGCCGATCGGCACAAAGGGGCCGCGCGCCACAGCGTCGCTCAGCATCCCGGGCCGGCACCTGGTGATGATGCCAGGCACCGGCGTTGTCGGCGTTTCGCGCAAGATCACCGACAGCAAAGAGCGGCAGCGGCTGAAGAAGATTCTTGACCGGCTTCCGGTTCCGGAAGGGATGGGGCTGATAGTCCGTACGGCCTCCGCCGGCGCGAGCCAGCGGAGCCTGGTGCGCGACCTGCGCGGGCTGTTAGTCGTGTGGGAGGAACTCCGGGCCGCGATAGACCAGAACAAGGCGCCGTGCAGCGTGTACGAGGAGCCCGATCTTGTCGAGCGGGTCGTGCGCGACTGGCTCACGGAGGACGTGGACAGGATCGTCATAGACAACGCCGATGATTATGAGCGCGTGAAGAAGAGCGCCTCAAAGGCGTTCCGCCGCGCGCGGAGCAGGATTCATCACTATCACGGTGAAATGCCAGTGTTCGATCACTACGGCGTGGAGCGTCAGCTCGACGAGGCGTTCAGGCGCAAGGTGAACCTTAAGTGCGGAGGCTACGTCATTCTCGACGAGACCGAAGCGCTGGTCGCGATAGACGTGAACACGGGCCGGCACAAGGGCAGCGGGCAGCAGGAGCAGGCGATCCTGGAAGTGAACACGGAGGCGGTCAGGGAGGTCGCGCGGCAGCTCAGGCTGCGCAACATCGGCGGGCTGGTGGTCATCGATTTGATTGACATGAAATCGAGAAAACATCAGAACGCCGTTTACAGGGAGATGAGGACCGCGCTCAAGCGGGACAGGGCAAGGACCAACGTGTTGGCGATCTCGTCGCTTGGAATAATGGAGATGACGAGGCAGCGCGTCGAGGAGGGCATTCATTCCTCGATGTTTGTCGACTGCCCGTACTGCAGGGGACGGGGGAGCGTTACTTCGCCGCTCGGCATGAGCGTGGAAATACAGCGTCAGGTGGCTGCGGTGCTGCGCAAACAACAGAAGAAGGCGACGACCCTGGCCCTGCAGGTTGCGGTTCACCCGACCGTGCTGGAACGGATGCGCAGTGAGGACGAGGAGTTCCTCATGGAGCTACAGTCGCGTCTGAAGGGATCGCTCGTGTTCAGGTCCGAACCGGCAAGGCATATGGAGAGTTTCGCCATCAGCGACGTGCAAACCGGCGAAGTCCTTTACTCGACAACGGGGAAGCCATCCGCATGAGTACGCGGTCCAACCTGCCGGCAAGGGCGCTCTTCGCGGCCGTGTGCGCGTGCGCGTGCGCGGCCCTTGCCTCCACGAACGCCGCGCCGGAGACAGCCGCTGGCGCGGGCGGGCCCGCGGCCGGGCAGCGGATAGAGGCCTCGGCCGACCGGCTTGAATACGACCGCAAGAGCGGCGTGATCGTCGGTCGCGGCAACGTTGTCTTGAGGCGGGGGGATGAGACGCTCGCCGCCGATTTCGTACGGGTGAACATGGCCACGGAGGATGTGTTCGCTTCCGGCAACGTCAGCATCACGCGCCCGGAAGGGCGTGCCTCGGGACGGGAACTGGCATACAATTTCAAGACCGGGGTCGGCGAGTGGTTTGGGATAAGCAGCGAACTGCCGCCGTTCCAGGTGAAGGCCGGCAGGACCGAGAAGGCGCCGGGCAACGTCTATGTTCTTCATGACGCCGTCGTCACCACGTGCACGAATGCGCCGGGCCACTGGCACTACACCGTCTCCTCGGGCCGGATAGAAATTGTTCCCGACAAGTATGTCAAGACTCGCAACGCCGTTTGGCGTTTCGGGCGTGTACCTGTGATGTACATGCCGTACTGGATCCACGATCTGGACCGCACGCAGGGATTCAAGTTCGTAACGGGACACACCAGCAGGCACGGCGTCTTCCTGCTGAGTTCATACCGGTTCCCGATCGGGTCGATCGCCGAGGCCGAGACTCATCTTGACCTGCGGGCCGAGCGAGGCGCGGCGGTGGGGCAGGACCTGACCTGGCAGACGAAGAACTCGTCCCACGAGTTGAGGCTTTATTACGCGGACGACCTGGCGCCGCTGGATGACGACGAGGATCCCCTGACGTCGGACATAGACGCCGAGCGGTACAGGATACTTTTCCGTGAGGCCGCGCGTCTCGGCGCGGAAACCTACATGCTGCTGCGGTTCGAGTACCTTAGCGACACCGATGTGGTGGAGGATTTCTTCGAGCGCGAGTACCGGCGCGCCAGCCAGCCGGAAAACTACGCCGTGCTCACGCACCGTGGCGACGAGCTTGTCGGCGGAGTGCAGGTGCGCTCTCGCTTGAACGACTTCTTCGGATCGGTCAACAGGCTTCCCGAGGCGTTCCTGGAAGTCATCCGCAGGCCGCTCGGAGGGGGGTTCTACTACGAGGCGCGCGCAACGGCCGGATACCTGGAACGCGTGTGGCCGGAAGACGATGACGCGGCGGAGGACTATGCCGCGTTCAGGGCCGATGCGGACCAGAAGGTCTACAGGCCGTGCAAGATCGCCGGTTTCCTCAGCGTGGTTCCGAGGGTGGGGGTGCGCGGGACGTACTACTCGGAGTCGCTCGAATCGGGCATGTCCCTGGAAGAGACGGAAGCCGGCGCGCAGACGAACGTGACGGTTATCGGCGGGGTGACGAACATCGAAGTGCTTGCGCTGTTCGAAACGAACCTCGTTGAGCGCAAGGTGGCGGCGGACGATGCGTTCAGGTCCGCCGTGGAGTTCGGCCTGGAGACGTCATTCAAGGCGTTCAAGACGTGGGATGCCGGTGGTGTTCCGCGCAGGCACGTGGTTGAGCCGTACGTCAACTACACCTTCCTTTCGGAGCCGACTGTCGAGCCCGAGGATCTGTACGAGTTCGACGATGTGGACACGGTTGACGGCCTGCACTGGGTGGACGTCGGCCTGCGCAACAGGCTCCAGCAGCGCAAAGGCAGGACGCCTGACGACCTGTTCGACGTGGACGTCTTCGCGCGGTTCCAGCTTCCCGGGGGCGACGATGATTTGCCGTCCGCCGAACTGCGGCTGGACTCCGAGCTCCGCCCCGTGCCCGGCCTGAAATGCGATCTCGACGCGATCTTCGACGCCGAAGAAGCGGAGATGACGAGGCTTAACGCGCGCGCGACGATGGAGCGGCGCGGGCCGGTCGAGGTGGCCGGGGAATTCCGTTACCGGCACGATGAAAGCAGCCTTCTGGGCGGACGGCTGACGTACTTCTTCAGTCCAGAGTGGCGGGTGAAGTGCTACGGAAGGTACCAGTTTGAGGAATCGCGCGTGGAGGAAGAGTGGATGTACGTGCAGCGCGACTTCGACTGCATAGCGGTGAAGGGCGGCGTGGGGCTCCTGCCCGGGTTCACGCGCGCGGACGGCACGGAACAGGAAGAAGAGTGGCGTTTCATAATCGAGTTCTGGGTAAAGGCGTTTCCGAAGTACGGGTTGTCATCGGGGCATTGGGACTGAAATGAATCCTGCACAGAGAAGACGCGGGTTGCGGTGTCTTGTCACCGGCGGCGCCGGGTTCATCGGATCGAATCTGGCTGAGCGGCTGGTCAGGGAGGGAGCGGCGGTTCGCGTGCTTGACGATTTCTCGACCGGGCGGGACGAGAACTTGCGCGGGTGGTCGGGCCGGGCCGATGTGATACGCGGCAGCATACTGGACAGGGACCTGCTCGCCGCCGCCGTCGCGGGCGTGGACTGGGTGTTCCACCTCGCCGCCTGGCCGTCGGTCGAGGCGTCGGTCCGGGATCCGGAAGGGTCGGCCGAGGTTAACACCGGCGGGACGATGGCGGTTCTGGCCGCGGCGGAGAAGGCTAAGGTGCGCGGGCTGGTCTTTTCCTCGACTTGCGCGGTTTACGGCAACTCGACGGCGTTCCCGCTTGGCGAAGAAGTGGCGCCCGATCCCCTTTCGCCGTACGCGATCCAGAAGCTTGCCGGCGAACACTACTGCGGGTTCCATGCCCGGACGCGCGGCCTGCGCGCATTCATCTTGCGCTATTTCAACGTCTACGGGCCGCGGCAGGACCCGGGCTCATCCTACGGCGCGGCCATACCGCGCTTCGTGACCGCGATGGCGAAGGGCCGGCAGCCAACCATATTCGGCGACGGGCTGCAGACGCGGGATTTCGTGTTTGTCGGCGACGTTGTTGATGCGAACGTGCGTTGCATGGATGCCGGTGACGGCGCGATCGGGACGGCCATGAATATCGCCTCCGGCGTCTCGTGCTCGGTGCTTGATCTTGCCGGAGCAATTGCCGGCATGACGGGCGTGGATCTGAGGCCCGAGATGGCGCCGGCGCGCAAGGGCGAGGTGCGTGACTCTCTTGGCGACGCATCTAAGGCCGGCAGGCTCATCGGGTGGACGGCGAAGACGGGATTGAAAGACGGGCTGGCGCCCACGATTGAGCATTTCAGAGAGGCGGCGACGTGACAGACCGGAAACATGCGGCTCCGGGCCTTCCGGAGCATTCCGGCATATACGGCGCCGATGCCGAAGAGGGGATTGTGGCGGTCGAGGTGAGTGTCCGCGGCGCGGCCGAGGCTCTCCTCCATATCCGCGAAGGCGACGAGGTCCGGCTGAGGCGCTCCGGGTTCCGCCCGTTCATCGTTGCATCGTCCGCCGTGGTTGACGGTCTGCCCGGTGTGATCGGGAGGGAGCCGCTTGCCGGCGGAATGTGCCTGGACACGCTGCTCGAATTCGAGTCGTGGGACGATTGCGTTGGCGCTTCCAGATGGCTCAAGGACAGGACGGGGGTCAGTCCCGGGGCCGACAACGCGCCGTACGTGTTTCTGAATGACCCTGTTCACCAGTTTCTGCTCTCGACCGGCAAGACGCTCTTCCGCGGGATGGACTTCGAAGATGTCCGCCGCATGCAGGTGGACATAGAGTGCGAGACGACGCCGGGCTACGACTTCTGCAACCCGGAACGCGAAGGCGACAGGATAATCGCCATCGGCATGGGAGACAGCACCGGCTGGGAGGAGATACTTTCCGTCTCCGATCTCGGCGAGAAGGAGATGCTTGCGAGGTTCGTTCAGGTTGTTCGCGAGCGCGACCCGGACGTCATCGAGGGTCACAACATATTCAACTTCGACCTGCCCTACATCGCCGCGCGCGCGAAGCTGCACAAGGTGAAGCTTGCGCTGGGGCGCGACGGGGGCGCGCCGCGCGCCAGGCCGAGCCGGTTCATGGCCGGAGAACGGACCATCTCGTTCACCCGTTTCGAGGTCAACGGGCGGCACATAATGGACACGATGTTTCTCGCGCACGCCTACGACGTGTCCCACCGGTCGCTCAACGGGTTCGGGCTGAAGGAAGTGGCCGTGCACTTCGGGGTTGCCGCGCCGGATCGCACCTACCTCGACGCCTCGCGGATCAGCGAGGAGTTCAGGAAGAACCCGCGCCGCGTGCTGGCGTACCTGCGTGACGACGTGAAGGAGACGCGCGAGGTGGGTGCAATCCTTTCGCGAAGCGTGTTCGTCCAGACGCAGATGCTTCCGTACTCGTACCAGAACGCGTCCGTCAGGGGGAACGCAACGAAGATAGACGCCCTGGTTCTGCGCGAATACCTGCGTCGGCGGCATTCGCTGCCGCTGCCGGACGAGCCCAGGCCGTTCGCGGGCGGGTACACGGACATGTTCATTTCCGGGCTGGTGAGGAACGTGCACCACTGCGACGTGAGGTCCCTCTATCCCTCGCTCATGCTTGCGGAGAAGATAGCCCCGCGCACCGACTCGCTCGGGGTGTTCCCCGGTATGCTTTCCGCGTTGCGCCACATGCGTCTTTCCGCGAAGAAGAGCATGCAGGAGAGCGCGGGGCTGAAGGAGCGGATGCGTTACGACGCGCTTCAGACGGCGCTGAAGGTGCTGATCAACTCCTTCTACGGCTACCTCGGCTGCGCGCAGGCGCGGTTCTGCGACTTTTCGGCCGCAGAGAAGGTTACGGCGCGCGGGCGCGAGTTGCTTTCCGGCATGATCGCGGAACTCAGGCGGCTCGGCGCCCGGCCGGTCGAGATAGACACCGACGGCATCTACTTCGTGCCGCCCGAAAAGGTTTCGGACTCGGAGGCGCTCGGGGTGTTCCGGGACGGGTTTGCGGAATCGTTGCCGCGCGGCATAGAGGTCGAATTCGACGGCGAGTACGTCTCGATGTACAGCTACAAGATGAAGAATTACGCCCTGCTCCAGGCGGACGGCGAAATGATCGTAAAGGGCGCGGCGTTGAAGTCGCGCGGGCTGGAGAAGTTCCAGCGCGAGTTTCTTTCCGGGATGCTGAGAATGCGGCTCGAAGGCAGGGAGAGCGAGTTGCCGGGGCTCAAGGCGCGCTGTGAGAAGGCGATCCGCGGCCGCGAGCTGCCGATAGAGAGTCTTGCAAAGTCGGAGATGCTCCAGGACTCGCCGGCCACATACGCGGCAAAACGCGCCAACGGCCGCGCACGAAACGCCGCCTACGAGCTGGCGCTGAAATCGGAGCGGGAGTACAGGGCGGGTGATGTAGTAACCTACTACGTGACCGGGGACAGGAAATCGGTTGCGGTTACCGATGCCGCGAAGCTGGTCTCGGAATGGGATCCGGGCTGCCGCGACGAGAACGTGGCATACTACGCGGCGAAGCTGGATGCGCTCTACGCGAGGTTTTGCGGCGAAACCGCGCAGGGCGAACTTGATCTTGGTGGAGGGGCGGACGAATGATTGCCGGGAGGCGGCCATGAAGGCTAGAAGCGGTTTCACACTTCTCGAAATACTTGTTGTGGTGCTGATCATAACCGTGCTGGCGGGGATCGTGGGCGTGAACGTGCTCCCGCAACTGGGCCAGGCGAACGTGGCGGCGGCGACGGCGCAAATACGCGTGTTTGAGACGGCGCTGAAGCTTTACCGGATGGACAACGGGATGATCCCCACGCAGCAGCAGGGGTTGCGGGCGCTGTGCCGCTTACCTGATATTCCGCCGGTACCTCCGCGCTACCGCGAGGAAGGCTATATCGAGCGCAGGGAAGTGCCGCTTGACCCGTGGGGCAACGAGTACGTCTATCTTGTGCGGAGTTCGGAAGCGAACGCGTACGAAATAGTCAGCTACGGGGCCGACGGCAAACCCGGCGGCGACGGCAATTCCGCCGACATATCCAGCATGGACCTGTAGCCGGCCGGCGCGGGGGATATCTGCGGGACGCACACGGAATGGCGAGGCGATCGTACAACTTCCGGGAAGACGCGAAGCGGTTCACTTCCGCGCGCAACATCGTGGTCGAGCTTCGCCGCGCACTTGAAGGTTGCGAGGAAATACTCGATGTCGGCTGCGGCAAGTCTTCGCCGCTGCGGTTCGTGGAGTGCAGGCACCTTGTCGGCATGGATGCCTTCCAGCCCGACCTCGACAGGGCGCGTGCGGGCGGCACGCACGACGAGTTCGTTTTCGGCGACGGCCGCGAGGCTGGGCGTCTTTTCGGGGCCGGCCAGTTCGACGCCTGTGTTGCGCTGGATTTCATCGAGCACCTGACCAGGGAAGACGGTTTGAAGCTGCTCAAGTCGCTTGAGCGGATCGCGCGCCGGCGCGTGGTTGTGTTCACGCCGAACGGGTTCCTGCCGCAGAAGCCGGTTGTCAGCGGCGATTTCCAGGAGCATCTGTCCGGCTGGACGGTCGGCGATATGGAGGCGCTGGGGTACAGGGTAATCGGACTCGCCGGACTGAAGTGGCTGCGGGGGGAGGGCCATCGGCTGCGGTTGCGTCCTCACGCTCCGTGGGCGCTGGTCTCTTCCTTCACGCAGCACGCGTGGTGCAGGAATCATCCGCGCCTTGCCGCTGCCATTCTCTGCGTGAAGGATGTCGGGGCCGGCGAAGGAAACACGGGGCGGTAGATGCAGCTGGCAACCGCGGCGATGGAAGCTCTCGGCGTCCTGATGCTGATGGGCGCGTTCGGGTGGTGGATGCGGGCGCGGGGCCTGGTCACGTCCGCTTCAATGCCGGTGCTGAGCGCGATCGCGCTGGACTTTGCGCTGCCTTGCCTGGTTTTTACCGTGATCGTGGACCGTTTCCGTCCACTGGAAATGCCGGGCTGGCATCGGCTGCCCCTTGCGTGGGCCGGCTTCACCGTTGTCGCGCTTCCGTTGAGTCTGCTGGCCGGGTTCGCGGCGCGGCGGCGGGTAAGGGCTGAGTTCCGTGCGAGCTGTTTCTACCAGAACGCGCTGTTTCTGCCGCTGGCGATGCTGACGGGCATGTACGGCGCGGACTCGAAAGAGGTCGCGCAGCTTTTCCTCGCGGCGTTCCTGTTTCCGGCGATGCTCTTCAACACCAGCGGCATTTTCTTTGGCCGGGGGGCGAAGATTGACTGGCGGAAGACGGCGCACCCAGTTCTGTTCGCCACGGTTGCGGCCGTTGCGCTTGCCATGGCGGGCCGGCCGGCGCTGGTTCCGTCATTCGCGATGCGGGCCATGCGGCAGGTCGGGGCCGTTTCCGTGCCGCTCGTGCTGCTGATGCTCGGCGCCCGCATGCGGGAGGAAGTCGAGCACGGCGGGCCTGTCTACTGGCGCGAGATAGCGGCGTTTGTCCTGATCCGGAACATAGCGTTCCCGCTGTTCTTCATCGGCGCGCTCCGCGCGCTCGGGATCGGGGGTGAGGCCGGCTTCCTCGTTATGATTCAGGCGGCCATGCCGCCGGTCACGGCTGCGCCGGTGGTTATTGAGAGGGAGGGCGGCAACGTTTCCTTCGCGGGGCAACTGATGCTCGCCGGTTACGGAGCCGCGCTCGTTTCAATACCGCTCTCGTTCAGCCTGTTCGCCGCAGCCGGTATATCGTGGTGAGCCCTCAGCGTCAGCGCAGCCGGACAAGCATCGTCACGCCGATGCAGAGGAACACCACGTTCGCCAGCCATGCTCCGAGCCAGGGCCAGACCGCGCCCGTTCTGCCCATCAGCAGTCCGAGCTGCGACAGCGCATAGAAGGCGACGAACAGGAGCAGGGCGAACAGCACGCCTGTCAGGGCGTTGTGACGGGTGCCGCGAACGCCGACCGGGATTCCGAACAGGATCACTATCGCGCAGGCCCACGGCGCCGCGGCTTTCCCGTGTATGTCCGCCACCCAGCGCCGGCGTTCGCGGCGGGACAGCGACGGGTGCGATCTCAGGAAGCGTCTGATGTCGCCGGTCGAGAAGAAAACCGGGTTCTTGATTTCGTTCACGAAGTCGGTGGGCTTCTCGCTCAGCCCGCGCAGAGGCCGGCCGAGGCTGGAGCCGGGGAAGGGGCGCCGCGGGCCGGCCGGCCCGCCGCTGCCGCCATACTCCTGCATCTCCGCGTTGAACACCCACCATTCTCCGTCCACCCATTCCGCCTTCGCGGCGATCAGATCCCTGTCGCGTGTGCGGTCTGGGCGTTCCCATGTGATCCGCACCCCGTACAGGGTGTTCGGGTTCCTGCGGTCGAACCTGTCTATCAGCCACACGCGCGAAGCGACGGGGTTGTAGTAGACGACGTTCTCGCGGAAGATGGACTTCGGCATCACGTACTTGTTCTTCATGAAGTCGGCGACCCACTGGCTCGCGTCCGGCACCACCGCTTCCTTGAGCACGGCCATGATGCCGCTGAACAGGAGCCCCACGCACACGAACGGGAGCATGATCCTCATGACGCTGATCCCCGACGCGCGGATTGCGACGAGTTCGTTGTGACGGGTGAAGCGCCAGAGAGTGAAGAGGGTCGCAAGCAGCAGCGAGGCGGGCAGGAGGTATTCCATGACCTGCACGAGGTAGCTGCCGTAGTAGCGCAGCATCATCGCCGGCGGGGTTTTGGCTTCCACAAACCCCGACAGACGGTCGAACAAGTCCCAGATAACGAACATGCTGGAAAAGGCTGTTACGCAGTAGAACACGGGCGTCGTGAACTCGCGAACCAGGTATTTGTCCAGTATTCTCATCTTGCCGGGGTGTCCTCGGTCTGTTTCTCCGCAGCACCGGGGGGTTCTTCCTGTTCCGCG
>VGWI01000046.1 GCA_016873655.1 Lentisphaerota bacterium
TGACGTTGAATTGCTCGACCCGCTCGCCCAGTCGCTCCAGAAAACGTTCGTAATCGGCATCGTCCCGGAACAATCGCTTCTCGAATGGCCAACTGGCGCTGCCAACGGCAGCATCCCCAACCATCCGACTTGTGACGTGGTATATCGCCCCGGGAAACTCCACTCGCAGTTGTCTTGCCATGTTGACCACGCCTCCTTAGCGTGGCCCGCAAGATCGCACAGCTATTCCCCGCTTGTACAGTGTATTGTGAAGGGCTGACCCCCTATGCCGACCCCCTATGCCACGGCGCTTTGTGACACCGACTCTGCGACTGGCGAAACACTCGTCTCGGCACAGCATGCTCCAGCGGGTTTGCCGCCACATACGCAACGGGTAGTGCATCGAGGCAAGGGTTACCTGTGCGCTCCCGCGCGCTGACTGCCCGGACACAGAGGCCCGTGGCCATCCATGGTCGGGAAGAATGGTGGCGGCGCAGGGATTCGAACCCCGGACCAAAGGCTTATGAGTCCTCTGCTCTACCGACTGAGCTACGCCGCCAGGAGATATGCCCGGAGAAAGCTAGGGAATGACTCCTACCGTGTCAATCGCGGACTCGCGCCGGCTCTTTGCCGCGCAGGGAGAATTCGCACCCGCAGTAGTCCTGCCTGTAAAGGCCCAGCTCTCTCGCCAACGCAATGCTTTTCCGGAACCCGTCCCGCTTCTTGAAGTCGGTCTCAAGAAAACCGCCGAAGCCCGTTCCAGCCCTGAATATGGCTGAGGAGTTCTTGTGCGGGCTGACGGACAGGGTGGTGGTGAAGGCGTCAAACCCGTGCCCGGCCGCAAACCGGGCCGCGCGCGCCAGGTTGTATGCGAAACACCTTTCGCACCGGGCCCCGCCCTCCGGCTCCCGTTCGAAACCCGCAACCGCGCGCAGCCACCCGGCATGGTCATGGGCATCCTCCACAAGCGGCGCCCCGCAGGCAACGGCAAGTTTCCTCGCTTCGCCAAGCCGCCTCTCGTACTCCTCAGGCGGCGAGATGTTCGAGTTCGAAAAGAACAGGGTGACTTCCCAGTCCTCGCTCATGGTCTTCGCCGCGTGGGCCGCACACGGCGCGCAGCAGACATGCAGGAGAAGCCGCGGCTTCTTCATCCGCCGCCTCCGCCGCGCAAATCTCCCTGCCGAACACCTCGTTCGTTCATCAGCCTGATCACCCTGTCGCGGAACTGACCCTTTGAAAGACGCCAGCGGGGAGCTATCAGCCGGTCCGGCGCGGTGTCGGTGTTGATCCGCATGATCGCCGCGTCCGGCGGCATCCGTCGTATGAACTCGATCACCGCCTCGGCATGCCCGGCCTCGTCCGGCAGATGGAACGGCGCTTTCCCGTACAGGCCCGCAAGCGCCGTCCCGCGCAGGATGTGCAGGTTGTGAATCTTGATGCCGGAAACCGGGAGCGGGGACAGCGCCTCGGCCGTGGCAACCCAGTCGTCGCGCGTCTCGCCCGGCAGGCCCACGATCACGTGAACCGCAACGCGAAGTCCCGCCGCGGCGGCACGCTCGATCGCGCGCCGCGAACATGCCCAGTCGTGCCCCCGCGATATGGCGGCCAGCGTCCTGTCATGCGCCGTCTGCACCCCAAGCTCAACCCAGATATCAGCGCGTTCTTTCAGTTCCGCCAGGTCCTCGACGGCGTCAGGCCCAAGACAGTCCGGCCGCGTCGCCACGCTGAACGCGGTGAACGGGAACGCGCCAAGGACCAGGTCGTAAACGGCCCTGCGCTCGTCCCTGCCCGCGTTTGTTCCGCTGAAGGCCTGCAGATAGGCCATAAACCGTTCGGCCCCGTACCTGCCCCGCGCGAACCCGATCCCTTCCCGTACCTGGTCCTCTATCCCGGCCGAGCGCGCAACAGGGGAACGCGCTCCGGTCTCATCACAGAACGCGCACCCGCCGGACCCGTCCGCGCTCCTGTTGGGACAGGTGAAGCCGGCGTCCACCGCGACTCGATAGACCGGCCCGCCATAGGCGCGGATGCAGAAATCCCGGAAACTCAGGAAAGGCGCTTTCACGGGCGTGAGAGTATCACCCGCGGGACGCGGGGACCAGCCGCCGACGCTTTTCAGACACGTACTGCAAGGATTTCCAGAATCGAATCCGTCCGGTCCATGCCGCCTTCGGCCGGGACAGCGCCCCCGGCAAGCTCCCTCAATGCGTCAAGCTGGCATGTGAGCATGTCGAGGTCATCGCCGATGCGCAGCATGCAGTCCCTGTGCTCTTCGGACCGGGCGCCGCTGCCGTGTTTCCGCAGGTGTTCGATGGCGACTTCAAGCTGCGTCCCCGCCGAGAGTATGGACTCGCGCACCGCAGACATGATTTCCGAAGGTCCTTCGCCCGGCGACTGCACGTCTGCCAAAGGCGTCGAGATCAGCAGCAGACGACGCGACCGCCCGGGCCCGTTAACCGGAAGAATTCTTCCTTTCATGACGGTGTCCAGCCCCATCCCTTTGAGCGGAATATGCACAACCGAGGAACAACCGGTGCGTGTCGCCTCTCCCAGTGCGAATTGCAGGGCCGCGTCCTCGCCTCCGGCCAGTTCAAAGATCGACTTGCCAAGAACGCCCTCAGCGCCGATGTACGACGGCAAACGCCTGACATCCACCACGCAACCGTTCTGCTGCAGTTCAATCACAACTTCCGGCTCCGTTGCGCCACCGCCGCTCGGCGGACTGTCAAGGAGTTCGCTCACCGGAACGCCGAGGTACTCCGAAAGCCGTTCAAGATTGCCAAGCCCGGGAAAGCGTACGCTCTTTTCCCATGCACAAACAACAGACTGAGAAACCCCAAGGTGCATCGCAACCGCTTTGAGCGGGAGGTACGCCGCTTCGCGCCAGTTCCTGAGAACGACGGCCAGCGCGCGCGGCTTCTGCGCCGCCCAATCGGACGTTGTTGGTTGCTCTGCCATACAAATCGCATCCGGCTCGCCGTCCGCGCTTGAGCCGCGGGTGAACCGTTGGGCATACTATGCCCCAGGGGGCAGCCCTGACTCTATTGGGCGAATCACTGACACTGTCTTAATCCTGATTCCTACACCGGGCGCGACGCGTGCCCGGTTCGATGAAATGAAGACTGAACCTGAGAACGCGGCGTCAGCCGTCGGCCTTGTGCTGGACGGACGGTACAGGAACCACCAGCCCGGCCGATGGCATCCGGAAAGGCCGGCAAGATACGATGCCGCCGCGAACGGCGCTGTGTCGGCGCTCCCGGCGGAACTCGCAGTGACGATAGCGCCGCGGCCTGCAGCGATCGAAGACATCCGGCTCGTGCATGACCCGGCCTACGTGGACCTCGCCCGCGGCGAGATACTCGCCGGTTGCGGGTCATTGAGCACCGGCGACACCGAGACCTGCGAGCAGACATACGATACGGCGCTGCTCGCCGCCGGGGGTGTTCTCTCCGCGGTGGATGCGGTGATGTCCGCGCGGGTCCGGACGGCGTTCTGCCCGGTTCGCCCGCCCGGACACCATGCATCGCCGGCGCGGGGGATGGGTTTCTGCGTGTTCAACAACGTCGCGGTCGCGGCGCGCCATCTTCAGCGGAGGCACGGCCTCCGGCGCGTACTCATCGTTGACTGGGATGTCCACCACGGCAACGGCACCCAGGACTCGTTCTGCGATGACCCCGACGTGCTCTTCTTCAGCACACACCAGTGGCCGCATTACCCGGGCACCGGCGCCGCGCGCGAGCAGGGCACGGGCGCAGGCAAGGGCGCAACCATAAACTGCCCGCTGCCGGGCGGCGCCGGCATGGCCGAAGTCGAAAGCGCGTTCCTGCACGCGCTCATTCCGGCAGCGAAACGGTTCAAGCCGGAATTCGTGCTCGTTTCGGCGGGATTCGATTCGATGGCAGGGGACCCGCTCGGCGGACTCAGACTCACCGCCCGCGACTTCGCCGCCCTTACGGGCATCGTTCTGGATATCGCCGCCGAAACAGCCGGCGGCCGTGTGGTATCAGTGCTGGAGGGCGGCTACAATCCAGGAGACTTGGAGTCGGCTGTCCGCGAACACGTGCGCGCGCTTGCCGGCCTGCCGTTTCAGTCCGGGCCGCCCAGGAAACCGCCGGCTGCGTCAAGCAGAGCAGCGGGGTCATTGAACGGCACAACCGGCGCCGGCAGGCTGCGCCGGAACCAGACCCCGTAAGGCTTGGAAAGCACGCGCCTGTCGGCGATGACGACGATGCCGCGGTCGCCCCGGTGCCGGATGAGGCGCCCGAACCCCTGCCTGAGACGTATCACGGCATTCGGCAGCGTGTAGGTGTTGAACGGGTCACGCCCCTCCTCGCGAATCCGTTCGCACCGCGCTTCGGTCACGGGATCGGTCACCACGGCGAACGGAAGCCTCGCCACAACAAGGCAGGACAGCGCCTCGCCGACAACGTCTATCCCTTCCCAGAACGAGTGTGTCCCGAGCAGCACGAGCCTGTTCCCGTTTCGCAGGCGCTCCAGAAGGTGCTCTCGTGAGCCCGACTCGCCCTGCGCGAGAACGCCTATTCCCTTCCCCGCCAGCTTCTCCCTCAACTGCGCGCCGACGCGCCGCAGCATGTCGTAGCTTGTGAACAGGCCGAGCGCCCTGCCGTTCGTGCGCTCGAACAGGTCGGAAAGGAAGCAGGCCAACGCGTCCGCGTAATCGCCGCCCGCGCCGGGCTCCGGCAGGAAGACCGGCACCCCGATGCGGCATTGGTTCACAAAATCGAACGGACTCCCGACGCACAGTTCCTCAGTCTTGCCTTCCTCGCCGTCCTCCAGTCCGAGGCGCCGCCTCATGAACGCAGTTGATCCTGCCACGGTCAGTGTGGCGGAGCAGAAAACGATGGTGTCCTTCTCCGCGTAGAGCGATTTCTTCAGCCTTTCGCCGACGTCTATCGGCGCCGCCATTGCCCTCGCCCCGCCCTGCCGCGGCGCACATTTCTCAAGCCAGAAGACGAAGTCGGCGGCTTCGGCATCGAGTACGAATGCCAGGTCGTCGGCAAACTGGTTCATCCCGGCGGAAACGGCCGACAGCTCGTGGCACAGCTCGGCATGGAGCGGCAGGCGCCCTTCGCAGGCGGCTCTCAACGAGGCGGCCAGTGCGCCCGCCGCCCCGGCCACGGCGCGCAACGCCGTGTCCAGCCTGAACGCCGCGTCGGATGCCGGACTCAGGTCGCCGAGCAAGCGGTCGCCGGGCCTCAGCCGCAGCGGATCCCCTTTGCCGGCCGGCATCGCTTCGGCAAGCGCGGAGAAGAACAACGGCGCCGCCAGTTCCAGCGAGGCCGCGGACTTGTCGAGTCCGTCCAGTCCCTTCAACGATGCGGGGTCCGTGCGCGCCTGCTCGCCGAAAGCGCCGGACTGAAGCGCGTTCCTGACCGCCGAGACAAGCCCGCGCGTGCGCCTGCCGCGACCGTGTTTCACGCGCCTGGTGAGGAAATGAAGACGCGGGAGCGACACCTCCGTCGAGAAGTGCCGGGTCGCCGCTTCCTCGATGTTGTGGGCCTCGTCGAGAATCACGTGCCGGTGCGGAGGCAGGGCCGGACTCTTGTCCCCCAACCCGGATTCGGCGAAAAGAAGGGAATGGTTCGCCACAACCACATCCGCGCCGAGCGCCTTGGCCCTGGCTCTCCAGAGAAAGCAGCGGTGCAGATGCGGACAGTTGAAGCCGAGGCATTCATCACCCGGACAGGTGACGTCTCCGAGCAAACCGGTTCCGGCCCGCCATGACAAAGCAGGACACTCCGCAACATCACCCGTCGCGCTCGACGCCGCCCACGCCGCCACGGAGACAAACGCAAGGCGCTCGTCCGCTTCCATTTCGCCGCCGGCGGCGGCGCGGAGCAGCTTGCGGACACACAGGTAGTTCGTGCGCCCCTTTATCAGCGCCGCCTCGAACGGCACGCCGAGGATGCGGCGCACAAGCGGCAGATCGTGCCCTATAAGCTGGGACTGGAGATTGCGCGTGCTTGTGCTGACGATTACCGGGGCCTTGTTCTCCACCGCGTACCGGGCCGCCGGCAGAAGATAGGCTATGGTCTTGCCCGTTCCGGTGCCGGCCTCCAGCAGAAGCCGGCGACGGTTGTTGAAAGCCGAGGCGACCGCCTTCGCAACCGCAACCTGTTGCTCGCGCCGTTCGTAACCGGCCAGCAGCCGCGAACACTCGCCGCCCGCTTCAAGCAGCGACGCCACGGCATCAGGGTCAACCGGTTTCCCGCCGGGCTCCTCCCGCCGGCGCGGCCGCTGCTGGATGTTCTCACGAAACAGGGATTCGAGCTGCATGCGGCGCACGGCCGGAACACGCCCGACTGCTTCATCCTTCGCCCGCGCGAGAAAGCTCCTCAAACCGGAATGGCGGGCCCCGCGCAGCAGCCGCAAGCCGAGATCAAGCACCGGAAGCGGCACGTCGTGACAAAGTTCCTCCGCCCTGTCCATGACAGCCAGGAGAAACCCGGCCGGATCTGCGCCGCCCGGCCGGAGGTCCACACCGAGCGCTTCGGCGGCGGCTTCCGCGGAGCAGACATGTTTGGCGGGACAGACGATCGAGGCAATGTCCTGGATATCAACGGTATCGAAACCCCACTCACCGCACCCGTCCGCTCCGCGCACGAGCGCCGCGAAGCATCCGGCGTCCTCAACCACGCAAAGTGTGCCGGCCGGCAAGGCGGCAGCGGCTTCAGCAAGCGCCGACCGGACGCCGCCGGTTTCCCGCCCTGCTTCGAAGCGCAGAACCCTTGTTTCACCCCCGGCCCGCAACGCCAGGCAGACGGCGGACGCGCCGCCGGCCTGCCCGTGGTCGAGGGCGACGGCGGCGACAGGTTCGGCAAGAGGTTCCGGGTTCATGGCGCGCGCAGTTTCCGCGCGAATGGAGTCATTCGTCAAGTGCGGCGGTTCACCAGTCAAGCGTCATGCCGTCATACGAGAGCGAGATGCCGTCCGGCAGCAGCCGATTGGTCTCCTCGTGATCAAGGTCGTGGCACATGTGGATCAGGAAAGACTTCCCGGCCCCGATCCGCCGCAGGACCTCCAAGCTCTCATCAACGGTGAAATGCGACATGTGCGGAGGGTGAACCCTCAGCGCGTCGAGCACCATCACGTCCACACCGCGAAGCCGCTCGATGACGGCATCTGACATCTCCACGCAGTCGGGAACATACCCGATCGACCGGCCCTCTTCGGAGACAAGGTAGCCGACCGTCGGCCGGCCGCGCGGGTCATGCCGGACCGGCAGCGGTTCAACGCGGAAGGCCCCCACCTCGAACGGGCCTTCCACCCCGACGAACTCTATCAACGGCCTGTACACGCCCGGCTCTTCCTCGGTGGAAATGTAGTCAAACACGCGCCGCAGGTGCTCGACGGTGGCCGGCGGGGCAAAGGCCGGAATAACCTCCCCCTGCATCGTGTTGAACCGCCGGATATCGTCGAACCCGAAAATGTGATCGGCATGAGCGTGCGTGAAGAGCACCGCGTCCACGCGCTCGATGCCGTATTCAAGAGCCTGGTCCCGGAAATCCGGCGGCGTGTCCACGACAAGATGCGTGCCGCCGGCGGAAAGGTAGAGGCTGGTCCGCCGCCTGCGGTTCTTCGGGTCGGACGACCTGCAGACCGCGCAGGCGCATCCGATAACGGGCACTCCGGCCGAAGTGCCGGTTCCAAGGAAGACCGCTTTCATATGAAGACTTTTCGCCGAAATCGCATCCGAGGACAACGAGAATAGTCCGCGCTATCCCTTCACCACCGCGAGCGGCTGCAGCCTTACTTCCCGGGCGACGAGGTCGGTCTGCGCGGACATCACATCCTCGATGTTCTTGTAGGCCTGCGGAGCTTCGCTCAGGTCCGGCTTCCCGCGCCGGTCACGGCCCCAGCGCCCGAACACAACGCCTTCCATCGCGCGGTCGCATTCCGCCGTGTTCAGCCGCCTGTTCGCCTCGTTCCTGCCCATGCAGCGGCCGGCGCCGTGCGAGCTGGATTCGAATGAAGCCGGGTTGCCCAGCCCGCGCACGATGTACGAGGAAGTCCCCATTGAGCCGGGGATCACTCCCGTTTCACCGGCGCGCGCGGAGGTGGCGCCCTTTCTGTGAACGACAACCTCGCGCCCGAAGTGCCGCTCGCGGCGGCAGTAGTTGTGGTGAACGTTGAGCCTGCGCGCGGCGCTGCCCCCGAACCGCTCGAAGAACGCTGACGCCACACGCTCGATGATCAGTTCACGGTTGCGCCGCGCGAAGGCCAACGCAAATTCCATCGCTTCGATGTACTCGGCCGCAAGATCGGTATCGAGCGGCAGGAATGCGAGGTCGTGCGAGGGAAGCTCCGCGCGGTGGGATGCGCACCATTTTCTCGCGCATTCGTGATAGTGCTCCGCTATCTTCAGCCCGAAATTGCGGCTGCCGCTGTGCACCATCAGCCAGATGCGCCCGGCGTCCGAGGCCTGCACCTCGATGAAATGATTGCCGCCGCCGAGTGTCCCGAGCTGCCGGCCGGCCGCATCCGCCTCGCGCGCCACCGGCGGGCTGCGCATCGGCGCGCTGTCCCATCCGTCCCATTGCTGGCGGGCGCGGTGATGCTGGAAGCCGACCGGCACCGTGCGGCGGATGTCGCCCAACAGCTCCGCCAGCCCGGCGCGGTCGGCTCTCTCAGCCGGGAAATCCGTTTCGATCGCGGCCACTCCGCACCCGATGTCGACACCGACCGCATTGGGGATCACCGCGCGCTCGCATGCGATCACCCCGCCGATCGGCATGCCGTAGCCGACGTGACAGTCTGGCATCAACGCAACGTGATGAAAGGTCTCGGAATGGTTCGCCAGGTTCACCGCCTGAATCAGCGAGGGACCGTCCACCTCGCCGCACCAGGACAGGATCGGTATCCGGTTGTCGGTGTTTTCCCAGTACATGCTGTTCTCGTCACCCCCAAGCCCTCTTGCGCCTTCTCGTTTTGCATTGAAGGATGCAGCGCTTGTCGCTAATAGATTAGCCCGTGAAAATGAAGAAGTCATTGAGATACCGGGAGTTGACGGCCGATGTGCGGCGCGTGGTGGTGAAGATCGGAAGCCGTGTTCTTGTGACAAGATCAGGCCGCCCCGATATCCGCCGCATGCGCGCGCTGATTGACGACATGTCCGCGCTGCGGCAGGACGGGAAAGAGCTTGCCGTCATCACGTCCGGCGCAATCGCCGCAGGCACCGAGGCGCTCGGCATGTCTTCAAGACCCACGGCGCTGCCGGAACTGCAGATGGCGGCGGCGGTCGGTCAGTGCCGGCTGATGTCAAAATACAGCGAACTGTTCCTCAGGCGGAACCTGAAGGTGGGCCAGGTGCTCCTCACGCACGCCGACTTTCAGCACAAGATCCGGTTGAACAACGCGCGCCGCACGCTCGACAGTCTCCTGCGGCACGGCGTCGTGCCGGTCATCAACGAGAATGACGTGGTGGCCGATGAAGAGATCAAGGCCGATCTTGCGCTCGGGGACAATGACCTTCTTGCCGCGCTGGTCGTGAAGATGATCAGGGCGGATATGCTGATTATTCTTTCGACGGTAGACGGGCTGCGTGCGCCCGACGCGCGCGGGCGTACGCGCCGGGTTACCTACGTGGAAACCATCAACCGCGCCGTAATGCGGCTTGTCTCGCCGCACAAGGCGGGCGGCCTCTCGAAGGGCGGAATGGGGTCCAAACTTCGCGCGGCCCAGATGGCATCGAAAGCCGGCTGCACCGTCGTCATCGCAAACGGCCGCACGGACGGCATTCTCTCCGCGGTCATGCGGGGAGAGGATGTCGGCACGCTGATACTTGCCGGGGCGGGCTGAGCGGGTCTTCTCTCTCCCGCGCCATGGAAGGAGCAGGAAATGTCTCTTCACGCTGAAATGCTCGCCGTCGGACAGGCGTCTCTTGAAGCATCCCGCCGTCTGGCCGTTCTGGGATCCCGCCGCAAGAACGCCATTCTGGAAGCCATGGCCGAAGCCGTCGAAACAAGCCGGAAGGCGATCGCGGAGGCGAACGCCGGCGACGTTCAAGCCGCGCGCGCCGCCGGCATGGCGCCGGCGCTTGTTGACAGGCTGACTCTCACGGACAAGCGGATTGACGCAATGATCGCGGGCATACGCGAGGTCGCGGCATTGAAGGACCCGGTGGGCCACAAAATCAGCAGGTGGATACGCCCGAACGGGCTCGAAATCGTCAAACGCCGCGTGCCGATCGGAGTAATCGCGATCATCTACGAGTCGCGCCCGAACGTGACGGCCGACACCGCGGCGCTCTGCATAAAGACGTCCAACGCGGTCATACTGCGCGGGGGCAAGGAAGCCATCAACTCCAACCGGGCAATCGCGGACGCGATGGCCGAAGGCGGCCGCAAAGGCGGGCTCCCGGAAAACGCGATCCAGCTCATCCGCACAACCGACCGCGAGGCCGTCCGCGAGCTGGTACGGCTGGACGGTATCGTGGACATGGTAATCCCGCGCGGCGGCGAGTCCCTGATTCGCGCCGTGGTCGAAAACGCCACTGTTCCGGTGCTGAAGCACTACAAGGGTATATGCGCGACGTACGTTGACGAGTCGGCCGACGTGGAAATGGCGCTGCGCATAGTGGAGAACGCGAAGTGCCAGCGGCCCGGAACCTGCAACGCCACCGAGACGCTCCTTGTGCACGAAGCCGCGGCGAAGGAATTTCTGCCGCGCATGGCGGCTGCACTCATGGCGCGCGGCGTTGAACTTCGCGGCGACGCGGCGGCCAGGGCGGTCGTGGCCGACATGAAGGCCGCAACTGACCGTGACTGGGACACGGAGTTCCTCGACATGGTCCTGGCCGTGGGCGTGGTGCCGTCGCTGGAAGCGGCAATCGCGCACATCAACCGCCACGGGTCGCACCACTCCGACGCGATCATCACGGAGTCGGAGAACGCCGCAAGGAGGTTCTGCGCGGAGATCGATTCGGCGGCCGTCTACGTCAACGCTTCAACACGTTTCACCGACGGCGGCGAATTCGGGATGGGCGCGGAAATAGGGATCAGCACCGACAAGCTGCACGCGCGCGGACCGATGGGGCTCGAGGAACTGACCACCTACAAGTACGTCGTCACCGGCAACGGCCAGGTGCGGACCTGAAACGGCAGCCTGCCTGAACGTGTGTAGAAGGACCGGACGCGGCGGAACGAACCGACTACTTGTCCAAAGGCGAAAGGACCGGCGGGTCGAAATCGGGCGATACCTTGCGGCCCGGTGAAACGGGCGGCGCCACCGGCTCGGGAATATCTCCATCCAGCGCCTTCAGCGCGGACTCGACGCTCGCCTCCG
Source organism: Lentisphaerota bacterium (assembly GCA_016873655.1). Lineage (GTDB taxonomy): Bacteria > Verrucomicrobiota > Kiritimatiellia > UBA8416 > VGWI01 > VGWI01. Next base: position 11,284 of record VGWI01000046.1, read on the forward strand.
GGACCGGCTCGGGCACCGGCATCGGCACCGCCTCCGGAACCGGCATCACTTCGGCTTCCGTCCTGGGCGGGGGCAGCGGACCCTGTCCAAGGCGCCCATACCGCCCGTAGCGGCGGCGTTCCTCGTTCATATCCTTCAACTGCAGGCCGTACCGTTCGCCCAGAACGAGCCATTCCTCGGACTTGAACGAAAGCGTCTCGTTGAGAGTGTTGAACAGCCCAGCCAGGTCCATCGCGTCCACCCACTTCGCGGCAGACCCCCATGCGGGCGCTGTCTCAAGCAGCGACGGAATGCCGGCTATGTCGCGGACTATCACGGTTGCCGCACCGGATACGCCCAACCCGGCGTCGGCCTTGTACGCGGCATCGTCTATGCGCCGCCATTTTGCCTGCGGCTGCCATGCGTAGAGACTTGCTTCGCCTGTCTTTGCATCCACGTTATAGGCCACGACGCCAAGGCGGCGGATGCTAGCGACATCAAGCGCCATCTGCACCAGCTTGTAGCGCGAGGGAATGACGAGCACCGTGCCCGGCCCTTCGGCCAGCGCGGCTGCGGAAATTGCGGATACGGCAAAGACAAGCGCGGCGAAGAAACGCGAACACATGGCTGGACCCCCGGTTTAGTGTGGCCGGCCCTGTATTCCGACCGGCACTGGGACAATGATAGTCAGACCGGCCCTTCAGGATGTCAAACGATTATTTCCCGAGCGCTTTGCGGAACGCTGAAGTCAACATGGGAACGATCTTCAAGGCATCTCCGACGATTCCGTACGTGGCCACTTTGAAGATCGGCGCGTCCGCATCGCGGTTTATCGCCACGATCACATCGGACGAGGACATGCCGGCCAGGTGCTGTATCTGGCCGCTGATCCCGCAGGCGATGTAGATCTTCGGGCAGACCGTTTTGCCGGTCTGGCCGACCTGGTGCGAATACGGAATCCAGTCGGAATCCACCGCCGCGCGCGACGCGCCGACCGCGCCGCCAAGCACCCCGGCAAGTTCGGCCAGCACTGCAAAGTTCTCAGGCTTCTGCATGCCGCGCCCGCCGGAAACGATGATGTTCGCCTCCGCAATGCTCACCGTCGCGCCCTGTTCCGGCACCATCTTCAGACGTCGTGTGCGGGTCTTCAACAGCGCTTCGGCCACCGTCTGCGCCAGGACCTCGCCGGTCCGCGCGGCGTCCGATTCCGACTCCTTCATAACCTTGTGCCTGACCGTCGCCATCTGCGGACGGTTGTTGGGCGTGATGATCGTGGCCATGATGTTGCCGCCGAATGCCGGGCGGGTCTGGAGCAGGTTGCCTGTCTCCGGATCTATCGCCAGCCCCGTGCAATCCGCGGTAAGGCCGGCATTCGTGGCGACCGCCACGCGCGAGATGAGACTCCGTCCTATCGTGGTGGCGCCGCAGAGCACTATGTTCGGCTTGTGCCGCCTGACCATGTCGGTCAATACCGCCGCGTACGGTTCATCCTGGAAGTACTCCAGCTCGGGCCTGTCAGCCACGTAAACCTTGTCCGCGCCGCGCCTTATGAGTTCGTCCGACAGCGGCTTCGTGTTGGAGCCGAGCAGCACGGCGCAAAGCTTCATCTTCAGGCTGTCGGCCAGCTTCCTGCCTTCGCCCAGCAATTCATAGGTCACCGACTGGATCCGCCCCTCGCTCTGCTCGGCGAAGACCCAGACGTCCTTGTAGTCCGAAAAAGCGTCCGGCAGAGCCGCGGCGGCTTTCGGCGCCATCTCTATCGCGTCGAACTTGCAGGCTTCCACGCAGGCGCCGCACAGCGTGCACTTGGTGAGATCTATCACCGCCACCCTGCTCTCGCCGACCGTTATCGCGCCAAACGGGCAAGCCTTCACGCACAGCCGGCAGCCAACACACTTGTCATCAATGACTTTGATCGGTTCTTGCGTCATATCCTGGTTCCTCACGATGCGGCGCCGACAACCGTTTCCTTTAGGACTTCAACGAGCCTGGCTGTCACCTGTTCCGGCTCACCGGCGAGCATCTGCCCGCCGCCGCGCGGGGGCGGCGTGAATATCTTGACCACCTTCGTTGGCGAACCGTTGAGCCCGAGGCGGGCCGGGTCGGCCCCCAGGTCCGCGGCTTTCCAGGAAGTTATCTGCGCCTTCTTCGCGGCCATCTTGCCCCGAAGCGACGGCAGACGCGGTTCATTGATCTCCTTCACCACGGTCAGGAGACACGGCACGGACGATTCAATCACCTCGTGCCCGTCCTCAAGCAGGCGCTCGGCCACGATCCTCTTGTCGTCAATTTCGTCTATGCGCCGGACATAAGTAATCTGCGGCAGATCAAGATGCGTCGCAATGCCCGGCCCGACCTGGGCGGTGTCGCCGTCGGAAGCCTGCTTCCCACAGATAATAACGCTCGCATCACCGATCTTCCTGATGGCCATGGACAACGTGTAACTTGTTGCCCACGTGTCGCTTCCGGCAAATGCGCGGTCGGAGACAAGGATTGCCTCGTCGGCGCCCATGGAGATCGCCTCGCGGAGCGCGGCTTCGGCCTGGGGTGGACCCATGGTGATGACGGTCACCTTGCCGCCGACCCGTTCGCGAAGACGGATGCCTTCCTCGATCGCATACACGTCGAAGGGATTGATGATCGAGGCAACACCCTCGCGCATGAGTGTGTTGGTCTTCGGATCAATCCTTACTTCCGTCGTGTCCGGAACCTGCTTGATACACACAACGAAATGCATTAGCCAACCCCCTCCACAGCCGGGCTATCCCGGCGGCTGAAGGGCGCAGAGTATATGCACCGGGGCAAACTCTGCAAGCCGGGAATGAGGGCGTTGACCGCCCGCCCGGACGGCCTGCGACGCGAAGCCCGATCTCCTTCCGTCCGTGTTGTTTCTGTCTCTTCCTATCGTGCGCCGACCCGTGTACCCTGACGCCATGCCGGCAACGGAAACTGCTGAACTGTCCGCGGAAGAGATCCGCGAGGCGCTGGCCGACGCCATGCGCGAGAACGGCGTTATCTGTCTCCCGCCAGCCGGCCGAAGCATGGGGCGGGCATTTGAACGGGTTGACGCCATTCTGGTTGAACCCGCGCCCGCAGCCCCGCTGCCGATCGGAACCGTGGTTGTCTTCGAAATGGCCGGTTCATGGGTGGCGCACCGCGTCGTGTGGAAACGGCGCGAGGCCGGAAGGACAGTCTACCTGACAAAAGGCGACGCCATGAGACGCGCAGACCCCGGCGCACGAACACATGCGGACCTTATCGGATGCGTCACAGCGATCGTGGCCGGCGGCGCCACGGTCCCTCTTGCCGCGCCCAGGGCCAGGTTGCGCGCCTTTCTCAGCCTGGCGCGGGCGCTGCCCGGCGCACTGCCGTTTTTCAGCCGGCGTCGGAGCTGATCCGCCGAATGCAGTATTCCACAACGGAACGGTCGGGCCTGAAGGCCAGCCTGTAGGACGGGACCGCCTGCGCCGTCCGGACAGCGTTGTCCAGCGCGGCGGCAGCGCCTTCGGGGTGATACAGCGGCGCAGCGCTGGCCGCAAGCAGCGCCGCCGCGGCTTCACCCTCATCAAGCGGACGCACACGGTTGCGCGTGGCCTGCGACAGATGAAACACCGCCGCCAGAGGCACTTCGCGCGAGTCCACATCCGGGTTCTTGCCGTGCCACGGCGCGGCAGAGGCGATGGCGCGGCCCCGGCGCGCAAACACGATGGCGCGGTCGTCATTCAGCAGGCGCGCGGCGGCGTTTTGCACCCAGAGGCCGGCTATCGTTGACTTGCCGATTTCAGACGGACCGCAGAAGACAAGTCCACGCCCTTCCAACTCAACCACGCTGGCATGCAGAACCAGCGCCCCGAGAAAGAAGAGCCTGTTGGAGAACACTATCCTGTCTGACAGCGACCCGGTGATTGCCGGCGCGGCCCCGCCCGGACCCGGGCCGCACGGAACGATGCGCCCATCCTCGAAACACGGGCCGGTTTCCGCCACCCGCCGCCACAGGCGCGTCCGAGGCATTTGAACGTCAATCAGGTTACGCCCGCCGCCGTCCACGCTGAGCCGCCATGCCGGGCTGTCCCACAGGAGCTTCTCCGTCCTTCCGCGCAACCGGCCGAGTGAAGGGACGAATTCATAGCGCGAGTTCACGCGACAGGCGACAGCCGAGAGGAAGGGCGATAGAGAAGGATCGGTCCGGCAGCTCTTCATTGCGCTCCGCAGCTCGGCGGCAAGCGGACCGATTCGCAGGTAGAGGAAACTCACGTCGGATCAGAGGGAAGGATCGTAGAAGAGCAGCCGGTTGCCGCGGCCGTCCACAACATACTCGCCTTCAACGCCGTTGCCCGGCTGTTCGAGCAGGTAGTTGCATGCAGCCATGGCGACAACACGCTTGTCTTCAAGACGTACTCGGGTCACGACCGGCCTCTCGTACTTCTTCTTCTGTGCTTCCATTCGCTATTCCCTCGTTCATGGCCGCGCCCGGCGGCTGCCGGGCGGCCTGCCCATCCAGTTGCAGTAGTAATCCAGTTTGGCCTCCGAAAGTCCAGCTTTGCCTCCCGCCAAACCGGGACAAGCCGGACAGGCGGCACGGACTCCACACACGGCACAGCGGGCCTTCTCCGGCAAACGCATGCGCCTCAGCCTTGCGACATGGGCCGGCCAGGCCGCCGGCCCCCTGTTGAGAAGCCTGAAGCCGCGCTGCCGCCACAGAGCGCACGGGTACAGGATCAACCTGCTGTCCATATGGAACGTCCTTACCCCCGCGCCGCATGTGAACAACCGGCCGTCTCCCGCGCATCCGCCGTCCCCGCAGCGCCCCGCCCCGCCCGCCAGGGCGGAAGCCTTCTTCGCGCCCAGTCTGTGCATGAGAGGCGTGTGTGAACCGTCCAGCCCTGGCGCGACGACCGGGTCATGTCTGAACGGCACCTTCATCCCGCGCGCCCAGCGCTTTGCCGATTCCAGTTCACACACGTTGCCGCGCAGCACGGGGTATTTGAGCGCAACCGGAAGACCCGCGGCCCGCAGGAGGCGAAACCCGTCCGCGAAACGCTGAAACGAACCGGGCACACGGGTGATGCCCTCATACACCTTCTCTGTCCGGCCATACATCGAGACCTCCACGCGGCGCGGCGGTCTCCTGCGCAGCACGCCGACGACCTTCTCATCAACAAGCGTCGCGTTGGTGAAGACGGTCACAATGAACCCGTGCTCAACCGCAAGGTTGTAGATCCGGGCAAATTCGGGGTGGAGCAACGGCTCGCCGCCGGTCAGGACAAGTCCAAGCACCCCCGCGTCGGATAGCTGGCGGAACGCCTTCCCGGCCCGTTCCGTGTTCAAGTCGCCGCACCGGCGCAAGCTCTCCCCGCGGGAGATATAGCAGTGCGCGCACCGCAGGTTGCATCGTTCGGTCAGATCGAGACTGCCGGCCACCGGCCAGACCGGCAAACCGGCCGGCGCAGGCGGCAGGGAACGGATGAATTCATCCGCGCCCATCTCGCGCAGCGCGCCTTTCTCCGGGCAGACGTCAGTCGCCATCCGGCTTCTTCTCCAGCAGTTTCGCTCCGACAAGCGCCGCAATCGTGTCCTTGACGTCCTTTGCGGCCTCCCCGCGTGAAACGGCGAACTCGCTTGTGATCCGTTCGACAATCTCCGCCGCGGACGCGCCGCGGCAGGCACACTCCCACACGACCGCCGCCGTCTCGTTCAGGGAGTAGATGCTGTCGAGCGCCTCGGCAGACCCGGCAATCGGCACCAGCACGCGCCGGCCGCGCACACGTCGCTCAACAACCCCTGTCCGTCTCCGGTATTCCGTCATGCCGTTTCCTCCGCGAGAATCAGAAGATGTAGCGCACCCTGTAAAGCCCCTGTGTCGCGCCGCCTGTCCCGGCGTCGAGGTGCTCCCGCACAACCGCGCCTTCCTGCCGGTTGGTCGCTATGCTGCTCCAGGCCGCGCCGCGCGGCGAACCCGTGATCTTCTGCACTTCGTAACGGCCGGCGGCGACCGCATCCCACCGCACCAGCGTGCCGCCTGATTCCTGCGCGATCGCGGTTATGAGCAGGCAAGACGAATTCGTGGCAGGGTCGGTGCCGGTCAGATACTCGTTCAGATTGCTCTGACCGTCGCCGTCCCTGTCGCCCGAGCCCGTCTGGTCCATGTTGCCGAAGCGGGCGGTTTCCCACGGATCATGCAGCCCGTCGGCGTCCGAATCGGTCCATCCGCTGGAGACGGCTATCGCGTAACGACCCGTGCTGAACTGCAGCATCCCCTCCGCGGATACAAAGCAGGCCTCGGCCGGCCCGTTGTGCGTCCAGGAGATCGACGCAGCGGCGGCCCGCAGCGTGTTCGTCTTCCCGCGTTCGGCGAGGCCGTCCCTGTCAAAACGCTTCTCTCCCGTGTCAAACAGCCCCGCGCGGGTCACGGTTGCGGTGTAGGAGATGCCGGGCATCGCGATGAACCGGAACCAATCCACGTCCACATCTATCTCGAGATTGAATTCACGCGGCAGTCCGTCGGCCTCGATAGCCACCGCCTGCGACGGCGCGTCCCCCGCGTCGTCGCCGAATTCGTGCGCCCTGACCATGGCTTCTCCGCAAGCCAGCAGAACAAACGCAGCAGCAGCAAGGCGGGAGAGCGTTGTATGAAACCGGCTTCTCATGGCGCAAACCGCCTGCGCCCCGCCGCGCGCGCGGCGAGCCACGCCATCTCGAGTCCCCCGGCAGCCAGGCGCGGCATCAGCAGCCAGCCGCCCCGGGCGGGCCCGGCATACCGTACGGCGTCGGACAGGCACTCGAGGCGGAACGAGAACGCACTCGTCATGCGTGCGCCACCCGCCCAGTTCTCGATCCGCCCCGCGAGGTCTTCGCGGAACCCGCGATGCTGAACAGTTGAGAATCCGGCCAGTCCGTCCGGCGGCCCGGACACGCCAAGCAGCGTCGATGCCGCGGCCCAGTGCGCCGCCACGGCGGGGCCGGCCGCCCATTCCACGGCCATGGCCGCGGCGTCTTCCCGCTCTTCGACCGGCAGTATCCGCAGGGCAAGAGCGATGTCCAGCCAGTGTCGGAGCCGTCCCTGGCCGGCAAGCTGAAAAAGCCTGTCCGGGCAGGGCAGAGAGCCGTGAAGCCGCACCTCCTTTTCCGCATGCAGGCACGAGAGGACAAGCTGATGCGCGGGACAAGGCTCCAGCCACGCTCCATGTTCCGTCTCCGCCCTGACCGCGCGTGCGAATACTGCGGCGTAATCCACATTCCAGGGCTTGAACGGGTGATCAACCGCCCAGTGCAGATCAAGGCAAACCCCGCTGCGCTCATGGCGGAACGGCCATTCGAGATGCCACCGCGCACAGGCGGATCGCGTCAGGACAGGATGATGGAAACGGTAGCCAAGCCCCTCCAGCACCATGGCCGCCCGGCGCGCGAGGGAGCGCGGCACCATCAGGTCAACGTCCGCCCCGTAACGCAGGGCAACATCACCGTACAGCCGCGCCCCGGCAAACGGCCCGCGCATGCCGAGCGCGGGAATACCGCCCTTCTCCAGCGCGGCACAAGCGGCGGCGCCGGCGTCGAGCAGCTTCATCCCCCTGCCAAGTCCTTGCAGGTATGACAATTCCCATGCCCCGGTCCTGCCGCCGGGCGGCGCGGCTCCGTCCGGGAGCTGCGACCAGACAAGCGCTTCAAGCCGGTTCCGCTCCACCGCAGCAGCGAACGCGCCCGGGTCCAGATGCGCCGCCCCGGGTTCCGGCCGGTCGCCCTTCACCCAGGCGCCTAGCAGAGCGCACAGCGCCGCCGCGCCGCCGCAAGCTGTTGTCGGGTCATTCACGTTGTCGCACCAATGTCGCCGGGTCGCCGAAAATCAGATAGGACTGATGTTCCTCTACGCTGGTGTTCTTCTCCCACAGGCGCAGGAGTCCCTCGCGCTGCGCATCGCCCAGCCTGACAGTGTCGTTCGTCGTGAGTCTCGCGACGAACCCCTGCGCCACCCAGCGGGAATAGTCGTTTCGCGCAAGTATCGTCGGCGCAATACAGCCGACCGCCCCGCCGCCTGCGCGCCGGAGAAACACCTCCGCCAGACACGGCGCAGCCGGATCCTGGTAGTGGCCGTTCTCGCAGGTGAACATGCCGACGACCGGATACGCCGAGTGAGTCAGAGCCGCGGCATTCTGGTTCAACCACACGCCTTCCTCAGTCCAACGCCCTTCAGCGCCGTGGCCAAAGAATGTCACAAGGAATCTGCCCGAGTTGAAGCTGTTTGAGATCGCGCTGCGAACAGGCCCGGCGGCGGTGCCCATGTTATCCATGTATGTCTTGGTCTGTGCAAACCCCGCCGCGTTGAGCGCGGGCACAACATACGAGTCCTGCGCCGCCTTGAAGTCGTTCGTGACGCCAAACGTCACATCTTTGTTGTCGGCGACGAGGGTGGCCTTCGTTTTCCACACCGCGCCGGTGACGATGCCGGTCTCCCAGGAGATGATCTTGTTCAATACGGCCGTCAAGTCGGCGTCGCTTCCGGCGGGAATGCGCCCGATGGCGATGTCGGTAAGGTAGTCGGCTCCGTTCACCCGCGCGAACCAGTTGTCCATCGCGGTCCATTGCCACGATGACGGCCCCATGAAGCAGGGAATTGTGTTCGCCGTTCCGCGGCCGAGATTGTTTTTCGGATCGTATGTGCCGTCGCCGACCAGGACTGCGTACTTGGGCGGGGCTTGCCAGTAGTGGAACGCGTAGCCCAGAAACTGCTTGATGGCCTCCGCGTCGGCGATCCCGTATGAAAACTCGTTGTAGATGTCCTCCAAAGGCGCCACAACAACGCTCATGCCGGAAAGGTGCCGGTGCTTCAGAAGCGCGTAGGCTGAGTTGCGGAGCGAGTACGGGCAGACAAGGATGTACTCCGCCGACCTCGACTTGTTGGAAAGCCCCCTGAAAAAGACGCGCCGCACACGTCCCGGGCGTTTCAGTCCGGTCGGGTGCGCAACGGCGTAGGTTCGCGGCGATGCCGCGTCATCGCCGAAGGAGAGCATGTAGCCCGCCCCCGCCGCCTCGGCAGTCGGGTTCAGAAGAAGTTCCGGCGCGGACGAATCGGTGACATCCGCCACCCAGAATGCCCCGGCGGCGGCAAATCCCTTCACCGCGTAGTTCCTGCTGCCGCCTGTTCCCTGGAATTCGAGCGCGTTGTCCACGCTAACGAGCGAACGCGGAAAACTGAGGGACAGCATTGAGAGAACTGCGCTGTCGTTCGCGATGCCCGTTCTTACCTGCGCAAGTGCCACAGGCGTTGTGTTAGTCAGCAATAGCTCTGAGGAAAAGGAGATGCTGCCCGTGACACTGTTGTTCCCGTCAAAGATGAGCGACCCGACTGTAGTTCCGTTCACAGTGAGTCTTGTCTCGTGATCAGGATTGATGGGATCACTGCTCGTGCCATAGAGATGGAGAAAGGCTTCTGCAACTGATCCCGAGAGCCGGTCACCGGTCCAAACTCTGAAGGTGTTGGAGTCCTGCAAGTACTTGTTGCTCACATAAGCGGCAAACCAATGGTCCAGCGTGGCATCGGCTGTGAAATCTGAAGGTCTGTAGACCCACTCCGGCGCGTGGACTGTTGTGTGGGTGTAGTTTGTGACGGTCTCGGTTGCGGCAAGAACGGAGGCGTCTCTCGTCGCCATGCGCGCGCCGCCGCTTCCGAACCCAAGCCAGTACACGTTCGTCCGCGAGTAGGAGCTGTCGTAGTCCTGCGCGTAGAAGATCATCAGGTCGGCTGAACCGAACGCGCCGGAAGTGGTCACATGGACCGGCACCTCCGCTGCGCGGTTGAACAGGCGCAGTTGCGAACCGACGATGTCTTCCGCCGGCACACCGGCCGCGACGAGGTCGGCCAGGCCGAGTCCGTAGAGGCCGCGAGAGCCGGTCTCCATCCTGATCCTGGCGTTTACATTGGACCCCGCGCGCCTTTCGGCGAAATCGCTCTTGCTGCCGTTCATCGGCGGCAGCAGGCCGGCATGCGCTTGCGTACACAGGAACGCCGTTGCCGCGACGGCAAGTTGTATTGACCGCGCTTTTTTCACAGCGGACCCCTTGCCGACTCGGGCCTCTCTGAAGGCGCGAATGAAAGTCTCAGCTCCATTTCGGCGGCAGCGGTCAGTTCCTTGCTCTGCGGGTAGTACCTGACCGGGTACACAGCCACCCTGGCCAGTTTCTGAGTTCCGTGCCACGCCTCTTCCACTTGAACGGCCGACGCCGGTATGAACGCGCCCGGTTCCGCCTCGTGGTGTCCCTGCTGCAAGTGTGCATGCGCGCCGGCAGTGATCACCACGACGCCCGTGGCGACTGTTGTGTAGGAAGCAGTCACATCCGCGACACGCAGACTGTATCCGGGCCGGCCGCTGAACAGGCGCGCGAACGCGGGCAGCGCCGGCGTTCCGTCTTGAGGCGGCGCCTGTCCTTCCGCTTCCACCACCACGCCTCCTTCTGCCTGCCGGATCGTCACCGGGGGCAACCGCAGCATGACCGTGAACCCTGTCGGGCCGGGGGTATTGTCCGGGATGACTGTCCAGCCGACCGCGGCCTCGCCCGTCACCGGCCGCATTGCCGACGCGGTCTCCGTGCAGGGCGCAGGGCGCGTCTCCGCTGCGCGCCGCGGTGTCGAACGGCCACCGGCGCGAAAGATGCCGGCCAGAACGGCAGCGCCGGCTGCGATGATGCACAGGTATAGCAGTACTTTCCGCATTCGGGCCTCATTCGCGGCTGCGGTCCGGGCCGGCAGGCCCGGCGAACTCAGTCGCGCGGCGCCAGCATGTCGCTCAGCCACACCACCCCGTTCACGCCGGCGGCGAAGCACTCAACCGGTTCGGCGGGCATGTAGCTGAGGTAGTAGCCTTCCTCTCCGCCGATGAAGAGCGTTTCGATGCCGAACAGCATCTTCGGCGCATAGGCGTTGCCCACGTCGAAAACCCACGCCCAGCC
>VGWI01000047.1 GCA_016873655.1 Lentisphaerota bacterium
ACGCCGCATCGTTGATGCCCAGGTAGATCGCCAGGATCGTCTCCGGCACAGCGGGCGCCAAGTGCGCCAGCTCAAGCGAGTCAATGCCCTCACTCGGGGCCAGATACTGCGGACACCTGCGAAGCAACTCGTATGCTTCCGTCAAGAACTGCGTGTACGCTTCCGCCGTCAGCGTCGAACCTTCAGGAATGCGCAATTCGCGCCCAAGTTTACCGGCAGTCATTCGATGATCTCCTCCTTGATGTCGTGTACCATTCCTCGGAACCGCGACTCGCTCCTCACGCGCGCGCTCAGCGCCCCTCTCCAAACCTGAACAGCAGCGTGGCGATCTTTCCGCCGGGGACCGAAAAGCGCGCCGAACCGCGGGTCGTGCTCAACTTGATCTCCGGCTCAGGCCGCGGGTCCTCGTTCAAGTTCGTCGTAACCGCCGACTGGAACGGTATTCCCAGAGTCAGCTTGCCTTTCTGAGCGGAAGCGGTCGGATTCCAGATCCTCACGATCAACCCATCCTCACGTTCCGCCTTCTTGATGCAGGCGACCTCGAGATTCCCGGCATCCAGCGACAGCACGCTCTTCCCGCCCGGGCGAACCGCTCCGATCACTTCCGAGCACAGCAGGGGTCGGGAAAAATCGCGGTAAGCCTCCCACAGCTTGCCTTCCTGCCATCCGCCGGAATGAGGATAAAGCGCGTAACGCACCGTCATCCGCCCCAGGCTCTGGCTGCCCTCCATCTCCCTCACGCCATATCCAACCGGCCAGCGCTTCAAGCCTACGGCACGCAGAAGCGTGAGCGTGAGGACGTCGTGCTTCTTACCCGTGACGAAGTACTCCGGAAGCCCCAAATTCAGAACGGCCATCCCGCGTTTTCCGTCACTCAGGCCAGCAAACCCAAAGTTCGGATATCCATTGATCGGTTCAATCCACTGCGACATGTCCGGCAGTGTCGTATCCCGTTCGTCAACGCTGTACTGACCGCCGGCATAGGTCTTTTCCGCCGCGATACCGGTGGGGAAACACACCCGCAGGCGATGATCACGACATTCGTTGTCAATCGTAGTCTCGACGTCCAGCCAGCGGCTGAAGCGCGTCAGGGTCAGGCGCGACGTCAACTGAACCTTCGCTTTCTTCGCCTTCCATCCTGCCGGTTGATCACACCGGGCCGCCGGCAGACGCATGCTTGTCTTTACCCGGATGACCGCGCGCCAGGCCGTGTTCTCGACCAGCTCGATTTCGGATCTTCCCGAAGAGGTGAGCGTTGATCCCGTCGGCCTGAAGTTCCAGGGCTCACCGACATCGCCTACGTCTTCGAAATAGTGGAGTCCTTTGTAGGTAGCGCCGGTTTCCTTGTGCTTCAAATCGACTCGGCCGTCGTCACGTACGACGGCTTTGAGAAATTCATTTTCCAGCCAACGCTTGCCGCGGGCAAGCCGCTTCATTCCACTGGCGGAGCGTCGAATCGACGACACCCCGATCTTCAGCGTCAGGCGGCTCCACGGCGCCACAACAGGTGCTTCAAACTGCAGCCTGCAGCGGTGCGTCCTAATGGGGCGTCCCACCAGGCCAAGCAGACTCGATCCGTCTTCATGAAGCCTTTCCACGTCGGGCACTATGGTCGTCCCGTCTTCTGCCACCAACAGCAGGGTTTGCGAAGCCATGGACTTCGGCAAATCGACCTCCATGCGGCAGAACCCGCCACGCGGCCGGATATCGAAATTGAAGATGACGATATGCGGCTCGGGCGATGGTCCTCCGGTACCCGTTACGGCCAGCGCCGGCTGCAACATGCTGCGGCAGGCATCCTCCACCACCCCCTCACTCATGGCCTGCACATCGGTGAAGCGGGCCACAATGTCATCCGCCACCTTGCTGAGGCTGCAACCGTCAATGGAGTCGTGAGCCTGCGATGCCAACAGCAGTTTCCAGGCTTCAGTCAGGGATGCCGAAGGATACGCTGCCCCCTTCAGCCACGCCCAGGCGCAGGCCGGCTCCGCGACATCGATCAGCATGTGCTCGGACGCACGATTGAGCATCTTTAAGTCCATGCGCGCGGAAAGGGTCGCCCACCACAACGTGCGGTCTTTCGCAACCACCTTGCTGTCCCGAAGCTCCCCTACGTGGACAGGCAGGGCGTCGCCCGCTTCGCGACGGATCGCCTTGAACACTTCGGGCAGCGTGCTGTCGATCACGGTCAAATCGGGGAACTCCTTGTTCGCAGCGGCAATCAGGCGCGGCGTCGCTGGAAATGGCATCGTATGGTCCATGCACTGGAAGCCGACGATGTGGGAAGTCGCGGCCCCCGCTGAGGTCTGATCGCGCAGCTTCTCCAGGTACGGTCGCAGGTACTGCGGGTGCCAGCCTTCCCGACTGTTCAGCGTGCCGTATTGGTACGGGTTGTGAAAACGTTGCCCGTCGACCCGGAATGGCACCCAGTTGTCGTCGAAGTCGTAGTCCCAGTTGTTGTCCGGTGTATCGTGGATCACCTTGGCAATCACCGGGTGGTAGAGCAGGCAGTAGAAATTGGTGCGGCCATAGCGCGCGGCAAGATGCAGGGCGAGAACTTCCGAGCCGTCCGGACTCTGCCATCGAAACTCACGCGGGGCGCGCTTGTCAGAGATCCCCTTGTAGAGCACGGCGCTGCCTATATCGAACCCATTGTAGATTTGCGGCAACTGGGCAATCTGCCCGTTGGAGCAGGCCGTGTACCCCTCGCGCATCGCGCCACCCACGGACTCAGCCACCGCAATGCCAACCAACAGATTGCGCACCACGGCCTCCCCGTGCAGCAACGGCATGTCCGGCAACGTGTACCAGGGACCCACCAATATTCGTTTGGCACGCACCAGCTTGCGCAGGCGCGCCGCCATCTCGGGCCGCAGGCGGAGATAGTCCTCCATGCAGATCGACTGCCCGTCCATCATGTAGTGCCGGTAAGCGGGATCCTGCTCCATGAGCTCGATGAGATTGTCGTTGTGATGAAGCAGGTGCCGCCGGTAACTCACAAACGACAGAAGCCACTCACGGTCCCAGTGCGTGGCATTGATCACATGCAGCGTTCGCTTCTTCACCATCATACTCCCTTGTCCTCGAGGTTGAATGAAACACACTACTTCCAGATCACCCGCGTGCCGGCATGGCCATCGAGAGCGTCGGCCAGGTGATCGGGATCGGTGATCAGAACTTCACGGCCGCCGCCCTCCAGATAGATCAGCGCGGCTTCCACTTTCGGCCCCATGCTGCCAGCCGGGAAGTGCCCTGCGGCCATGTGCACGCGCGCGTCGTCGCAAGTCAGCACATCAAGCGCCCGTTCATCCGGCTTGCCGTAGTTGAGGCAGACCTTCTCTGTATTCGTCAGCAGAACAAAGATGTCTGCCTTGATGTCGATGGCCAGCAGTGCGCTGGAGAGGTCTTTATCGATGACCGCTTCGATCCCGACAAACTCATTGTTCTCGTCTTTGGTCATCGGCACGCCGCCACCGCCCAGGGCCAGCACGACATTCCCGGCATAGACCAGTGACCGTACCATCGGACTCTGGATGATCCGCCTGGGTCTCGGGCTCGGTACGATACGACGGTAACCGCGACCGGCATCCTCGACGATGCTCCACTCAGGAAACCGCTTCCGCAGTTCATCCGCATCACTGTAAAACGGTCCCACCGGCTTGGTGGGCTTCTGAAACGCCGGATCGTTACGGTCCACCACGACCTGCGTGATCATCGTCACCACGAACTTGCGCATATCGTGACGACGCAGTTCGTTCAGCAGTTCCTGCTGCAGAATGTAACCCAGCGAACCTTCGGTCTGGGCCACCAGCACATCCAGAGGCAGACCCGGCACCATCTCGCGGGCCAGCTCATTCTGCATGAGAAGATTCCCCACCTGCGGACCGTTGCCGTGCGTGACCACCAGTTCATAGCCGCGCTCCAGAACGGTCAACAGCCGCCCGCACATGTCGCGCGCATTGGCTTTCTGTTCAGCATAGCTTCCGCTTTCACCTGTCTTGTGAATCACATTGCCGCCGAACGCAACCAGCGCAACGGAGCCATCGCGGACTCTCGATTTCTTCCCCCCGGGCGCCTTGTTTGCGGCCATGAATGTGCTCCCTATTTCTTCCGGTTGCGCCAGCTCACGCGCAGGGCGTCCAGGCCGGCCGGGTCGCCGAGCAACACAACGTCACGGGCTTCGCCCGGCAGAAGGTCGAAACAGCCGTCATCGGCTTCGAGCCCGGCCGGAAGCTCAATCCGCACGAAATGCGCAAACGCATCGGATGACAGCCGCAGCACCGCCCCGTGCCGCCATCTTTCGACGATGTCGATGGACACCTGTGCCGGGGCCATCTTCACGGACTTGAAATTCATGAACAGGAAAACGCTCTCCGCCATCACGCCGTCCGCACCAGTAAGTCTGGCATGGTAGAAGTCACCACTGCGCATCAGGGACATCCGCTCCATCCGACAGCGTACCGACTTGTTCGCCGGAATCACGACCGATTCCGCCGTCCGCGAACGGACTTTGCCTTCGAAGGAGATGAGCCTTGTTTCCAGCTCCCCCATGACCGGGGCGAGCGTATCGTTGACCACCCACGTCGAGACGCCGCACTCCTCCTCTTTAACGGAAACAAGCACCGGTGCGCTCGCGCGGCGGACGTAGTCGTATGAGGCCTTCTTGCGCAGATAGAAATCCACCACCGACCATCCGATCTCGCCCCACGCGTCGGAGAACATCCAGAACATGCTCCCCCCGCAGTCAAATTTGCGTCGGCGCGCCTGTTCAATGGCTGTCTTCAGCGCGTCCGCTTGCAAAAGCTGTGACGCTTCAACCAGTTCTTCAAGCGTCATGGCCGATGAGTCGCCCGCCAGCAGATCGATCGCCGCAAAGGCTTTCAATCCGCCTTTCTGATCCTTCTCCGCGAAGCCATGACGGTTGGTGTGAAAGCGAAACCCCTCCGAGTCGACGCGGCGTTGATTCTCGGGGAGGTAATCATGGATCGACTCAATCGATGGCATTCCGAAGTAGCCGTACTCCGAATTGAACGTGCAGTGCGCGCGCCGGTAATTGCGGTAGTCGATCGTGTCGTTGCCGCCGGTCGCAATGCTGATCGACCACCAGTGCTGATCGCCCTGGTCTTCGTCGTTCACATCCTCCCCTCCCCACGGGCTGGTCGGCCGGTAGGGCCGGTCAGGATCCAGCCGCTTAATCAGATTCGGAATCATTTCATGCTCAAGCACCTTGCTGGTGTTCGACTGGCAGCCGGCGTACCAGTTGTTATCGAAGGCCCAGTCGGACTCATTACTGCCGCACCAGAGCGCAATGCAAGGATGGTTACGCAGACGCGGCACCACGGCCTCGACCTCCGCGGAGAGCGCAGCCCTGAAATCGGCATCGTCACCGGGATAGATGAAGCAGGCCATCATGAAATCGTGCCAGATCATGATGCCGTTGGCATCGCAGAACTCGTAGAAGTCGTCTTCTTCATAGATCCCCCCGCCCCACACGCGCAGCATGTTGAGATTGGCGTCCCGGATCTGGGACAGGACCGAGGCCCGCTTCTCTGGCGTCACTCGCGCGATGATGCAATCCAATGGCGCCCAGTTGGCGCCGTTGATAAAGCACTTCTCTCCGTTGACCACGAAGTTGAACGATCGCCCGCCCGGAACGCCGGCCAGGGGCTCCTCGGCAAGCCTGATCTCGCGAATGCCGAAGCGCAGGTCCCTGACGCCGCATGTCGAGCCGCCGGAAGTCAGCTCCACATGGAGGCCGTACCGATGCGGCTCACCCAGCGGTCGCGGCCACCACAGGCAGGGGTCTGCAACTTCGAATAGCGTTTCCACGCGATTACTTCCGGGCGCGGCCGCCTTGATTTCCACCGTGCGCCGGCCAATGCCAGGAATGTCGATGGCGAGCGAAGCATCCACCGCCGCATGGGTGGCATTCTCGACCTCAGCCACGACCGTAACCACCGCCCCGTCTCCACCGGCCAGGTTCGTACGCACCCACACATCGCGCAATATCACCGCGTCCAGAATGTCGAGGCGGACCGGACGCCAGATGCCGCAGTTGACCAGTCGGGGCGACCAGTCCCATCCGAACGTGAAAGCCGACTTGCGCACCCAGATGCTCTCGTGGGTGCCCCGGCCAAATTTCCCAAGGGGCTTGCTTTTCGCCTCGGCAACGCCTGCGTCGAGACGAATGACCAACTCGTTCGCGCCTTCCCGCAACGCATGGGTTACGTCAAAGCGATGCGCGATAAGAGAGTTGGCGGAGCGCCCGATCTCCTTGCCGTTAAGCCATACCACGGCGGCATAATCAAGCCCCTCACAAACCAGTTCCGCGCGCACCCCGTTGTCGCCACCATGCACGAAGGTGCGTCGGTGCCACCAGTACCGGTCCTCGACCCAGGCGCAATCCGGAGCGTTGCGATCGAACAGCGGCTCCTTGATCTTGCCGTGCCGCAACAAATCCATGTGTACCTCCCCGGGTACTACAGCATCTATCGCGAAAGCCCATTCCGAATCGGCGGGTAGCGACGCCCCCGCGGCTTGATCCAATGGCTTTTCCAGAAGCTGCCATCCATCATTGAGTTCGACCGTTCGCATGTTTTTCCCCATATTAGCCTCACCGTCTCAACGGATAGAGGCAATCGGCGCTGTTATGAGAGTAAAATCGAGTTCGATGCAATCCTGTTTCCGGTTTGCACTATGGGCCGCCGGCTGCGCCTTTCTTGCGCTCAGACTGGCCTTTCCTTCTGATGGAATCGGGCCGTCCTCCTTTTCGCCTCGCCCAATTGTCCATTGAAATTCCCCGGGCTGCACGTGCATGCCCTGGATAGTTAAACGCAGGTCGTTAGTGCCGGCGGGGACATCCGTGATGGGGACGCTGAAATCGCAGATCTGACGCCAGTCGCGCTTGAGAACGACCGGGCCGGCGTGGGTCGGGGTCAGGCTTGCGTCGCCGATACGAACGCGAAAATGTTCGGCAAGCGCATTTGCTTTTGTAGTCAGAAATGCGGTCTGTTCCTCATTTTGGATGGCCCCATCCCCGTTGGCGTCCATGGCGTGCAATTCCAGCAGAACCGAGCGTTCACTGTACTCCGCCTCGTAGCGGAGCCATAACCGGCTGCCATCCGTCCAAATCCGAAGCATCCGTCCAACCCGCTCCACGGGCGACTCGTGCGCCTGTGCAGCAGAGAATACCATGGCCATCACCAGACAAGACAACAGGACGGTTCTCGATTCGCGCTTCATGGACTCTCCAGCAACTTGTGCAGATTCCAGGTCTCTCCACGCACAGAGGCCGCTGCCTGGATGAAGGGCGACGCGGCCAGTTCACGGATGCGGGGGCGGTATTTCCCGGGGTTCGACTCGCGCGCGGCGGCGAGGGCCGCACAGAGGACAAAGAATTCGTTCGATTTGAGCCCCTTTTCGATGATGGGGTGGTCGGCCTTCTGCTCGAGTATCCCCAGGAGGAGCACGCTCTGCACCACTGGCCCGTCGTTCGCAAACATCGAATTGATTTCCTCGCCGGCGGCGGCCGATCCCATGCGGTAGCGGGCCAGCAGCAGGTGCGGTTTGGCGACGCTCAGGTGGAAGGCTTTGTCCCAGTCGGCACGGTCGGCCTCGGTCACCGCGAAGAGCTCGGCAAACGCGGCGTCTATCCGCTCGATCTCGGCGCTGGCCGATTCGTCGGGCATGCAGCCCAAGCCCCAGATTGCCATTACCCGCACGTTCATGGGGACAGCCTCGTTCCGGGCCAGACGGCCCAGATGCGGGATGGCCGCCGACAGCTTAAGGCGGCCGATTACTGAGACCAGGTGTTCGGCCTCAAGCTCGTCATCAGTCTCCTCGAGCGTTTCCAGCAGCGCCTGTTCGGCTGTTGTTCCCTTGATCTTCTCCAGGGCAAAGATCAGCTTGAGTCGGATGGCGATGTTCGATTCGCGATCCAGGGCCTCGACGAGCACCGGTACCGCGGCCTGGACGCGTGAGGCGGCCAGTGCGTCGATCAAGGCCGGCTCAGGCGTCTTCCCGTCCCAGGTCCCCAGCAACCTCATCAGTTCCTGCTCGATATCCGGAACAGGTTCGGCCGCAAGCGCTGCGCCCAGCAGCATGGAGTCCTTCATCTTGAGTGCCTGGTGAATCAGCCCGTTTCGCTGTGGCCACTTCGACGATGCCGCGGCGTAAAGAACGGAGCGGCGAACCGTCGATTCGGTCGCCCTCTCAAACAGCTTCAGACATGCGGCGCCGGCCTCGGGATGGTCAGGCCAGCGCCCCAGTGCTTCAGCTATCTTGGCCTGGACCGAGGGCGTGCGTTCGCTCTCCACCCAGGCGAGCAGTGCCCGCAATGCAGACTCATCCCCGACCAAACCGAGAGCCGCCACGGCGGCAATGCGAATATTATCGGCGGGATGGGCTGCAAGGGATGCAAGAGATTCGACCGCCTCGCTGCCGCTGAGTGGACGCGCAAAACGCAGTACACCAGGAAGCAGCGTATCGTCAGTTCGGATGTCCTCATTGGCGACAAGTTGTGCGGCCAACGCGCGCAGTTGAGGTATGTACTGGCGTTCCCGTCCGATTCCGATGGTCGTGCCCCATGCTTCGAGAATATCGAGCAGAAGTTCGGGATTCGTCGGTTTTCCCTTGCTCTGCGCGGTCAGCCAGGCCAGCGCCGACTCCGGTGCGGCCATGACCACGGCCTCCGGCATATTTCGTGGCGGATCTTTCCACCGAAGTGCCCGGCCCACGATCGCCTGAAGGTTGGTTCCCGCAGGGGTATAGAACGCACGGTATGCCGGTGGATCATACAGACGCAGCAACTCGCGGTGATACCTTCGCGACACGGCCGCGTGTTCCGCCAACAGGAGAAAGGGAGCCCGATGCTCTTCACGGTCAAGATCCATGAGGTCGGCAGCGGACCACAGAGCCGCCATGCCAAGCCCGGCTGCGTTGAATGCCAGGATTGCTGTCGGTTGGCCGGCGTTGGCTGCGTGCACCAGATCCCGGATGCGGCGGTTGGCCTCTTGCTGGTCGCCATCAGCATGCGCGACAGAATGCCCGTGGTCAGCAGCAGACGCCGCTACACCCGTCAGCACAGCGCCAACAACGAACACGAGGCCGGCACACCTACCCTTCACTTCCCCTCCAAAACAAAACGCGGGTAGACCTTTTCGGCGGCTTTGCCAGGGGGCAGATCTCGCGGACCAAGGCCCAAGAGACCCGGCGAAGTCTGGAGCCAGTACCGTTGACCGTCGCCATTGTCGTCGTCCAGAACACAAACGTTGAGGTTGAATTCGTCGCCCGGTTTCAGGCCGAGATCCGCTAACGGCAGTCGCATCTCGTAAAACGTCTGACGTTGGTTCCCCTCTCGTTTCACGGAGAACCCCGCCGTCTTCTCCAGATCCTTGTCCTTGGCGCCCTCGACCTGACTGAACACCACGCCGCCTTCCGTCAAAGCCAGAGCCAGGTTCCAGTGCGTCTTCCCGGCGGCAAGCCCCATCTGCATAGCGTCACCGTTCCAGATCGTGTCGCGGGGTTGCGCGTTGAAATGCCGGTCGTCCTCCACCTTGACGGCCATGTACAGCGCCTCATCGTCCCATCCAAGATAGACTCGTGCGCCCAGGTCGTCGTAGCCGCTCCAGGTCGTCGCCCCGTCGCTCGCCCCCTGCGCGCGACGGTCCGTCGGGAAGATGTCTTCCGGGCCGCCGATGGAGAACAACGACTTGCCCCATTCGTCCTCTTCCATGACTCCGTCGATCTTGACGGGTTTGCTCAGGCGCGCAATGCCGCGCGGACCGGCGGCCGCCGCGGCAGCCGCGTCTCCCCTGGGCTTCAAGAGGAACGCCGCGCCGCTTCCCATATTGTGGTACCGGCTGTCGTTGTACATGGGAACCGCGGTCGAGTCGCCGTCGATCGGCACGAAGGCGAGGTACCCCTTGTAGTAACTGATCGGGGCTGTGAGCTCGCCGATCCCGGGCGCCTTGCCGTCCGGCTTGAAATTCCCGTCCTTCTGCACGGATCCCGTCACCACCTGCTGTACCGTCGGCCGGCCATCGGCCAAGCCGATCAGCACCGGCTTCCCCTCGTCCATGCACAGCAGGACGGTCGTCTGCCCTGCCGGAACGGCGGGTACGGCCGGTATGGCCGGTACGCCGGCTACGGCAGGCTGTTCCGGCACCGCCGGCACCGCGGGCGAGGTAGCCGTCGCGGGCACTTCGGGCTGCGCGGGAATTGCCGGCTTCGCAGGAATCCCGGGCCTCCCGGGCACGGCTGGCTTGCCGGGCACATCGATCAGGAGCGGCACCGGATCATACCGGAGAAACCGCGTTCTAAGCTGCGTCTGCCAGAGCCTCTCCCCATTGCTGCGTCGCAGAGCCGTCAGGCGTCCGTCGCTGCAACCGAACACGACGCGGTCGGGCAACACCACCGGGCAACGGCCGAATTCGCTGCCAAGCTCATGGGACCACAGCACCTTGCCGTCGGCGACCCGGACGGCCCTGGCCGTCCCTTTCTGGTCGGCCATGTACACCGTGCCGCTGTCCACGGCAGGCGTCGAGTCCGTGTAGGGCGCGACCTCGACGCTCCACATCGCGCGTCCGCCGGCCTGGATGCTGTGCAGACGCCCGTCCGAGGAAATCATGAACAGGTTCTTTCCGTCCGTGGCCACCGAACCATAAACCGGCCCCGACAGCTCGGTTTCCCCGAGCAACGCGCCGCTGGCGATGTCGAGGGTGTAGAGTCTGGCGGCGTCCGTGGCCATGTACACGTCCGGCCCGATGACAACCGGGCTTCCAGTGAGCCGATCACCCAGGTCGGTGGACCAGAACGAGCGGCCGGAACCCGGATCGATGCACCAGAGTTTCCCGTCCGTCCCCGGTTTGAGCAACGCCCCGCCGTACAACGTCGCGACCGGCCCGAATCCCATGCCGCCCGTACGGAACGACACCGCCGGCGAGTCCAGCGACTTGGCATCCAGTGACACGCGCTGATTGAAACCCAGAGCGCGGGAGAGATACACGTTTCGCTCCGACATGATGAGTTGCGAGACCGGCGTGGCCCAGCGCGGCACGGGGCTCGAACCGCAGATTTTCATCGCCAGGTATTCCGCCGCCAGCGGCGTCCTCCGCTTCTCCACCCGGGCGAACGACCCCATGTACGTGTTCTGCCCCTCCTCGTCCACAAAGCCTTGCTTTTCGTCGCCGGACAACGGCCCGTAGACTTCCACCTCCGTCAACGTTCGCTGGCGCGGCAGCGTATTGACGAGAACGACCCGAACTTCATCAGCCCGGCGGGCGGGGAACTTCACCAGCCGGAACAGGCTGCGGTTATTGCGCACCGCGGCGACGCGCGTCACCTTCTTCTGCTCCACGTCGGACACGTAGACGTCGAAATGACGCGTGGTATTCTCTTCGTCGTACGCATTGAAGTAGACCGCCACCATGGAAATCCAACGCGGCTCCTTGATCCCGAGCGAAACCAGCGTGTCGCTGCCGGCGATGTAGGAGTGGTACCAGTCGCTGCTGATTTCGTTGACCCTGCCGTTCTGCAGGAAGGAGTCGCACAGCAGGGCGTCGGCGATCTGCTCGGGCCGCTGCGCCAGCACGACATTCGGGATCTGCTCGCGCAGCAGACCCAGCGGATTGTAGAACCGGTAGTAGAGCGGATTGCTCAACACGATGGGTTCCACGTCGTACACCGGCGGATGCAGCATGTGGTTGACGCTGGGGAAGCGAATCCGCCGCAGGGTCACATCATCCACGAGCACATCCCCGCCCTGCCCCTGGAAGCCCACGCGCAGGGCTGTCGGCGCTCCGCCGCTCTTCAGCGTCAGGCGCGTAAACTCCCAATCTTTGCGGCAATCCAGGACGCGCACGACGCTGTCCGGATGCCGGTTCTCCACGCCAAGGCCGGCCATCAGCTTCACCGCTTTGTCAGGCGTCGCGCTGCGGCGGTAAAACTCCAGCACCCACGTGAAGTGGTCCCCGATGAGGCCTTCGACCGTCTGCTGCACAGTCACGTCCCCGACCTTGAGGCAGCGCTTGCCCTGGCGGCCGCCGTCCACATACACAACGCCGGTTGCCGCTGGCGCGGCGTTCGTGTCGATCTGCCAGCCGCCGTCCCCCTCGAAATCGCCGTTCTCCAGGCGGCTGCGGTCCATGGTCACCAGCGTGTCGAACTGGCCTGGTTCATCCGCCAGCGGCGCAAAGAGCTTTTCCGTATGGTCCGGAATCGACGTGTCCACGTTCGGGAATTCGGCCCGCTTCAAGCTCTGATTGTGCGGCATCAGCGACGTGTTCCACAGCAGGTTGGCCTTCATATCGAAGCGCATCACGGCGCCCCGCAGGCCGCCGACCATGAACGCCTGGCCATCCGGCGTGAACTTCAGCACGAAACCCATTTCGGGAAGGACGGCCTGCCCGCTGCGTTTGCCTGTTTCCGCGTCATGCACGAACACGTTCCAGTACTCGTCCAACAGCACGATGAACCGGCCGTCCGGACTGGCCTGCACGAAAGTCGGCATCCACGGAAATGGCCCAAGCCTCGAAACTTCCCGCTCCCCGTCCGTCATTACGCGCACGAGGCGCAGGTCCTTGCCATCGGGAATCAAGCCACCCACACGCCCCAGATCGAACTTGGCGTCGGCCGGCGCGCGGGGATCCCGCCCGATCACTTGGAGGTTTTCGTTGAAGCGCGTCTGGCCCGCGGTCGGCCCTGGATCGCCCTGGCGCCACGACAGCGGCTCGGCGCCGTGAGCGGTTGCCAGCTTTCGCACCTTGGGATCAGTCAGGTCGCGCAGGACCAGCTTCCCGTCTTCGATCTGAGCCAGCCGCGTGCCGTCGGGACTGCAGACATAGGCCCCCAGGCTTCCGTGGCTGACGTTGCCATCCTCGTCCGTGCGGGCCTCGCCATTCCAAACGGCGACAGGATTGTAGTCGCGGTCCAGCACGCGCATCTTCTCAAGCAGCGGCTCATAGTACGCGATGAGCTGTCTTCCGGGGGTATAGGAATAGCGGAACAGCTCCTCGTTGAGGCTCAGGCCGTGGCGGAGCAGATCGGCGGTGTAGCGTTCCCGGTAGGTCGGCCCCTTGTGGTTAACGCCGGGATCCAGGGTCAATCGTGCCTGGGAAATGGGCGTCCCATCCAAGGCCACCTGGTAGAGCCGGCTGCCGTAGCCGGTGAAGACCACGACGCGGTCCGTATCGATATCCAGACGGCAGGGCCCCATCTCGGGCAGGCGCCTCGAAAAGCGCAGCTTCCCCTGCGGATCAAGCGAGTAAAGATTGTCGCCGTGTCCCCACGTGATGGCGTAGGTATTGCCGGCGGCATCGAACTTCATGTCGATAACATACTCGTTGTTGCCCATGAAGCTCGTCGCCGGTTTCTGCTCGACCGTCGCGCGGCCCTCGTGCTGTTCGGGTTGACCGTAGGTCGGACGCGACCGGGCTTCAGCAGCGCGGGAAGCCCCGGTCAGGGCGGGATCTTCCAGTATCCGGCTGACGGCGCGGCCCACGCCCTCGGCGTCGTTCGCCACAAGCAGCAGCGTGTCATGCTTCCAGTGCAGGCCGCGCGATGCCACCTGAATCGTCGGCTGCACCGGCAGTCCCGCTTCCCCGACGGGGCTCTCCGTCACGAAACCCTTATCCACCAGCTTGTTCAGGAGCAGTGAACCGCGCGACGCGCTTAGTATGATCAACGGGCTGTTCACGATCGTGCGCGGCTCCATCGACCCGGGATCCTGTCCCTTGTAGCCGCCGTGCCAGTAGTGGAAACCGTCGGCATAGGGATCCGCCGCGATACCGGAACTGGGCGTGACAACCCGCCAGACGCGATTCTCCGGCGTCAGGGCCACCTTGATGCCCTTCGCGCTCAATCCGGCAACCAGCCGGTCCACTTCCTTCTTCGACCGCTCCATGCCGCGCCCCAGCACCAGCAGGGCATTGGTGTTGGATTGCAGGAACCGCTGAACCTCGGCAGGATACGGCACGTAGGGGGCGGCGGTCTCCTCCAGGCGCAACGCCGGCTCCGCGACGGACACGACCTCGATCGGGACCCGGCAGGATTTTCCGGAGATGTTCTCCACCACTTCCACCGCAACCCCGCCATCGTTGCCGGAGGTCAGCGGAAGCGCCAGCTCGAACTCGCTCTTGGAGTCCAATGCACGGTAGATCGAGAAAATCGGCCGCCCCTTTCCGTCCAGCAGGCGTATCCGCGCCGGGAAGACTCCGGAGAGGGGTTTGCCCGACTCACCGATGAGCGTGCCCGTCAGCAACACCGACACGCCGGAGGTGTCGCGCCGCGTGGTCACCCGCAGCGCGCCGATCTTCTCGGGAAGGAACGCCGCGAGCGCGCCCTGGACACGCGTCATATCCAGCACCACGGCCCGTTCCCGCCCGTTGGTCGTGACCACCGGCAGCTCGGTTCGGGCCAGCAGATCGTAGGCCACTTCGCCGCGGCGTGCCGGAACCGCAAGCGGCATGTACACCGGTTTGGACATGATATCGCTGGCAGTCTGCCCGTAGTCCGGATCCTCGTAGTTGGACATGATCAGGTACTGGATATCGCCGCCGTCGCGCCAGTTCGGCCCCATCTTGAACGGGCCGCGCGCGGCGGGTTCGATGCCCCATTCGACCATCCGGGACCTGAGATAATCGGTGTAGGCCTGGGACTTGTTGAACACCATGTCCAGCTCGGCGTCGTAGCCCGCCACGTTGTAGCCGGGGCCGTAGAAAAAGTTCATCAGGTCGAAGTCGGCCATCTTGGTCACGCCTTCGAGCTCGGCGTCGAGCGTGCTGTCGCGCTCCACGACCACCTTGCAGCCCCGCTTGATTGCGGTGCCCAGTTGCTCGCGCATCGCAGCCGTCAGCTCGCCGGGGAAGCGAATGCCGGGCACGAAAATCAGCTCGTAGCCGTCGAGCGGCTTCTGCAGGTCGCCCTCGCGCAGGAAGACCGCCGGATAGCCCAGCCGCCAGCAGGCCACCCAGAGCTCTTCGAGCTGGTTGGCCGTCCGGATGTCCTTGAACTCGCTCATGGAGAGCTGCGCGAGCGTGTTGACGATGCCGACCTTGAGATAGCCCGGTTTTGTGGCGCGCGAATACACTTCGCCGAACGGCGCCAGGATCTGATCGTTCAGCAACCGCATGGTTTCCTTGCTCTTGATCATGTTGGGGTTGGGCTGATCCGCAAAGGTTTCATGCATGTGGAAGGTGGAGATTCCATCCGCGCCCTGCGTCAGCATGGCGAAGGCCATCTGGCGCTGCAGTTGCCCGTCACTCAGGGTGCGCTGGTCCGGGTTCATCGAAATATTGGCCCAGACGAGGCGCTTCTGGCTTGCGGGGGAATCCCGCAGGAGTTGAATCATGATCGGCGAATGCGTCCAATAGCCGATGGTCGGCCCGTCGTGATAGTGCTGGCACGAGGCAATCTCCAGGTTCTCGAAGACGTCGGGATGATAGCCGTTGTCGAAATCGGTCGCCGAGCACACGGCCCCGTAGCCGTTCTGCACAAACATGAAACTGCAGTGGTACGTGCCGATCCGTGCCCGGGGCAGCAGGTCCCGGCCGGCCGAGGCCAGGCGCGTGTTGAAATCGCCCCACCCGTTCATCTCCCACTTGCGCAATTCCAGGAACCGTTCCAGCGCCTGGGGATCCCACTTGGCCGGCGCGGTCTTCAGCAAGGCCACGTTCCGGCTCACATCGGCGCGAATGCGGTTGGGCGTCATGTTGGTAAAGACATCCGCCGCCCGCTTCAGCCGCCACGCGGGGAAGAAACTGTCGTGCTTCATCGGCACGCCCACCAGGCCGCGCTCATACGCTTCCTCGTAGAGATACTGGCCGTCGTAGGCCGGCGAATGGCGCATGGATGTCACCTCGCGCCGGATCCAGCGCTCGCCGGCGTTGATGTAGCCGTCAATGTAGCGCGGGATCTCATTGTCGCCCGAGCCATGCAGCACATCGCCGTACTCCAGGCCGTATCGGACACAGGCGTTCAGGATCTGGTCTCTGCCGGACGGCAGGTAGATGGCGGCCGGCGGCATCAACCGTTCGTCGGTTTCGGCCAGCACGGCGCGCATGTCACCCTTCCGGAAGTGATGGTCGTCGCTGTAGGTGTGGTAGTCAAAACGGTTGTACCCCAGCTCCGCCAATGACGCCATGGCCCGGTCCAGGTCGATCCGCTCCTCCCCGCTCTGCGACCCCAGGATCGCGTAGGTTTCGTGCGTGTACTTGCTCGCCTTGATCATCCGGAACAGGCTTTCCCGTGGCGGCGCCATGTCGAACCGGAAGGGATAGCAGGCAATGCCCGCCGGCAGGTCCGTCATGGTCAGCTCGTAGCGACCGGGGACCAAACGGCGGGTGATGCTGTCCGGAATGCTCAGCGGCTGGCTGGCCCAGGCGCTGCCCGAATCCTCCATGGCGAGCCGGTCTTCGCGACCGTTGGGATGCTTCAGAACCAGCGTCCGGCGGCCGGCCGGCCGCGCGCCGCGGGACCGCAACACGGCCTGCAGGCGGATGGTCTCGCCGGACACAAAGGCGTCGCGCCCCTTGTTGCTGACGAAGGATGCGGTACCCTCCTGTTTCGGCTCTATGACGCATGCGGAGAATTCCGCCATCAGTGGTGACAGGGAATCCTTGTCGTCCGGCCCGAACAGCATGACCCGGAACATGTAGAACCCGTACGGGACGTCCGGCGTCTGAAAGGTCAGCGTGTCTCCTTCCCATGACTGGGCGCCGAAGAAGGTCCACGACCGGCTGGTGTAGTGGATGGGATCGAACGGGGAATACGCCAGACGGACCCGCGGCCGTGCCGGAGCTTCGGCGGGCGGCGGGGCAAACACACCCGGAAAGACAAGCTCCAGCAGGCGCCAGTTCAACCGCTGAAGCTGATCGTCCTTCAGCGTTGCCGCGCTCGCGGCCTCGGCGCGCAGGGCTTGGTCCGGATTCAGATCGTCAAGCGCCTTCTGGTCAAAAAATACGCGATCGTTCAGCAACTGATTGATCCGGGCCACGAGCGGGAGCGCATCGTTCAAGAGCGCACTGCCGGTTGCGGTCGCCTGCCGGTCAAGCCAGGCCGACACCGCGTCCTTGTCCGCGGCGGTCATGCCGCCGAGCAGGTACTCGCACACACGTCGGACCAGGGCCGCCCGGCGGTCATCCTTGGCGACCGGACTCTTGTTCCTGGCCGCGTTCAACGCCGCGATCAACACGGGCGCGTTCCGAACACCCCCCGGTGTCAAGGTCATATAGTTTTCCCGGTACTGCAGGCGCGCGACGGCCGGGCCGCCGCGCTCGAAAATGCACGCGCCCGATTCCAGCGCCATCAGCCGCACGTGCATGGGATTCAGCGTGTTGTCCGCCACCATGAACTTGTTTGGATACCGGTCCGTATCCCCGGAGAGCGTCAACCCGAACGACGGCGCCAGCCCCTGCATGCCGGCCTGGAAGACCGGGTCGCCGATGGTGGGCCCCACGCGTATGCGGGCAGGCGTCGCTTCCGTCCGGGGAATCGGCGCCCCGCCAAAGCTCGCGCCCAGCGCGGTCTTGGTCCGTACCCAGGCGGAATACGTCAGGTACGACAGGAGAATCCGCGAGCCATCGGCCTTGATTCCACGCACATCGCCTCGATCCAGTTCAACCGCCCCGCCCGGCAGGACGCGAAAGGCCTGCATCCCAGGCTGGAGCAGGTAGGCCTGCTTGTTCGTGTTCGCTGGCAGATAGACCCGCAGGGGAGAGAAATTGCGGAAATGGCTCAGCGCGTTGGCGGTGCGCGCTTCGTCGAACGAGCTTGAGGCGGGGTCAAAACCCGGCAGCAATTCGTACACGTTCAGCGTCCGGCCCAGCAGACGGGTCTCCGGCGGACCCGACTTGTTGGCGTCCACGCTCATGATCTCGATCCGGTAGGCCTTCAGGGTAACCGTTCGCCCCTCGATGGAAATGTCCGGATCCGTTGAGGAAAGCGTCCCATCCTGCTCCACGCGGAACACGTGCCCGCCCGGATCGATAACGTGTTCGCCTACCGTCAACTTCCCGGGGGCAAACTCCAGCTCCGATTTGCGGTAGGTAAACGTGCCCCGGTGATACCGCTCGAAGGTGTTGGTGCCGTCGATGCGCGCGCCGCGTACCCAAAGGGTTGCGTCATCCCCGATCGACCGCGCCGCATGATCCGTCCTCACGATCGTGTTGACGTTCGGATCCTCCACCGACGCCACGGCTTCCAGATCGCTGATCAGCCGGTCCGGCATATCCGCCGCCACGATCCGAACGACTATGCCTGCCGCCGCCGGATCCTGCGCCGCCATCTGGGCCAGCGCCGCGCCAATGGCCAGCAAACCCGCCGTCGCCAGGGCCGTAACCTTGAATCTTCGCTTCGTCATCATCAATCCTAATGCGTTAGTGTGTAGAAGAGCCAGTTGATGGAAAACGCGTAGACGAGGTCGCGCACCTTGAACCCGCCTTCGTCCAGGTAACCGTGGGCGCCTTCCCCCATCGGATTCAGGGCGGTCGGCGGCGTGGAAATTTCCCAGAAGCAACCGTAGTCGTTCGGGCAGAAGATGATCGCCGGGCGGCCCCGCACGTACGCGGCCTGGAGCGGTCGGCAGAACTGCTCCTTGCCGACCTGGGGCACGCCGTCGAAGGGATACACCAGGTTATACAGGTCGAAGAATTCCGGTGTCTCCCGCAGCATCTGCTTCATCTCCGAACCCGGCGCAATGCGCTGGACGTTCTGCGGTACCGACTCCATGAAGGGCCCGCACCCCGTGCAGTCGTCCAGCCACAACGTTCCGCCGCGTTCGAGATACTTCCGGAGATTCAGCACCTCTTCGTCCGTGAAGTTGAACGAGAAGTGGCTGGTGAAGTAGATGATCGGATACTGGAATATCTCTTCGCTGACAATATCCAGCCCGGTGTTGTCCACGTAACTGGGGACCATTCCATCGGTACGCGTGGAGAGTTGATAGAACAGATACGGCAAAGCCGTGGGATCGTTGCTCCAGTCCGAATGGCACTGCGGCCGGAGCCGGCGAATGACGATCTTGCCGCGCCGATCGATCTCATCCTCGCGGCCGGCCGCCTTGGTGCGGCCGTCAAACAGCTTGATCTCCTTGCGGACCCCCGTCTGAAGCCAGCCGCCGCCAGTCACGGCGCGCGCGGAAGGCGCGGCCAGGAAAGCCGCGGCGAGGGCAACGGCAATACCGACCCTCATGCATATGGCAAAGTACATTCTCATGATCGGTCCTCCTCAAGGTTTCAGGTTCAGGTTTCAGGAACCTGACACCTGACACCTCACTTCGTCTCCTTCACGTGCAGAATGGGATCGGCCCAGTTGGCCAGATCGTTGTCGGGACCGTCACCCGCCTCGTCCACCCAGAGCAACAGGCGTTCGGCCTCGTCCAGTTCTTCAACCATAAGCGTCTTGGGAATGGTCATTCCGGTCATCGTGCCCGATGTCTTCCGCTCCACGCCGTCGACAAGAATTCGGAACACGACGGACCCCCTGCCCTTCGCCATGGTGTCGATCCCGACCGTCACTTCGAACTTCGAGAACTGCTTATTCAGCGGATATTCTAGCGCAGTTTGCCCCATGCACCCGAGCCCAGATGCGTACGACTTCTTGCCCATGGACATGGCTACGCCGGCCGCATTTCGGAAAGCCTGAACCGGGACGCCGGAATCCAGGCAAGCCAGCGGCCCGCAGGACGTCAGATCCACGCGCCCGTCCCGGATGCGCGTCAGGCGGAATCCGCCGGACGGCGTGGGCGCGTTATGGTGCAGGACAACCTCATTACGGCCCGCCCGGCACCCGCGCAACACAAACGCGGAACGCCGCGGCCCGGACACGTAGACCTTGTCGACATTGTTGGTGGACGCCAGCCCCAGGGCGGGCGCCAGGTTGTTGGTCTGCGCGCTCCCCCCGTTGAGAACAACCCGCATCGTCCGGTTCGTGTCGCCGGCGGCGTCAAGGTACCAGAGCCTGCTCATGAGCACGTCACCGGCCTTGTCCAGCGTGAAGGCAAACCGCTCTTCGGTGACGTTCTCACGAAATCCTTCAAAGACTCCTTCGCCGCCGTAGACGCGGCCGGGATGACGCACGATCCTGTCACCGCCGGTCGCCTTATATTCGGTGGCCTCCACGGACGCGGCATCCGCCACGAGCACATCGAGAATCAGGTCATGCGAATCGTCGCCATCCAACGGCTGCAGGTTCCGCAGTCCGTGCGCCACCCGATCGACCGGGAGGTCGGCGAAACGCAGGAACAGCGGCAGCGGCCCGACCGGCAGGGACTCGTCGAGCGCCACGGGCATGCCAAACGCATCCACCGCGGCGGCGGACTTCCACTCCGCCGGCAATTGATAGGCCTGCGCGCCGGTCACCCGCCAGATCACGGCGCAGATGCCTCCGTTTTTCGATTTGAACAAATAGGCCCGGTTGGCAAGCGGGTCCCGGTCGGCGAGGTGGACCCGCTTGAGGTATTCCAGGTCAGCCAGCATCTTGCGCGCTTCAATCAGACCGAAATAGGCAGGCTTGGGAACGTAGAAAACGCGCTGGTTCTGGATGGAGCTGTTCCCGTACGTCGGGTGAAACAGCAAGCCAAACCCGTCCTTGGTTCCAAACTTGTTCGCGCTGGAGAACTGGTGAGGAAGCGCGCCTGCGGCGTGCAGCAGAATCGCGGCCCGGACGTGGTACGCCGCCTGAGGCAGCAGCCCAAACTGGTCATCTGTCACCCAGTCCAGTTCGACAACCGACACCTTCCGGCCCGTCTCCGCCAGCTTGAGCTTGGCCCCCAGTTCCTCCAGGAAATCCTCCAACTGCACCTCTTCCACCGAGACGCTGCCGGGATTCACGCGGACCTCGAACAGGTCAAAAGGCAGCGTATGCGGTTCAGGCATCCCGTTCAGGTAGCCCAGCACACGGTCGAACCGAAACCCGCCGGCAATCACGCAGGCATCCGGGTTGTACAGCGAAATCCAACGATGGAAGATATCGAACATGAGACGATATCTCTCCGGGGGCAGGTAGATGGGGTTCGACTCCTGCATGTCAGGGCTCTGCCAGAACACCCACTTCTTTGAATCTTTGGCATGCTCCCGACCGACCGTGCGCATGAACGCATCCCAGTCCGCCATACGCACCGGCACCTGCATGTAGCTGCCGACGTCACGGGTGTACGTGCCGTCCTCCACCGCCGCCTGCTTCTCCGGACCGGCCCAGTCAGCGGCATACCCGACGATCGGAACAACCTCGTAGGTGCCGTCGTCGGATTCGGCGGCCGCGTAACGGCGGAACCATTCGTGATGATGCAGGTCGGGTACCGGCTCGGCGGTGTCCCAGTCCAGGTTGATCCGCTTTTCCGTCAGCCCAAGGTCTGCGTTCAGGCCCTTGATGTCGGACAGACGGGCCATCAGCGCGTCGCCGAAATAGCGCGCCCGGTTCGGCGCCTGCACATCCGCGTCGAAGGTGCGCCCCTCGGGGAGTCCATCCATGCGCAGTTGATAGAACCCCTCGCTCAGCTTCTCAACAAGGGTGAAGGCCAGACGGGCGCCGGGCGCCAGCGTCGTCTTGCACACACCTTCGCCGGCCGTCAAGCCCACGGGGGTTGTCAGCCGGTACCTGGCATCCAGCGCCATCGGTTCGGACGAGAGATTGGCGAGGAGCACCTTCAACGGCGCCCCCGGAAGGTGCAGCATGGTCTCGTCTGGATACTCCAGTTCGACGACCAGTTCATCTTTCTTCGGCAGGTGCGTGCTGACCTTGATCTGGTCCACCCGGATAACGGCGGACCGGCCGTCCTCGGTCCATGCCGTCAGTACCAGGTTCAGCGGATAGCGCGGCGAATAGAAGGGATTACCCCGTTCCGCGGCGTACAGCGGGGGGAGGGGCGGGGCCGGGAAACGGCACACCTTCCATCCCTTCCAGTCCACGCGGACCGGGGCGGCGGCAAACTGCTGAAAGGCGATGTCGAATTCCGGCGAACCCCGGTCCATGAACAGGGCCTGCAGGAAGACCGGCCGGTCACCGCCGAACACCTGCATTTCGACACCGGCGGGGAATCCGGGCAG